>JBDNHX010000133.1:0-19708 GCA_041688565.1 Planctomycetaceae bacterium
CCTGATCGCGGCTGCCTATCCGTTCTTTGCCGTGTCACTGATGGCGCTGCGATGTTTTTATCCGGCTTTGGTGCGTTGGGAATCGATCTCCGCCGATGAGCTGCCAGCTCTGAAGAACCTGGCGCGAGCCAGCTGGTTTCACCTGATCCTGGCCGCGTCCGTCCCCATGCTGGCGGTGACTATTCTGGCTCTCAGCGGCCTTGATCGCCGCGCCGCTCTTGTCCAGTTGGCCGCGGGAGGAGCCATTGGATTTGGCATGGCGGTCACCGCTTTTCGGCTGGTTCAACAGGATCTGCAGGTTCTGATGAAGGTGATCGAACGCAGTTCACGCTGATTGTGAATACCAGTCGCACTGATTTCCGGCATTCGATATTCTTCCGCCATGGACGAGCCCCTTCCCGAAACTTCCACCCCGCCAGACTCATCATCCGCCGAAAAGCTGATGACACCAGTCCAGTTTGTGCGCGGAGTGGGACCCATGCGGGCCGAACTGCTGAAAAATCCTGGGATCCTCACCGCAAGCGATCTCCTATTTCATGTACCGCATGCCGTCAACGATTTCAGCGATCTGCGGCCCGTGCCAAAACTGGAAGCCGACGTCGAACAATCGGTCCATGGTTTTGTGGTCGATCGAGATGTTCGGCAACTGTCCAACGGACGCACTCTGATTGGCATCCTGCTGGATTGCGACGGCCACTTTGTGCGAGGACTTTGGTTCAATCAGCCGTGGATGTTCAAAAAGTTTCGCGACAATGAACATGTCATCTTCAGTGGCAAGCCGCAGCGCAAAGCCGGACGCTGGGAATTCAATGGCCCGCGAGTTCACGTGCTGGCGCCTGACGACGACATCGAAAACGCAGCGGGAGTTCTTCCGCGTTATGCGCTGACCGATGGCATCAAAATGGATTCGATGCGGCGCATGGTGCGTTCCGCAGTCGAAGACTTCGCGGCTCTTGTCCCTGATCCGGTGCCTGAGTCGTTTCGAACTCAGCATCGCCTGCCTGACCTGCCAACCGCTCTGCGCTGGCTGCATTTGCCGAATTCCGTGAAGCAATGGGAAGCCGGTCGCTATCGGATTCTGCTCGACGATCTCTTCGAATTTCAGCTGGGACTGGCTTTACGTCGTCGAACCTGGGGACGAACGCTGAAGGCCGATCCGATTGAAGTCACAGCGAAAATCGACGCACGAATCCGCCGCCTGTTTGACTTTCGATTCACCGAAGGCCAGGACCGATCGGTGCGTGAGATCGCCGCTGATATTCTGAAGCCACATCCGATGCACCGGCTTTTGCAGGCCGATGTGGGAGCCGGAAAAACCGCGGTGGCCGTGTATGCAATGTTGTCGGCGATCGCGGCCGGGCATCAGGCGGTGTTGATGGCGCCCACAGAAGTCCTGGCAACTCAGCACTGGGAAACGTTTGAAGAATTGCTGGCGGAAAGTCGAGTTCAGCGCGGCCTGCTGCTGGGCGGTCTGCCCGCAGCCAAACGTCGCGAGCTTCTGGAAGGCATTTCTTCCGGCAGCACTCAGCTGATCATTGGAACTCAGGCCGTGATTCAGGACAGTGTCAAATTTGCCAACCTGTCGATGGTTGTGATCGACGAACAGCATCGCTTCGGAGTTCGTCAGCGTGCCAGCTTTACCAGTCAGAACCGCAGTCCTCATGTGCTGGTGATGACCGCGACTCCGATCCCGCGCAGTCTTTGTCTGACGCAATTCGGTGATCTGGATGTCTCGGTGATTCGTGATTTGCCGCCTGGTCGTCAGAAGGTTGTCACGGCCCGCATTCTGGATACGCCCGAACAGGCAAAGATGTGGCACTTCATTCGCCAGCAGATTCAGAAAGGTCGGCAGGCGTATGTTGTCTGTCCGCGTGTTGAAGAGAAAGCTGATGACGATGCGGCATCTGCGGAAGCCGTGTTTCGGTTGCTCGGCCAGACGGAGCTTTCCGGCCTGCGAATTGATCTGCTTCACGGTCGCATGGATCGCGAACACCGTCACGCTGTGATGGATCGTTTTCGAAATCATGAAACAGATGTTCTGATTTCCACAACCGTCATCGAAGTGGGCGTCAACGTTCCCAATGCGACCATCATGGTCATCCAGCAGGCCGATCGTTTTGGCCTGGCGCAGCTGCATCAGTTGAGAGGCCGTATTTGTCGAGGCAGCTATCAGGGTTATTGCTTTTTACTGTCGACGACCGAAATGCCGGACGCGGTTGAACGACTGACGGCGCTGGAGAAATCTTCAGACGGATTTGAGCTGGCGGAGAAAGATGCCGAGCTTCGCGGCCCGGGCGATATTCTCGGCCTGCGTCAAAGCGGTGCGATGCCGCTGCGAGTTGCCGATCCTGTGCGCGATCTGAGTATTCTTCAGGTGGCTCGCCGGATGGCGCAGGATCTGGTGGATGACGGCCGCTTCGACAAACCGGAATTTGCTCCTCTGAAAGCCATTGTTCTCGAACGGTTCGCCAATCTTCTCGACCTGCCGCAAACCGGCTGAGACGCCCCCGAGTTGACGTTTCACCTTTTCCATTTTCACAACCCAAAACGTTAGTGAGGGATTGGGTTGTGGCGTTTCGCCGGCGCGCCAATAGATCCCTCGCTGACGCTGCGGGTTATGATAATTAATCTTATTTTCGCCCAAGTCAGCACCTTGGGATACGCAGCCCCAATTCACAGCCCCAAAACAGCAGCGCTACGAGCAATCACTGTTGCCCGTGTTCCCAGGATCGGCCGGATACTGACCCGGTCGCTCGTCTGCATACCAAACCGCAATCACCTGCATCCAGTCCGTAGCATTACGAACCGCTATAAACGCCTTGCGGACCGCCGCAGCTTCCGGATGCCAGCTCGAATAATGAATGCAGAACTTTCGAAGCTGCTTGGAAACCTGATCGGCCGGAAGGATTTTTTCCGCAAGGCGAAAATGCTCACACAATACATCTCGCTGCTCCTGAACAGTCGGAGCCGCCGGCAGCGGTTCACCCCGGAGCAGGGCGGCAGACTGAGCAAAGATCCACGGATTGCCAATTGATCCACGTGCAGCCGTGACTCCATCGACGCCGGTTTCCTGCAGCATGCGAACGCAGTCGGCTGCCGTAAAAAGATCGCCGCTGCCCAGCAATGTTCGGTTGGGAAACTGTTGCCGCACCTCTTTGAGAAACGACCAGCGACTGGAGCCGACGTACTTCTGCTCCACCGTCCTCCCGTGAACGGTCACGGCGGCAACACCAAGTTCAAACGCAGCTTCAATAATACGGAAGAAGTTGTCACGGCTCTGCTGAGTGTCATCGATCCCGCGCCGCATTTTCACAGTGACCGGAACCGCCGCTGGCACGGCATCCCGAACGCGCCGCAGGATCTCAATCGCGACATCCGGCTGGCCAAGATGATAGCCACCGCGACATCGACCGCCCGATCGTTTGGCCGGGCAACCAAAATTGATGTCCACCACATCGAAGCCTGCTTCGACCAGCTTCTTCGCGGCTGCCGGAAACTCGTCAGGCTCTGACCCCATCAGCTGCGCACCGGCCGGATGGTCGGCATCCTCAATGTACAAGTGGTGGCGTGTCTTCGCCCGGTCCCGCAGCGAACTGACAAAGGAGTCGGTCATAACTTCGCAGATCGTGTAGGGCGCACCGAGCTGCCGCGCAAGAGCCCTCATCGGCCAGTCGCTGTAGCCGCTGAGCGCCGCCTGGACGACTGGAAGTTCCAGTCGATAAGGACCAATGGTGAGCAAGACAAACTTCCTCCAAATATGACGAACGAAATCAACCACCCAATCCCCGGCGCAGCGTTTCGAATTCCCGTCGCGCGCCCACCGAGCTCCCGACAAACTGTCTCAAACTTGCACCCGGAGCAATTCTGAGAGAACAAGGTCGCGTCAGATCGTATCGGTTTTGTCACTTTTACGCATTTCATGCGTCCAAAGCCGGCGGCGACTGAAGTCCGACTAATCGATCCTATTCCTAAAGGCCCTGCAATTCCCCCCTTTGGCACGTTGAACTTCCCCCGAGCCCCCTAAATTCACATCGCGGCTGCACATCGGAACTACGTTTTCGAAGTCCCTGGATGAATCGCTAAAGAGACAAATGTCTGAAATCCGCTGCACACCCCCGTTCTAATCTGCGACCGTATCATGCTGGTGAAGGAAAACTCCGCCGTTGTTCGGAACGAAATGCTCGCCTCATCGCGAGTAACAGACACTGCGCGCGTTCAGATCCTCACCATTAACCTTGAAGACTATTTCCAGGCAGGGGTTTTTCATCAGTACATCAGTCCTCGCAACTGGTACCGATTCGAATCACGACTGGAAAAGAACACCGAAGACACTCTGCAGTTGCTCGCCGAACAGCATACTCACGCCACCTTTTTTGTGCTGGGCTGGATTGCCGAACGGTATCCGGAACTCGTCCGCCGCATTGCTGCAGGCGGTCACGAAATTGCCAGTCGCGGGTTTCTGCATCAGCCTCTGCTGAAGGTGTCGCCGAAGGCACGTCACGAAGATCTTGTGCGGTCCAAAGCACTTCTGGAAGACACGATCGGTCAGGAAGTAACCGGGTTTCGGCTGTCCGACGGATGGCTGAAGAAGTCAGATCTGGGATTTCTCAATGAGCTGCAGGAGGCCGGGTACAGCTATGACTCCAGTCTGATGCCACGCCGCCGCGACTTCATGCTGCAGCCATGGCGACGATTTATCCACGAGCACCAATGTGAGAACGGAAGTCTTCTGGAAATCCCTCCGTCCACGATGCCCATGGCTGGAGCCTGGATGCCGATTGCCGGCGGGAATTATCTGCGTCAGTTGCCTGACAATATGATGCAGAACGCCATTAAGAAATGGCAGGCCACCGAACAAGCGCCATTCGTCATGTACTTCCAGGTCTGGGAACTGGATGACGACCAGCCACGGTTGAGCATGATGAATCGGCTGACGCAGATTCGCCATTATCGCAACCTTGGAAAATACCGCACTCTGCTTCCGCAATATCTGCAGTCCGCGCAGTTCACGTCGATCGCAGAACACGCAAAGCTCAACAGCAGTCCGCTGAAAAGCCTCAATGAACGCTCCGGCAGCATCAGCTCGCACCAGATCGCAAGTCGACGACTGGCACAACAGACCAGTGCGAAACTGGATCATGCTTCAACCGTCAGACAGCCGGGGTCCCGAGCCACCGCACGTCCGGCTGTGACTCTTGTGATTCCCTGTTACAACGAAGAATCAACGCTGCCTTATCTGCACCGTACGATGCAGTCGCTGCGGCATGAAATGACCCGCGAATGGGATCTGAAGATTCTGTTTGTGGACGATTGCAGCAGCGATACGACGTGGGATGTCCTTCATTCCCTGTTTGGCAATGACTCGGACATTCAGATCGTACGACATGAAACCAACAAGGGAGTGTCCGCAGCAATTCTGACCGGCATCAACGCAGCTTCGACAGAGATCGTGGCTTCGATCGATGCCGACTGTTCCTACGATCCACACGAACTGCAGAACATGCTTCCTCTGATGAAGCATGACGTCGCCATGGTGACAGCATCGCCCTATCACCGCGATGGTAAAGTCAGCAACGTACCGGGCTGGCGTCTGCTGCTGTCGCATTCGCTGTCCTGTATGTATCGGGGACTGCTGAAACAAAAGCTGGCCACGTGGACCAGTTGTTTTCGAATCTACCGCAAGCAGCAGATTGTCGATCTGCCGCTGGTGGAGAACGGCTTCCTGGGCACTGCAGAACTAGCCGCTCAGTTGAGCCTGCACGGACGCAAAATTGTCGAACATCCAGCGACTCTTGAGGTCCGGCTGTTCGGGTTTTCGAAGATGAAGACCGTCAAAACGATTCTGAGCCATCTGCGGCTGCTGACGAAAGTGGTTGCCGATAGGCAGCGAGTACCGCATGGAGCGGTGAAGAAATAATCGTTTAACGGCAAGCCGAAGGCGCCTGCATGCGTGCACGCCGCGAAACGCATCGCCTGCGGCTTGCCGTTAAACGAACTGAACACCGAAACCTGAAACCTGTCTACTGATCACTTCCTTTCCGAAAGACCCGAGACCCATGACGAATCGCATCACACTGCCATCTGACCAGGACGCAACCGGACGAACATTTGGACCTGAAGAACTGGAAGCAGTGCGACAGTGTCTGGCGTCCGGAACCTTGACGAGCACGAAGGGCAACTTCGTGAAACAGCTGGAAACAAAGTTTGCGGCAAAGATCGGAGCGAAGTTCGCCTATGCATGCTCCAGCGGAACAGCGGCCGTTCATTGTGCGATCGCTGCTCTGGATACCGAACCGGGCGACGAAATTATCACGACGTCCATCACCGACATGGGAGCTATCACGCCGATCATCTATCAGGGCGCGATTCCGGTCTTCTGCGACGTTGATCCTCATACGTACAACGTGACCGCGGATTCCATCGCGAAGGTCATCAGCCCAAAGACCAAAGCGATCATCGTCACTCACCTGTTCGGCAACCCATGCGACATGGAACCGATCATGGAGCTGGCGAATCGTCACGGCATTCCAGTCATCGAAGACTGTGCACAGTCCTTCCTGACGACCTACAAAGATCAGTACGTCGGCACATTCGGAGCCGTCGGCAGCTTCAGTCTGCAGCAGGGCAAGCATATCACGACCGGCGAAGGCGGTATCGTCACGACGAACGACCCAGAGCTGGCTCGCCGAATCTATCTGTTCATCAACAAGGCATGGGGATACGGCGATGCAAAACCGGACCACTACTTCATCGCTCCCAACTATCGTATGAGCGAACTGCTGGGTGCAGTGGCTGTGGCTCAGCTGGACAAGCTTGATGCTGTTGTTGAATCACGCGTCCGTACTGCGGCGGCATTGACAACAGAACTGTCCGGCCTGCCAGGAATTGAAACTCCTGTGATCACCGAAAACAGCGTTCACACGTTCTGGAAGTACTGCCTGCGAGTCGACGAAACCGTAATTCCAGGCGGCACGGTGGCTCTGGGAGCTGCTCTGAAGGACTACGGAATTCTGTGTGCTCCGCGGTACATCCAGAAGCCTGCCTTCGAGTGCATCGTGATCAAGAATCAAGTGACGTTCGGCACCAGCCGCTGGCCGTTCACACTGGCTCGCCCAGAAGCGACCGACTACAGCCGCTGCCACTTCGAAGGCACCTGGAACGCTCTCGAACATGTTCTCGTCCTGCCATGGAATGAGAAGTACACCGATGAGCACATTCAGTATCTGTCGACCAATATTCGCCGTGCCGTGCTGTCTCTGACAGCCAAAGAACTGGTGAAGTGAGAACGAATTTCTCGTTCCGAGGCTCACGCCTCGGAACGCACTGCTTGCAAGGCTCCTGCCTTGCGTAGCGTTCGGGAGGCTGGAGCCTCCTGGCATTGCATTCCAGGGCTGGAGCCCTGGAACGAGTTTGGTTTTCTTTATCATTTACCTCCGCGGGAGTCTCTCATGATCGCTCGTACTCAACCAACTTTTGTCATCATCGGAGCCGGCGGGATTTCACGATCTTATGCTCAGGCTTTTGTTCAGGGTCTGCCTTACCAGATCGTTGGAGTCGCCGACATTCGACTCGAATCGGCTCAGGAGGTTGCCAGGTTGTGCGACGTTCCTGCCTACGACAATGTCGACAAGATGATCGCCGAACTGAAACCAACGGCGGCTATCGTCTGCACGCCGCCTTCAACCCATCCTGACATCTGCTGCCGCCTGATGGAGCAGGGCGTGCATGTTCTGTGCGAAAAGCCGCTGGCGATCAGCACAGACGAAGCCATTCGTATGGCGGAAACCGCTCAGCGATGTCGAGTCGTCTTCTCAATGGGCTCGAAGTTCCGCTTCGTGGCTGACGTCCAGAAGACCCGCGAAATTATCGACTCAGGAATTCTGGGCGACATCATTCTTTACGAAAACACGTTCGCCGGTTTCTGTGACATGTCCAGGCGTTGGAACAGCAACCCCGCGATCAGCGGTGGCGGGGTTCTCATCGACAACGGCACGCACTCGGTCGACATTCTGCGCTTCCTGCTCGGCAATATTACCGAACTGCAGGTTGTTGAAGGTAAGCGGATTCAGAATCTGCCTGTGGAAGACACGGCTCTGATTTTCGCTCGCACCGAAAGCGGCGCGATGGGCAACATCGACCTGTCATGGAGTCTGAACAAAGTCCGAGCTGACTTCATCAGCATCTACGGTTCCAAAGGAACTCTGTCCGTCGGCTGGAAAGAATCCAAGTACAAGCTGGCTGACCAAAAGGACTGGACTGTCTTCGGCAACGGCTATGACAAAGTGGCCGCGTTCGGCAACCAGATTAAGAACTTCGGCGGGGCGATCTGTGGTACTGAAGAACTGATTATCACTCCGATCGATGCCATCGCGTCTGTCCGAGTCATCGAAACCGCTTACGCCGCTATGCGATCCGAAAAATGGCACCAGGTAGTCCCTCCTTCCCAGTTCCGCCGCAACGCAGCCGACTCACATGTTGTAAGTCACTAACTACCCGTTCCAGGGCTCCAGCCCTGGAACGCAATGCCAGGAGGCCCCAGCCTCCACAGCGACTCGCAAGGCGGGAGCCTTGCGATCAGTGCGTTCCAAGGCTGGAGCCTTGGAACGAGATGATTTCATTGGTCATTTTGCATTAGACATTGGTCATTCTCCCATGCCCCGCATTCATCCAACCGCCATCATCGAATCCAACGTCCAGCTGGGCGAAGGAACCTCCGTCTGGGACAGCGCGCATATTCGGCATGACGCGGTGCTTGGCGAACAGTGTCTGGTTGGAGGCAAGTCGACGATTGCCTACGACGTGAAGATTGGCAATCGAGTTAAGATTAACTCGAACGCTTATATCTGCAACGGCGTCACGATCGAAGACGGTGTGATGATCAGCGCGGGGACGATCTTTACAAACGATCGGTTTCCACGAGCGACAACTCCGGATTTGAAGGAGCTGCGTTCGTCGGATCCTGATGAACATACTCTGGCTACGGTGGTTCGCGAAGGGGCGACCATCGGAGCCGGTTGTATCGTTGGCTGCAATCTGGAAATCGGCCGCTGGGCGATGATCGGCATGGGTTCGATCGTGACGAAGTCCGTTCCGGATTTCTGTCTTGCGATCGGAACACCAGCCCGAGTCATCGGTGTCGTCTGCCGCTGCGGCGAACCCATTCATCGATTCTCCGACGGCGACAACTCAACTCCCGTCGAAGCCACCTGCCATTGCGGTCGAAGTTATTCTATCCAGGGACATGTGGTGACGGAAGTGGAATCGTCCGTTGCCGTTTAGTAGGTCCTGCCTGCCGGGCAGGACTGCCACTTTTCCTCGTTCCGAGGCTCCAGCCTCGGAACGCACTGCTCAAAAGGCTCCAGCCTTGCGAGTTGCTCCGGAGGCTGGAGCCTCCAGGCATTGCGTTCCAGGGCTTGAGCCCCGGAACGAGTTACTATTAAAAACTGAAAACCATGACATCAAACACTCAACACTTCGCAGTTCTTGGCGGCGGCATTCTTGGAATGACACTGGCACTTCGACTCACGCAGCAGGGCCACAAGGTCACTCTGCTTGAATCGCGTCAGAATCTGGGCGGTCTCGCAGACGCGTGGAAGATTGGTGACTGCACGTGGGACCGTCACTACCACGTGACGCTCATGTCCGACATGCACACTCGCGAAGTGCTGAAAGAACTGGAACTCGACGACCAGATGGAATGGGTCGAAACGAAGACTGGCTTCTTTACCGACAACACGATGCACTCGATGTCCAACACCGTCGAGTTCCTGAAGTTTCCGCCACTGCGGATGATCGACAAGCTGCGATTGGGTGGCACCATCGCCTATGCGGCTCGCGTGAAAGACTGGAAGAAGCTGGAGAACATCACGGTCGGCGACTGGCTGACTAAGCTTTCGGGCAAACGAACGTTCGAAAAGATGTGGCTGCCGCTGCTGCGATGCAAGCTGGGCGAATGCTGGCGAGAAACGTCCGCCGCGTTCATCTGGGCGACGATCTCGCGAATGTATGCCGCTCGCCGATCAGGTTTAAAGAAGGAAATGTTCGGCTACTGCCGAGGTGGCTACGCAAACATTCTCGAACAGTTCACAAAGAAACTGAAAACGCTGGGCGTTGAGATCCAGTGCAACTCCGTCGTTCGCAGCGTACGTACTACGATTGATGGTCGCATGAATGTTCATTTTTCTGATCATGACCGCGTCTTTGATCGAGTTGTTTCCACATTGCCAACTCCGGTCATGAGTCGCATTTGTCTGGAACTGAATCCGGCTGAAAAACAATTGTTCGATGGCGTTCGCTATCACGGAATCGTGTGTGCCTCGGTCCTGCTTTCGAAGAGCCTCTCGCCGTACTACGTCACGAATATCACCGACTCCGGTTATCCGTTTACGGCTGTGATTGAGATGACTGCGCTTGTGGATAAAAAGGAGCTCGGCGGAAATGCGCTCGTTTATCTGCCGAGATATGTGACTCCGAATGATGAACTGTTCGAAAAATCCGACGCGGAGATTGAACACGAGTTCCTGACCGGCCTGCAGCGAATGCACCCGAACGTTTCTCTGGCCGACGTTAAGTCCTTCCGTGTCTCTCGAGTCCGGCACGTGTTCGCATTGCCGACACTGGGCTACTCCGACCGCCTTCCGCCGACAGTGACATCTGTCCCAGGCCTGTACTCGTTGAACTCCGCTCACATCGTGAATGGAACACTGAACGTCAACGAAACCATCAAACTGGCCAACGATTTCGTAGCAGCTCTGGCGACGAATCCTCGTTCCGAGGCTCACGCCTCGGAACGCACTGCTCGCAAGGCTCCCGCCTTGCAGATCGCGGTGGAGGCTTGAGCCTCCGTGCATTGCGTTCCAGGGCTGGAGCCCTGGAACGAGTAACAAAAAACCGAACACTGAAAACCCTGCGACTATGAAACCTATCGCCAGCCTGTCACTCGATCTCGACAACAAGTGGTCGTACATGAAAACTCATGGCGACGCGGGTTGGGACGCGTATCCCACGTATCTGGACTTGGTCGTGCCGCGGTTCCTGAAGGCGCTGCACGAACGAGATCTGAAGATGACCGTCTTCGTGGTCGGTCAGGATGCCGCCCGCGACGAAAATTTCGAAGCTCTGGCGTCGATCTCTGCGGCCGGGCATGAAATCGGCAATCACTCGTTCAATCACGAACCGTGGCTGCATCTTTATTCGGAACAGGAACTCGTTAGCGAACTGGCGAAGACAGAAGAGCACCTCGAGCGCGTGACTGGACAATGCCCGATCGGCTTTCGAGGCCCCGGGTTTAGCTTCTGTGATCTGCTGCTGCAAATTCTGATTCGTCGAGGCTACAAATACGATTGCTCGACATTCCCCACGTACCTCGGTCCACTCGCTCGCATGTATTATTTCATGTCGACGAAGCTGACGAAGGAGCAGCGTGCCGAACGTAAGCAGCTCTTCGGCAAGTTCAGCGAAGGCTTTCGACCACTCAAGCCATTCGCCTGGAACTTTCCAGAAGGCCAGTTGACGGAAATCCCTGTCACAACGATGCCGCTGTTCAAATCGCCAATTCATGCCAGCTATATCCTGTACCTGGCGCAGTTCTCACGCCTCACGGCGATGACCTACTGGAACTTGGCACTGACGATGTGCCGCATGGCAGGCATTGGACCATCACTGTTGTTGCATCCGCTCGACTTCATGGGCTGCGACGACGACAAGGACCTGGCGTTCTTCCCGGCCATGGGTCGTCCAGCGGAACCAAAGGTCGAACTCGTCGCGTGGATGATTGACCAGATGAGCAAACACTACGACATCCGCCCGATGAAAGATCACGCGGCCGCCATTTCAGGCGGAATGTCCAATGACCAAAAGCCCATGAACAATGAAACCGCTCGGCCGAGCGACACGTGTTCGGCACGGGTCTCATGACCCCGCCGATGCGGGAGAGTGTTCGACGCGGGTCTCATGACCCCGCCGAAACGTCGACCGAAGGTCTGCCTTAGCGTGTGCTGGGGGAGACCTGCGGTCAACGGCAGTGGCGCGGTCAGGAGACCGGCCACAACCTATGATCCAAAAACTGCGATTCAAACACACTCGGAGGGCTGACGCCCTGCCGCTCGCCAAAAGCAAATGAACTCATCACCCGAACAACCAGAACCTCGCATCAACCGCATTCGCAGAGCGTTATTGCTTGTTGCGCTGCCGATCGTGTTGCATCTGGTTTGTACACGGCCGGTCGAGCCGGTGTTTGGTGGAGACTCCAATCGGCATGTGGTGACGTCGATTTTCTTTCGCGATTACCTTTCCGACACGATTACGACCGGTCATTTGAGCAATCCGAAAGACTACGCAGAACGCTACTACGAACAGTATCCCGCGCTGGGATTGCTGGTGTGGCCGCCGCTGTTTCATGGAGTCTGCGGAGTTGCCATGATGATCTTCGGCACATCTGTTGAAGTCGCGCGAGGACTGGTCCTGTTAAGCTTTGTCGTGTCGTGCTGGTGCGTGTATCGGATGGCCGGGCGAGTCGTCGACAAGGACCGCGCGGCAGCCGTGACGATTTTGTACTCCATTGCGCCGCTGATCTTTGATTACAGCCGAGACGTGATGTTGGAGATGCCCGCATTGGCGTTGGTCATGGTTTCTGTGGATCAGTTTGACCTTTGGCTTCGAGGCACTCGAAGACGGCATTTGTACATCGCAGCTATCTCCGCGGCGCTGGCTGCGTTGACTCGCTTTGATGCGGCCGTGCTGCTGCCGTTTTATCTGGGAATGTTTGTGCTTCAAGGCGGCTGGACGAAGCTGTTCAATCGTCATGTTGTCATCGCCTCCGTCGTCGCCATGGTACTCGTTGGGCCGGTGTATCTGGTGATCATCAAAGAGACCGGCGATCTGCATGTTCGTCAGGCGGCTGAGTCCGTCGGCGGTTCGGAAGATGGAACGGCAAACGCGTTTCTGGCGGCGAAAAATCTATGGTACTACCCAAAGGCTCTTGTCGAACAATCCGGCTGGCCGGTCGCCATTCTGTGTGTGCTGGGCTTTGTGACATCTCTGGGTCGTGAACGTCGTCTTCAGAGTTCCGTCTTCGTCGCGCTGATGGTTGCGACCTATGTCACATTTTCTCCGCTGGCAGAACTTCGGGCTCGACACGCAATCTACTGGATGCCTTGTGTGGCATTCTTTGCAGTGAGCGGACTGGAAGTGATTCTCGGATTGTTCACTCGAATTGCTTCAGGCGAGCGGTTGGGCATGAGCCCTCCGAGTAACCCCGGACGTACTCGGAGGGCTCACGCCCTGCCGCTCGCCATTGGTGCGTATGCTTTACTATTCGCAGCGGCCGCACATGGGTCGATGAGTTTGAACAGCTATCGAGTCGAAGGTTATTCGAACGCGGCAGAGCTGGTTCTGAAGTCATCATCACCCGGCGATAAGATCTTCTTCGACGGCTGGTGGGACGGCAACTTTACGTATCACATTCGTCATCTGGATTCGACTCGATCACGCAGCGTGCTTCGCGGAGATAAGTTGCTGTACGACTTTCTGTGTGTGCCTTCGACCGACTTTCAGCAGTATGTCAAAAACGACCGCGAGATCGTCGAGAAGGTTATTGAAGCCAGCCCTAAGTTTGTGGTCCTCGAGAATCCACAATTCTTCCAAACCATTGAGGTCGCCCAGCAACTGCGAAACCTCGTGAAGACTCATCCGGAGATCTTCGAACCGGTCGATCAAGTCCCAGTCTCATCCTCCATCGCTCATCAAAAGAAATTTCACATCGACATTCATCGTTTCAACCCCGATGCCGCAAAGCGCTGGCTGAAAGAAGTCCCAGGCCCGAATGATGAATGAATCACAGGTTGAACCACAGAGAGCACAGAGGATGTAGGCCGGACCGAGCGCAGCGAGTTCCGGCAAACGAAAGACGAACAAGCCGAAACTCACGTTGTTCGGTCCGGCCTACGAAACACGTCGATAGCGATTTCGGCCCAACGGGCCATTCGTTTACATAGCCTGGGCCAACGGTCCAGGAATCGAAACCACAAAGAATAGAAGGACCAACGGTCCGGCAGTTTGTGAATTGGTGATCACACTTCGAACTGTCGCCTCGTTGGGCTTTTGGCCCGGAGTCGCATGATCACCTGTCAAACTTTCGGCCTCCCTCTGTGTTTCCTCCGTGACCTCTGTGGTGCAAACGTGCGACTCATTGGTCATTGGTCATTCATCTAAAGGTCGTCCTATGTCACTTCGCATGCTGTGTATTTTTGGAACTCGCCCGGAAGCCATCAAAATGGCACCGCTGGTTTTGGCTGCGCAGAGGAATCCGAGGGTCACTCCGATCGTGTGTCTGACCGGACAGCATCGCGAGATGCTCGATCAGGTTGTGAAGTACTTCGGCCTGCGAGTCGACCATGACCTGAACCTGATGCAGCCGAACCAGACGCTGTCTGATCTGACTGCTCGATGCTTGCAGATGCTGACCGGCATCATTGCTGAAACCAAGCCCGACTGCATCGTCGGACAGGGCGACACCACGACCGCTCTGTGCGCGAGCATGGCCGCGTTTTATGCTCGCATACCGTTCGTGCATGTTGAAGCCGGGCTACGAACCGACAGCATTGATTCCCCGTTCCCGGAGGAGTTCAATCGTCGAGTCTGTTCGCTGACAACGGCGCTGCACTGTGCGCCCACGGAGGTGGCTCGCGAGAACCTTCTGCGCGAAGGTTACTCGTCGGATGATGTCATCGTCACTGGCAACACAGTCCTTGATGCGCTGACGTGGGCCGTTCATCAGGAACGAGCCAACTCGGCCACGTGGATTCAAAAGCACCCGGAGATAGCAGGCCGACCGATGGTGCTGATCACCGCCCATCGACGTGAAAACCATGGCGACGGAATTCGCAATCTGTGCACGGCGATTGGTCGACTGGCCGACGCGTTTCCGAAAGTCCAGTACGTTTACCCTGTGCATCTCAATCCGAACATCCGCGGCCCGGTCCACGAAATCCTCGGCGGCCGCAGCAACGTGCATCTGATTCCGCCGGCCGACTATCCGGAGTTTATCTGGTTAATGGATCAGGCCACTTTGATCCTGAGCGATTCCGGCGGCGTCCAGGAAGAAGCGCCATCCCTTCGCAAGCCAGTCCTTGTGACTCGCGAAACGACAGAACGGCCAGAGGCATTAACGGCTGGTGCCACAAAGCTGATTGGTACCGATCCGGACCGAGTCTTCAACGAAGTCCGCAAATTGCTCACAAACCGCGATGCCTACGAAGCCATGCAGATCGATGTGAATCCGTACGGCGACGGCAAAGCCGCGGAGCGAATCGTTGACCTGGCGCTTGGAAGATTCTCAAATGCCTCGCAGCTTTCGCCCGCCGCTTCACTGTAAGATGGGCATTCCTGCCCGTCACTTGTTCGTGCGATCAATCCAGGACAAGAATGTCTAAGCGACAATGGTTGACGCTGGTGATCGCTGAGATCTCTACTTCACAGCAGCGCGGGTTGCGGGTAGTTCTTCAGGAATCTCGCTCAGCATTTTCTTGAGATCCAGCTTCATGTACGGAGTTTCGGCAGCAGGCTTCTTATGGCTGGCGTTGGCAACGTAAAGAACTCCATCTGCCGGAACGAACAGCACGTTGTGAAGATTGGACTCCATCGCCACCGGACGGCTCATCAGCCACTGCCCCAGCTCAACATCGAACTTGCCATGCTTTTCGGTAACTCGACGTCGCAATTCTTCCAGACGACTGCCGGCTGACAACACAACGGCGTCCTTGATCCCTTCACCCAGCTGTTCGTGACTCTGTCCAGGCTTGATGAATTCGATCGCTTCGGGAGTTGCTGACACACCAACGGCTTCATTGGTCTTGCCGTCCGCGAAGACGTAGTAGTATTCACAGGTGCGAGGACTTTCGGTCCACAACTGCTGAACTTCCGCAAGCGTATGACACTCCTCAAGAGCTCGGCGCATCAGGGTCGCCATCGGAGCACCATCCCACTTGCCTTCACCGCGTCCGCCCATTTCTCCAAGGGAGATCGCTTCTGCGTTCATGCCGCTCACGCTGCCAATAAAAGCTGCGTAGCCAACGTTTGCGAAGGCGATCTGACCCTGAGGCCGAACAATGAATGTCGTTGCCGCATCCTGCAGACCAATGGTCGTCATATAGTCCAGAACTCGTCCGTGATAGAGTTTTCCGTCCTTCGTAGCGGAACCAAACACAGCAAAACCAGAGCAGTGGAACAACTCCGGAAACACGTTCAGCACTTCGACAATCTCCGGTTCAAGCCCTAAAGACGCAGCCAGAGCCTGTGTTTCTCGCTTGTGTCGATCAGGAATATGAGGTGAAAGGCGAGCGTACGCTTCTTCCAGATCGTGACGGAACCATCGCCCTGTACGAACAACATTGGCCGTTCCAAAGCTGTACAGGACCGATTCAATACAGCGGCGAGATTCCTCGGGCAACAGTTCACCGTGAGCCATCCCGATCTGTTCCGGAGTTCCCCACAACACGGCGACACGCTGACCATCCACCCATTTCAGTTCCCCGTTTTTTGTGGAACGCGGCTTCATGGAAGGTTTTGTGAGTGAATCACCGGGCTGGAGGATTTCAGTCGCGCGACGCACGCCGCGCAAAAGTGTCCGTTCGAGTTCTCCTCGTGAGAGCTCGGTGACTTTCATCCCTGGCCATTCAGTCGCAGACGGTGCAGCACTGACTTCCATCTTTGTTGTCAGCGACACATGCACGCCGTCCACTTTGGCGTCAATTGTCTGATCCGCTGGGAATGAGATCTTTGCACCTCCCGCTGTGAACGTGCCGGCGGCGTCCTGCTCAACTTTCGCATTGGCCAACAGTCCCCGCAGAGTCGCCTCAATGTCACCTGCAGCCAGGATGCCGAGGCCGAATCGCAACTGGGTGAGTTTCGAATGATCGGAAATGATTCGTTCGGCAATCGCCACCGGGCTCAGACTGTCTTCGCTGGCGACTTCGCCCTTGCCGAGAAAAACGGTTCCGTGCTTTGGCAGTGCGAGAGCCGTAACGTCAGCTCGACGGCGAATGGTGACTGCGTATTCCGGATGCGAAAACATCAGATCGAAGCTTTCGGCATCGTAGCGGACCATGCTGATGTCGATTGTCTGGGACCGGCCATCGATCGGCACTTCGACTTTGCCCGACAGATCAAACTTCGCTTCCCGCCCCGCCAGAATGGAAGCCAGCGGCTTAAGCCCGCTTGCCAAATCGACCGGCTTCTCGGCATGGGCCGGGACGATTGTCCCCATCACGAGAAGCAACAATGGCAGGACAAGACGGTGCATCTTCATATCTCGCATCTTTCGGTCAGTGAAGGATCCTGGCAGCTCGCGGAAGCAAACGGCGGAATCGCAGTCTAGCCAGGCCGAGCATTCTCTGCACCTGCGATTTGTTCGCAATTTCTGGCATAAGATTGACTTTCTGCGCCCCGTATTCACGGCGACCCTCAGGCTTTACTCCTGACCCCTTTGTGTGTATTCCCCTTTGATGTATTCTTCGGCTTAGTGAGTAATGCACGGCCCGCTTGTTGCCGAATAGGAAACAACAGAGAAGGCCACTCGGTGGGCTGACTCGAGCTGCTCGCCGAGGGCTGTCAAGCGAACGGCAGAAGCAAACCTACCGAACCCCATGGAATTGAGCTTGAGACGCTAGTGGTCTGTCACAGCTAAATTTTAGGGTACGACGGACTGGAAGTCCGTCGTACAAGCAATGGTCAACCCTAAATTTAACGCGTGACAGACCACTAGCGGATTTCCTTCCGTTGAATCGGCTATTGCAGCTATTGTTTCAGGCTCAATGGGTCCATTGCATTCTGCCCGTCACCTTACAGCACGTCGATGCCTCCACCCGCAAACAAGTCAGTGATTGCGTCGTCGACGGTGCGGAAATACCAGTCGAGGCCAGCTCCGTCCGTCAGCGGATCATCTTTCTCAGCGTCATTCAAAACGTTGGTCTTCGCTTTCAGAGAAACGGCCGGACTGCCGACACCAGATCGCAGAGCAGTGATTTCAGTGGCATACGAGCTGGATGAAATCCATTGCGTTCGAATCGTATTCAGATTCGTAACATTGTTATCGTTCGTCGTTCGGCCGGCAATCAGAATGTCGTCATTGCTTGCGCCGTACAAATCATCAAGTCCTGATCCGCTAACCAGAGTATCTCGACCATTACCACCTGCCAGAATGTCGTTGCCGCCAAGCCCGATCAGAATGCTGAAGACAGGCAAAAGGAGACATTCGTACTTTATAGAAAATACGATGTCCCCTTTTGCGATTCTGCGTTTAACGGCTAGCCGTTGAACTAAAAAACTTCTGCCTCTTGCGATCGCTTTACAGCAATTGGCCAGCAAAGAGATTATCGAGAGCTTTCAACGTCGTTGTGTTGCCAATAAGTGATGCTGCAATGGTTGTTGAGGCGGTTTTGGTTGCGTTCGCGAGGGTCGGAACGAGAGTGCCATAAACTAGGACCGGCACAGTCACGCGAGTCGTACGTACCATGTTCTGTCCAGCTCCGGCATTGACGATGATCGTTCTGACGTTCGATACCAAAAACTGGCCCAGAGTTCGTCCGTTTGACGTGATGAAATAATAATTATTGGTCAGCGTAATGGCAATTCGATCTGTCTTCGAAGTGCCAGTGATCAGCAGTTCTCCGTTCGAGACATTCGCTGTCGCGACTTCATAAGTGTTCTTCCGGAAACTGCGAACTGCGTACTCACCAAGCTGTTTTCCGGATGTCAGTCCAGCGACGTTGTCGAAGTTGAAGTGAATACCTCCATAGATTCGGCTGATCCCGGCTTCGGCAGCGGCTTGTGAGAAGCTGGTGAACGAACGACTCGGAACACCCGCAACTTCTGATGGTACCACAAAGCTCATCTGATCAGTCCCGAAGAAGCCTTTCAACGCCGCAGCGGCAGCTCCGCTGAATGTACTGTGGCCTGAGGTGTATGTCTGGAACGGAGGTGTGACAAGAAGCGATGTCCAGTTCGGATCAACGACAGTTGCTGGATTGTTGTCGATACTCGCTTGTCGAATGGCTGTCACCGGTCGCCACATATCATAAAAATACTTTGATTCCCAGCTTACTATCGCAGCGTCGGCAAGGGTTGTGTCCAGCATCGCAAAGAGTCGGGCGTTTTGTGCGAGAGTGTTATTTTTCTGAGTTGCCGCAATCTGAGCGATCACGTTCCATTCGCCAGGCGGAGTTGCTGTTCCCGGGCCACCAGCCCAGAAATAGGCGACGTTAGTTTGGTCTGCAGTTCGTGTCGTGCTGGTCGCCGAGCCTATTTGCTTAACCACATTCAAATCGGCAGCGTAGGCACTGCTGGTAATTCTCGGCGGGGCGGACGGACGGAATTGCGCGTTGTTGATCATGATCCACGGCCGAACTTGAGGCCATTGCGGCAACAGTGGACTCTGGAACGCCGGCGGTGTCGGATTCCAATGCCCTGGTCGGGTATCTGGAAGGTAATTCACCGATTTCGTTGAACCGTCATCCGCGCGGGCGGCGAGTATCATTCCAGCAATGGCCTGGCCGACGTTCACGCCGTCTGTTTCCGAGCGACCATCAGGAATCAAAGAAAGTGACGCCGTATACTTTGCGTCAAATGTGGCCTTCTGAGCAGGAAAGAGCGCGACAAGCGTGTCATGCGCAGCGGCGGCAACTGCGGCTTCCTGTGATGCTCGCGGATCGGC
>JBDNHX010000134.1:0-7554 GCA_041688565.1 Planctomycetaceae bacterium
AACTTTCCACTTTCGACCTCCCACTTCCCACTTTCAAAGCGCAGCGCCGGATTGCGGAGGTGCTGGACCGGGCGGATGCGTTGCGGGCCAAACGCCGCGCCGCCCTCGCCCAACTCGACGAACTCACACAATCCCTCTTCCTCCACATGTTCGGCGACCCTGTGACGAATCCGAAAGGCTGGCCGCTGAGAAAGTTGAGCGATGTCGGCACGCTGGACAGAGGCATCTCCAAAAATCGGCCTCGAAACGCACCACAGCTTTTGGGCGGCCCGTATCCACTGGTGCAGACTGGCGATGTCGCCAACTGCGGTGGATACATTCGCGGCTTTCAGAGCACGTATTCTGAAATCGGCTTGCGGCAAAGCAAGATGTGGCCGGTGGGGACGCTGCTCATTACTATCGCAGCGAACATTGCAAAGACAGGTATTCTGACTTTCAGCGCCTGCTTTCCTGACAGCATTGTCGGCTTCCGGGCTGCAGACGCCGCAACTGTTGAATACGTCCGCACCTGGTTGTCATTCCTCCAAAAAGCACTTGAGGACTCCGCGCCGGAATCTGCGCAAAAGAACATCAATCTGGCGACGCTGCGAAGTCTTGACATTCCACTTCCGGCGATCACTTTGCAGCGTGAATTCGCCCAGCGGGTGTCAGCGGTGGAGCAACTGAAAACATCGCACCGCACTTCGCTGGCTGAACTGGACGCACTGTTCGCCACCCTCCAACACCGTGCGTTTCGAGGCGAGTTGTGAGCGGGCAGCACCAACCTTTTCCCGTCATTCGTATCACAGACGACATGATTCTCCAGGACGAGCCGATGGGCGGAAAGGACAAATTCTGGTGTCAGTTCCCGACTGAAACTGCCGGTGGGGGACGATGGCTGTTCAAGCAGCCACGCCAGGAAGCAGAAAAAATGGAGCATCTCGCCGAGAAGATTGCTCAAGAGTTGGCCGACCTGATCCATGTTCCCTGTGCTCGTACTGAGCTTGCCGAATACGGCGATATTCGAGGCACGGTTTCGAAGGACGTTCAGGCAAGTGGCGAAGTTGTCGTTCACGGAAACGAGATTATCGCTGGTCGCGTGATGGGTTATGACGTGGATCGCAAACGCCGGACGTCGGATCACACGTTTGAGCGAATTCGCGAGGCGATCATGCAGGTTTGCAAGGGGACATGTGAAGAAGTCATGCGACAATTCACCGGCTATCTCGTGCTGGACGCATTGATCGGAAACACAGATCGACATCATGAAAACTGGGCCTTGTTGCGTCGCGAATCGAAGGCCGGTGTGACTTATCGGCTTGCGGCTTCGTTTGACCATGCGTCCTCGCTGGGGCGTGAGATGAAGGATGAACGGCGGCGACGAATCCTTGACCAGTGTCAAATAGACGTCTACATCGCGAAAGGGCAAGGAGCAATATATTTGGCCGATCTGGGAGAGCAGACTCTCTGTCCGATGGATCTGGTACGTTATCTGACCGTTTCCAATCCAGAACTGTTTCGATCCTCCGGAGTTACTTTAGACAGCGTGACTTCAGAGAACGTGGATGGTATCCTTTCCAGAATTCCGGCTGGGTGGATTTCGGAGGCCCAAAGGGCATTCGTGTCCAAACTGGTCCAGGTAACTCGCCAGATGTTAAGTGATGTGACCCCATGAAAACCTTGTTCGTGGCGTGGAAAGATCCGCAGAATGTGTCGGGGTGGTTCCCCGTGGGCCGACTTGATGCGGATGTGCTGACAGGCCGATATCGATTCCGCTACCTGCAGGGGGCTGTTGAGGCCGCAGAGCAGTGCGGTTTTGTGCCGTTCGATAGTTTTCCGACGATAGAACAGGAATACATCAGTGGGGAATTGTTTCCATTCTTCGCGAACAGGCTACAGAACGTAAACCGGCCAGGTTTTCGTGAGCATTTGCGCCGTCTGGACCTTGAACCCAATGGCAATGAATCTTTTGACCCCATCGAAGTGCTGGCGGTCAGCGAGGGCCGCCGGGCCACCGATAATCTTGAGATCTTTCCCAAAGTCGAACGATCCGACGGCGGAAATTTTGCGATCAAATTTTTCCTTCACGGCTGGCGACACATTCACCCGCACGGTGCGGCCCGCATCCTTTCTCTTCAGCCCGGCGAACAACTCGGTGTGGCGATCGAGGCCACGAACCCAGCAACCGGATTTGCGATTCAGATTCAGACTGTCGATCGTGTTGTCATCGGCTATGCGCCTCGATATTTGATTGAAGATCTGGGCCAAGTGATATTGCAGTGTGCAGGGAGCGTCAGTGCCTCTGTAAGTCGATTGAATCGACCGCCAGCTCCTCCGAGCCAGCGATTGCTGGTTTCATTCGAAGGGTGTTGGCCTGAGGGTTACCAACCGATGAGCGGAGAGGAATTTGTACCAATTGATAAAGTCGGAGTTGTACCGGTACAACATGCCGTTCGTTAGTCCACATTTCGATCGATCCAAGTGATAGTGGATCGGTCGTTACCAAAAACGATGGGGGCGTTTTTGCGTAGAATCCGATAGCTCACCCATGGTGATATGTCCCGTCGGACGCTCAGGCTACGGATCCGAATTTGCCGATTTTCCAGCCGAACCTGACCAAATTTCACGAAAAATGGTCTACTCGTGATCCTGTTGTGTCAGCGTTGGAGACAACGGTATACTAGGAACATCGTTTTTGCGGTATTCGTGTTTTTGGGGTGCTCGAATGTTTGACGTGATTTCCAACCGAATGGACGCCTTTGAGCGTGAATCGGATTCATGGAAAGCCGACCACATCGAGGCGCTGGCGTGCATGGATTTCGAACTGTTCGTTCAGGGAGCGATTGCAGTTCGAGAAGGAATTGAATTGCTGCACGAACGAATTGACGTTGTTGCAAATGGCGACAATCTCAAAGCCGGATTGATGAGGCAGTTTCTGTGGAATCTGACTCAGCGTTGGCTGAACCGATGTGAAGACATCGACCGGGAAGCACGAGGCTTTGAAGTACGCAATTTTGACGTCAAAGGCATGGTCGAGTTCAGACGTCTCTGGTGTGATACGGTTCAAGCCGTGCAGCAGTCAAATGAGCCTGCTGTTCCGCATGTGCCTTTGAACGAATCGACGATTCGGATTCGCAAGCCAATGCATTTCTATTCGGTGACTGAAAGATGATTGAAACGACAACACAACGTATCTTTTCCCTTGGGAACATGTTTAACGCATGGCAGCGTGATCACTCCGATGCCAAGAATGAGTCGAAGCGAGACCGCACATTCCCGTTCTCGTTGCAACAGCTGGAAGCATTGTTTAAAGAAGCAGTGACGATCAAGGTCATGACCGAGAAGATGCAACGGCAGTGGATTGAATCTGTCACATCGGGAGCACTTGAGCCGAACCTCGCCGTTGACATCGAGTTCCATCAAGCATTCCAACTTTGGTACACCAAATTTTCACCGCTCCGACTCTTGATTGCCTATCTCGCTGAGGGTGGCTTCAAGCTGCGACATAGCGAAAAACTCCTCAATCATCTCAAGTTGAGTGAAGAGGTACTCGCCATCACGAAAGAGCCCGTGACCGCAGTTGCACCAATCCGTCCATCGCCGCCTGGCGGTCGATTCGTGGATGTCTCGCGGTATGACGACTGAGCCATCGCAACGGTCACATGGTCTGCATGTTGGGGCAGTGGTCTACTGTCGGGCTTTGTGTCCACCTGATGGCGATGCAGCCAAGGCCAAAGATCGGCGTGTGATTATTCTGCAACTGCCGACAGAACCAAATGGTGAATTCATTGGTATTGTGACCGCGACTTGTCGCCTGAAGGTGAATGAATCGCAGGAAGTTGAGATTCCGCATCGACCTGATGGGCATCCCCAAACCACGTTCAGTGCTCCTACCGTCGCGGTGCTTGGCTGGCGGCACACATTCACGTTTGCGGACATCATTCCCGGCTGGAGACGTGGGCGAGTTAGCAGCGATCTGGTCGCACATATCAACTCGAAGATCCAGGAATATGATTCATCCACTGGCTGCTGAATATCAATCCAACGTCGCCGGTGGAGATTAAAATTCGCGGCTGTTGCGCGTGACATTGTCACCACCGGCAGGGACACTTGCGTATCACAGGGGGCGGAACGGTCCGCTTTCCCAGTCTGACTCTGGCGATATGTGTCCGATGAGTTCTGCAAATGGGTAACTTTCAATTCCTGCTGCCTGAGTTTTCCGCCGTGTTTGAGTCCGCCAGTAAGGCGGAATCGCTGGCGATCACTGATCCGCGTACGGCGTGTTTCTACGCGCGGCGAACGCTGGAACTGGCGGTTTCATGGGCCTACAAGTTCGACAGCGGGTTGAAGCTGCCGTATCAGGACAACATCTCAGCCCTGATTCACGAACCCACGTTCAAGCAGATTACTGGCGATGCTGTGTTCAACAAGGCGAAGGTGATTGTCACGCTGGGCAACCGAGCGGTTCATCATCATCGACCGATCCCGCAGACTGATTCAACGGTTGCGGTCAAAGAATTGTTTCATGTTTGCTATTGGCTGGCCCATTCGTACTCTCGGCAGAACCGTCCGCCGTCCGGCCTGACGTTCGATCCGGCAACGTTGCCGACGACCACACCGGTACCGCGCCAGACGCTGGAACAACTGCAGAAGCTGTCAGCGGAACTGCGGAACAAAGATGAGAAACTTTCGCAGCTGCTGGCCGACAAAAACTCGCTGGATGAAGAACTCCAGCGGCTGCGTGCAGAAGTGGCAGCCGCTCGCAAGGCAGCAAGCGCTCAGCCGGATACGCATGATTATTCCGAAGCGGAGACTCGCGATTACTACATCGATTTGCTGCTGAAGGAGGCTCGGTGGGCTCTGGATCAGACGCGGGATCGCGAGTTTGAAGTGACAGGCATGCCGAACAATCAGGGGCTCGGTTACGTCGATTACGTTCTGTGGGGCGATGATGGGAAACCGCTGGCGGTGGTGGAAGCGAAGCGTACAAAACACGACTCTCGCATTGGTCAGCAGCAGGCGAAATTGTATGCCGATTGTCTGGAGAAAATGTTCGGCCAGCGGCCAGTGATTTTCTATTCGAATGGTTATGACCACTGGATCTGGGACGATGTGAACTATCCGCCACGACCGGTTCAGGGGTTCTACAAGAAGGCCGAACTGGAGCTGCTGATACAGCGACGGACGACTCGCCGCTCGTTAATGACAGCGAACGTCAATACAGAGATTGTGGAACGTGACTACCAGATCCGTGCGATTCGCCGCATCTGTGAAGCCTTCGAAACGGACAAAGATCGCAAGGCACTGGTCGTGATGGCCACGGGGGCCGGGAAGACTCGGACGGTGATTGCGCTCTGTGAATTGCTGATGAAGGCCAACTGGGCGAAGCGAATTCTGTTTCTCGCAGATCGAGTGGCTCTGGTGATTCAGGCGGGTAACAATTTCAAGAAGCATTTGCCGGATGCGGCGCCGGTCAATCTGGTGACGGAAAAGGATGCGGAAGGTCGAGTGTATGTCTCCACGTATCCGACGATCTTTCCGAGGACGAAAAAGATCAGTGGGACGCGCTGGAGTGGGAGGAAGACGGTCAACCGCCGGAACGTGTGGATGCGGCTGCAGTGAATCAATGGTTGTTCAACAAAGACACCATCGACAAGGTGCTGGAGCACCTGATGACGCACGGTCAGAAAGTGGCGGGCGGTGATCGCCTTGGCAAGACCATCATTTTCGCGAAGAACAATGATCATGCTCAGTTCATCGCTGCGCGTTTTGATCTGAACTATCCGCATTACAAAGGCCAGTTTGCCAAAGTCATCACCTTCAAGACCACGTACGCTCAGACTCTGATTGACGACTTTTCACAGAAGGACAAGATGCCACACATAGCGATTTCCGTGGACATGCTGGACACTGGAATCGATGTGCCTGAAATCGTGAACCTTGTGCTTTTCAAGCAGGTGTGGTCGAAAACCAAGTTTCTGCAAATGCTGGGGCGGGGGACACGCTTGTGTCCGGATCTGTTTGGTCCAGGGCAGGATAAGAAATATTTCTTTGTGTTCGACTTCTGCCAGAACCTCGAGTTCTTTCGGCAGAATCCTGAGGGTACGGAAGGCAGCACTGCGGAATCTCTTGGAAAACGCTTGTTCAAGCGACGACTGGAGCTGATGACTGTTCTGGACATGAAGTTCACCGCATCGGATTACGGGGAAGTTGTTGAAGAAGCGGCTGAGTCGTACGCGGAGCCCAGATCAGAAACGGAACTTCGCAAATTTCTGGCGGAGTTGCTGCGGACCGAAGTGGCGGCGATGAACCTGAACAACTTCGTCGTGCGGCCCAATCGTCGATGGGTGGAGAAGTTTTCGCAGGCGAACGCCTGGAAATCTTTGCCGGTGGAAACGGTGGTGGAACTGGCTGAGAAAGTGGCTGGCTTGCCGACCGAGTTGGAGTCCGACGGGGAAGAGGCGAAGCGGTTCGACTTATTGATTCTGAATCTGCAGCTGGCAGTTCTGAAGTCCGAGCCGGCGTTTGAGCGACTTCGTGACCAGTTGAGGGCGATCGCCGGGCTTCTCGAGTTGAAGTCTGCAATCCCTGCCGTTCAGGAGAAGATGCCGCTAATTCAGGCTTTGCAGTCAGACGACTGGTGGCAGGACGTGACAACTCCAATGCTGGACGCCGTACGACGCCGTCTGAGGCTTTTGGTGCGTTTGATTGATAGAAACAGCGGGTCATCCTCTTCACGGATTTTAAGGACGATCTGGGGGCTTCGACGGAGGTTACGCTGCCTGAGTTCACGACGGCTAATGAATGGGAAAAGTTCCGGGCCAAGGTCCGCGCGTTCTTGCTGTCGCATCAGGACGTGGTGGCCGTGCAAAAGCTGCGCAAGAACGAACCGCTGACAGCCGGCGATCTGACAGGACTGGAAAACATCCTGACAGAAAATGGTACTGCAAAGCCTGAGGACCTGCAGAAGGCCAAGGTGGAATCTGAGAACCTTGGCTTGTTTCTTCGTTCGTTGGTGGGACTGGACCGCGATGCTGCGAAGGCCGCTTTTTCACAGTTTCTGACGAGCAATACGCTGTCAGCGAATCAGATCGAGTTTCTGAATATGATCATCGATCATTTGGCACAGCACGGTCTGAATGGATGCGGACGCGTTTTATGAATCGCCGTTCACGGATCTGGCGTCGTCCGGGCCGGAGAGCCTGTTTCGGCCGGACCAGGTGGATGCCCTGATTGCGATCCTGGCAAAAGTGCGGTCGACGGCGATGTGATCGTTGCGGACGTAGGAGAGGAGTGAGGCGGTTGCTCGCAAGCATTACCTGCAGACCGCCTCACCGACACACACTTTGAGTAAGCAGTGGCAAAAAGTGGTCCACTTAGTGGCACAGTGCGACAGCGTATCAGAGCGTTTGGTAACGTTCGCAAATATCTGGGCACAAAAATAACCCGGCCAGGACTCGAACCTGGAAAATCAGAACCAAAATCTGATGTGTTACCATTACACCACCGGGTTACATACTTCGCTGCGAAGTCTATGACGTGCGGCTTGTGGGAACAAGACAGGTCGATCGAGTC
>JBDNHX010000135.1:0-15539 GCA_041688565.1 Planctomycetaceae bacterium
ACCGTATATCCGGCTCGTTCCAGCAGGATCGCCTGAAATGCCAGTTGAATGCGATCCGTGGGCCAGGGTTCGGGAGGCTGTTCGTGATCGCCGATGAAGCCTGGTCGTCTGGGCCGCCCCTTGCGATACTCAATCGGCACGGCGATTGTTCCGGAAATCTCCGCGAGATCAAGCACTGCCATCAGGCCCAGGGTGTCATCTGTGAGCGTCAAACTGCGTTCGACGCGAGGAGAGTCGTTATCCGGATTCTCTTGTGACGGGTCAGCCGACGTCACCTTTTTTTTACGTCGAGACGAAGGCGAATTCACTCGCTTGTGAATCCGTTGACCGGCCTCGGTGTCGTGACTTGCGACGTGAATGCCTTCAACTTCCATTAGATAAAAGAGCCGCGGACAATATGCGAATTCCGCGACGTTACGCGCTGGCCAAACTTCGGACGATGAGACCATCCCGAAACTTCCTCAGTAAGTAATGAGTGTGAGATCATTCCGTGAGGCAGATGAATTCCCTTAATAATAACATTGAGCTTGGTCAGGGGGCGTGTCAAGGCAGAATTCAGAGACGTGCTGATGCACTGAAAAATAGCCGTTCACCGATCTGTCCGGCCGCCCTGTCTCGCTCAGCGAAGACTGTGCCATTTGAGAATAACGGCGGAGAATGAAAACTGGCTGTAGGAAAGTTTGGTCGCGGTCGATTAAACTGCCTCAGAGACATCCGGCGACCGTAAGGTTTTCGGATGATTCAGAACTGTCCTCTGTAACCCCGACGGAGATCTCAAACCAACCGCGTAGACCGGGATCAACAAGAGTGCACGCTCGACGTGACTCGATCCTCGACTGTCTCGCACCGTATCCACCGTTCGCAGTTCAGGTCACTTCTGAAGCTCAAAAGCCTTGATCGGGTCAAACCGTTCAAGGCTTTTTTCGTATCCGCCCGGAGAGCAGTCTGATTCATTCTTGATGACGGGATTGTTGTGTCGTTGACCGGCGAGTAAGAACGACTAACAAAACCGGGACTGGCTCCCGGACTGCGCTGAAAATGTTCAGGAGCATAGCCGTGGGAGGGTGCCTGTCCCGCTTTTGTTAGGACTGCTAAATCAGCGACGCGGGCATTGCAAACGACGGATCTCCAGTATCATGCGTTCCTCACCCCATCTTCACACGAAAATAGTTTTTATCTGAGCTATTTGGAGCCCTTCATGCGATCGATGACAGCGCTGCTGTTGGTTCTCACTGCAACAGCAGGATGTGGAGGATCAGCAGAAACTCGGCCACAGCAGGCGGCGAAAAGCGGGTCTGCAAGAATCGTTGTGACCAGCCAGCCTCTGCTGGAAATGGCCACGACGGTCGGGTCAGACGTTTTTGCGGTCAGCAAAATTGTGCCTGCAACGATGGTCTCGCGTCAGTGGAAGCCGACGAAAGAGGACGCTCAATCGATGCGGCACGCGGATGCGATTTTGATTAACGGTGCAGGTTATGAACCGTGGATGGACCGTGTTTCGCTGCCTGGGTCGCGAGTCAAAGACACGGCTGCTGGATATTACGAACAGTTGATTCGTATTCCCGACGCAGTGACTCATCAACATGGGCCGGCAGGAAAGCACGGTCATGCGGGAACGGTCTGGGCCACCTGGCTGGATCCAAATCTGGCCATCTCTCAGCTGTCTCAAGTCACCGCCGCGCTGATTCGAATCGCTCCCGAACACCAGCAGACGCTGGAAACGGAATCCACGAAGTTCAGGGCAAAACTGGAATCGCTGAACGGTGTCATTGAGGAATTAAAAACGTCCACGCATGCTGCCAAATTTACCGTGCTGGCTGATGGGCCATCTTATCACTATCTGACCGAACGGCTTGGATGGAAACTCAACTATCTGCACTGGGATGACTCCGGCAAATGGACCGAGCCCGATGGCGTAGAGCTGACCGAACGGCTGAAGACGATGCCCGCTGATGGTCGGCGACTGTTTCTGCTGAGCACTCACCACGCGGATCAAGCCGCTGACTTTGCTGCCGCCGCGGGTTTAACGGTGGTCTGGATCGATCTTTGCGAATACCCGGATTCGGCGAACGCAACATTTCCAGAACGGCTTGAAGGAAATCTGACACGACTCAAAGCAGCTTTGGCTGGCCAATGATTTTTGACTAATCGCTACCATTCAACAACCGGCAGGAGATCGTCCAGACAACGTTCGGCCGCAAGTCTGGCGACGGCAAACGCCGGTGCACAATTGCTGACATTGCGAACGAACATTTCGGACAAACTGCTGATCTGCGAAAATCTGGATTCGCCAATTTCCTGAATCGCTCGCTCGGCCAGCCAGGCCCCACTGCCGCTTAACAGCACCTGCGGTTTTTGAGACGCGCCGGAGAACTCCTTCAGGTAGTCGCAGCGATTGCGAATTGCGGCGCAGATCTGCTGCGTCTGCTGGCTGGCCACGTATGCGGCCATCTGGATCAGCTGGTTTTCGCTGAGCTCACTTGCGTCGCAGCACAGCATGTGGGCAAGACGATTTAACGACGCTTGACGGTTCACAGGGCGCCCGTCAGCAGTGTCTGTTTCGTCTTCGCTGGCGGAGATGTCGCCGTTCAACAAATGCACATCCAGTGAGGTGGCGAAAAGTTCGGCTGCGATCGGAATTAAGAGCGCAGCTTGCGAACCATCACCGCCATCCTCGTCCACAAAAGGCACCGACTGAACAATCGCGCAGACAGGAGTTCGCCGAACACCTGTGTAGCGAAGTTCGCACGCCGCCAGGCGTTCCAGATCGGTCCGTCCCTCAGGCACTGGAAGGCCATCGATCAACGGTACGATGTCGGTCGTTGTGGAACCCACATCGATCAGAAGTGCCGGACCAGCCGGAACAGCTCGCCCGGCCCACGTTGCAAGGGCATGCCAGTTGGACGCACCAACCAGCTCCGGCAGTTCGATGGCCTCAAGCGGTTCCGCAAATTCGCCCGACGTCATCCAGACGCGAATGATGGACTTCGGAAATTCGTCCATCACCACTCGAATGATGAATTCGACGCCTTCAGCCTTGGTAGAAAAACAATCGGCCAGTTCCGCGGTCATAGTCAGCGCTACGATTTCGGGCGGCGTGTCCTTCAACAACCTGAGATTCTGGAGAACCGTTCGAAGGCCCTCCTTGTTCTTCCAGATCGGGAAAACAAGACTGATTGATTCGCCATCAGCGGTCGAAGCTTTGACATTCGCACCACCAATATCCAGTCCTAGAACTCGCACAAAGACACCCGTAGTTTCGTAGAGAAGAAGCAGACACCGGCCCGGTTTTATTCAGAGGCTCTAACAAAAGTGGGACAGGCACCCTCCCTGAATCATTTGTCTGAAAGTTTTCCGCAAGATACGGGAGCCAGTCCCAGTTTTGTCAGGCGTTTTAAGGACGCTTCGCCAGCTTGAAAAGAGTCTGGTCGCTGCGAACATACAACGCGCCATTGGCAGCCGCTGGACTGCACAGAATGGTTTCTGCCAGATCAAGTTCGGAAACGATAATACCTTTGTCGGCTTCAGGCTTCACGACAAACGCCGTGCCCGCCTCATTGAAGGCATACAGATAACCGCCCGCAGAAATTGGAGTACTGCTGAAGCTGCCGCGCAGACGCAGTTGCCACAGTCGTTCGCCCGTTTTTGTGTCCCCGGCAGACAAGACTCCCGCACTGTTCATCACAAACGCGGTGTTGCCGATGACTACAGGACTGGACGTTGCAGGGCTCATGCCAGACGCATTCCACAGCTCTTCAAAAGCAGTCCCTGTCGAACGAATGGCAGTCAGACCGTTGGACGGAATGACGATCGCACCGTCGCTGACGGTGACCGAAGGAATTGTGGAGGCACCTTTTTCAAAGTTCCACACGATCTTGCCTGTTTCGGGATCTACCGCCGTCAGACCTTTGGAAGACTGCAGCAGAGCCAGCGCCGGCTGATCGCCAATAGCCGGAAGCATCGAAGGAGAAGTCCAGTTAGCAGCGCGCGGCCGTTCGATCTGCCACTTGGTTTCGCCTGAGACAGTGTCCACACCGCAGGCAAATGCTTCTGCATCACTTTCCACCTGCACAACGACTGTCGTACCAATCACGATCGGTGACGACGACATTCCGAGGCTATTGCTGGCGTTTGGAAATTCACTGCCGAGCCCACGAAACCACTGGAGTTTGCCGGAGAGGTCCAGGCAGATCAGATCGTTGCTTGAGTAAAACGCAAAGACGCGTTCGCCGTCGCTTGCCATTGTCGGCGTTGCGTTGCACATCTTGTCATGAGTCATCGTGCGACCGGTGGCATCGAACTGTCGCTGCCACACTTGTTCGCCCGAAGCGGCATCAATACAGATCACATGCAGTCGATCGTGGCTGTATCCGGAACTGGCCGACACAAACACTTTATCGCCGACAATGATCGGGCCTGACAAACCGCGGCCCGGAAGCGGCGCCTTCCACGCAACGGTGTCGCCGCTCAGTTCTGTCGGTAGAGATTCAGTGGCCGCTACGGAATTGGCGTCGTTGCCACGAAACTGGCGCCAGTCGGCAGCGACGCTTTGGCGTGCCGCGCAGAGGGACGCGAGAACACAGAGTGAAAATAGGACGAGTCTCATCGGCTTTCTCCTGTCTGACGATCGTTCTTCGCGGTAGCCAATCCGGGAAGGACGGCCGATCCTGTGCTGTCGCAGACCCGCAGCTGGAACTGATACTTCTGAGCCCAGTCCTGGGTCTGTTCGTTCTGGCAGATCTTGAACAGAATGACATTCTCACCAGGCTTCAGAGAAACCGGAACCTTGTACTGATCCATTGCCGAACTGCGATGGTACTCTTCTCGTTCGAATACCAGTTTGCCGTTGACCCAAAGCTTCCATGCATTGGGAGTTCCCAGGCGAATTTCCACCTGCTGATCTTTAGCACTGGTCCAGGTTGTCGATGCGTACATCAGAGAACCTTTGAAGTTTTCAATCTGCTTGCCGATATCCACAACGCCATAATCATCTTCTGTGGCCAGTGGCTTCCACTGGATCTTGCCTAGCTGCCCATCATATTCCGCAGCGGTGTTTGGAGCTCTGCCTTCGGCCGCTTCCGTTTCCGGAGTGTAGGCAACCGCGAAACCTTTTTCTTCTTTATTGTCAAACGGACCGACGATCATCCATTTGGCGAGGAAGCCAAAATGCTTCTGGATATCCACGGTCTCGCCATTCGCACGAAGAGCTTCAGCAATTTTTTTAACCTGATCTTCGTGAACAGCTCCTGCCAGCGCTTTCCTGAACAGCGGCGTAGCTGCTGCGGCGTCATCTGCCTTGCCGGCCTCATCGATCAGGCGAGCCACCGCGTCGCGACGAAACTCGGGGCCCGGATCCAGCAACATGTCGGGAATCAGGCGAGCTTCAATTTCCGGGGCCTGAGCCCGCAGTGTTTCATAGGCCAGACGGCGAGCGACGGGGGATTCTGTTCGATCAAGAATGAAAGCTTCCAGAGTCTCCGCAGGAAGAGTCTTCCCTGCTTTGCGTTCCGCTTCGACCACTTCCTCAAATGCGTTTCGCAGCCAGTTGACGGCCAGAGGACTGGAGCCCTTGAAGCCTTTCAGCAGAGGCAGAATGGCCTCGGTGCCAGCTCCGGCGAGGCTGTCAATCGCACTGCGACCGGCCGCCGTTCCGACGCCGCCAGGCTGAACAGACTGAAGTATTTTGATGGAATCAGAAATGTCAGCAGCAAATGCCTCGCTGACGCAACAGATCAGGGCCACTGCACCGATCCAGACCACTGCACGACAAACCATGACGCGATCCTTAATTCACAATTCACGAAACAATCACAATGAACGCTTTAAGCACTCAACACAGGTGATTGAGCAGAAATCGTTTAACGGTCAGCCGACAGGCGTACGTTGATAAATGCCCGCGTCCGCCCAATGGCAGTCGATTTGCGATTATAGTAGCCATCACTCTCCGAGTGATGAATGCCAGGGGCCGCGTATTGCGGCCTTCGTCACTCAGAGAGTGACGTCTACTTTGTCAAATCGAATGCCATTACGCGTACGCCTGCTACTTTTTGAACTGTATTGTGGTTAAACACTGAAACTTTTGCCTCGGTGCTTTGCAGACTCAGCTTGATCACTCAGGACTGCTGCGTTCTACCAATCCGTGAGAAAAAACTCCAGCCGCGCAAATTCCTCCTGAGATAATTCAACAATTGCGCGTGCAGTACAGTATCAACCGTGAGTCCTCAGCAAGATGCGCAGAATAATGCCATTGCATTACATCGTTGGGGGAAGAATTTGAGAATCTTGCCATTCACGGATGCACGGGTTGTCTCACAGCGGAATTCTGCGAAAATCCCAGCGAGCTACCTTCCCGCCTCAATGCTCTGCGAGAATTTCTCTAAGCGAGTCGTATTAACATGTTGCTTATGATTTTGCGGGTTGCCTACCTGCTGATTTGCGCAGGTTCAATTCTTGCGTACATCACCACTGAAACTGTTGCAGGACAGCCTGCGCAGCTTCCACAAATTGTGGAAAACAACAAGGGATTGGCGTTCTTTGGCTTGCTCTTTATTTCGCAGATGGTAACGGTGGCGGATTTGATGATCCGCAAGAAGCGAATCGAAGTGATTTCGGCAGTTTATTTTGGAATTCTGATTGGAGTGTTGTTGGCCTACCTGATGATTCAGGCACTGACGCCAATTGTTCCCGCCAGCAATCCGTACCACACGGCCGTGGTTTTGCTGACACTGTTAAGCCTTCCGTATATCTGCGTGACGCTGCTGCTGCAGACGAAAGACGACTTTCGGTTCGTCATCCCGTACGTTGAATTTCAGCGTGATCTTAAGAGCGGACGTCCTTTGGTTGTGGACAGCAGTTCGCTGATTGACGGCCGAATTGCGGATGTCGTCGAAACGCAGATTATTGAATCGCAGCTGATTGTTCCCGACTTCGTATTGTCCGAGGTTCAGGACGTGGCAGACTCCAGCGACAAGAATCGTCGCATTCGAGGCCGTCGCGGCCTTGAGGTCCTGGCGAAGCTGCAGCAAAGCACGATCGTCGACGTCAAGGTCCTGGAAACGTCACGCACCGACTTCAAAATGATGACCGTTGATCAAAAGGTCGTGGCGCTCGCCAAGCAGGTCCGCGGCGGAGTTATCACCAATGATTTTAACCTGAACAAAGTGGCCAGCGTTCAGGGGATTCCGGTGATCAATCTGAACGATGTCTCCAACGCGCTCAGGCCACGCTACATTCCCGGCGAACGCCTGACGATGAAAGTCATCAAGGAAGGCGAAGGCCCCGGTCAGGGCGTAGGTTACCTCGACGACGGAACCATGGTTGTCTGCGAAAACGCGGCGAATCTGCTTGGCAAAGAAATCAATGTCATCGTTTCCAGCGTTCTGCAAAGCAGCGCCGGACGAATGATCTTTGTGAAGATGGTCTACAAAGCAGGGGAATGAACGCCGGAGATTTGAAATTTGAAATAGGCCATTCGTGCATTTGATTCCAGCGAGGGAAAACGTCATGCGGATTTCCGTGTTTTTGGCATTCTCTGCATTGCTGTTCACTTGGCTGTCAGGAACAAACGTCGTGGCAGACGAGATCGCGGAGCGGATCGAAGCCGATACGAATCGTGGACTCGCATCGGCCGTTGTCGTTGACGACACGGTCCTGCTTCACACCACTCAAATTCTGCCATCCGCATCCTCCGCAGAGCTTGAAAAGATCTCTGCCGTAGACCAGTTCAAAGACGTCATGAATCAGCTTCGACAGATTCTTGCCGCCGGTCAGGCGCCGGATCTTGTGAAGCTGAACTTGTATGTGGCCAGTGAAGACAACTGCGATGCAATCCTGAAAGCGCTGCCAACACATTTTCTCGAAGGCGGGCAGCCAGCTGTTTCACTGGTAGTGACTCGTCTGCCTATAGCGCATGCCATCATCGCGGCGGATGCGGTAGCCTGTGACCTCAGAGCACCAGGAAAAATAACATCCGTCAGTTCGCAATCGGCCGCATTGCTGCGTGGTTCGCGCATTTATATTTCGGGACAGGCGGAGCAAAGCGAATCGCTGGCGGAAGCTACCAAGGGTACTCTTGAGAGCCTGCATCGGACCCTGGAATTCCTTGGCCGCACGGATGACGACATCGTGCAGCTGAAAGTGTTCGTGCAGCCGATGAGCGATCATCTGACGGTGCGAGCCGAAGTGGAAAAGTTCTTTTCCGGAAAGATGATTCCTCCGCTGGTGCTCGTGGAATGGAAATCCAGTAAAACGACTCCGATCGAGATTGAACTCATTGCCGCCGGTGGCGAATCGAATCCAGGTGCTCCCTCGATGGAATTTCTCACGCCGCCGGGGATGACTGCGTCGCCGGTGTATTGTCGAGTCTGTCGGATTAACGACTCGAAAACGATTTACGTGTCTGGGCTATATTCAAGTCATGACCGCGCGGCGCATCCGGATCCGACTGCCAGCGGCGATCTGGAAGTGCAGCATGTTTTCGCTTCGCTTGATCGCATTTTGAAATTGGCCGGAAGCGACTTTCAGCATTTGGCGAAAGCGACTTATTACGTCTCGACAGACGCCGCCAGTGTGAGTCTGAATAAGTTGCGTCCCGGCTTTTACGATCCAAAGCGTCCGCCAGCGGCTTCGAAAGCGGTTGTGGATTCCGTTGGCGTCAACGGTCTTGGATTGACTCTGGATATGATTGCGGTCCCGGCTGCGTCGCTGGGGAAGTGATTCGACGTGGTAGTGAGCCGCGAAGCGCTAGCTGCGGGTGTGTGTCTTAAAAACACAACGAAAACACAGGTTCTGACGAAAACATCCGCAGCTAGTGGTCTGTCACAGCTAAATTTCAGGGTACGACGGACTTCCAGTCCGTCGACAAAGGTTACCGCCGACGGACTGGAAGTCCGTCGTACAAGCAATGCTCAACCCTAAATTTAACGCGTGACAGACCACTAGCCTGACTTCCCCAGCAGTATCGTATTCCGGGTTTGCCGGAAAATTGTTCGCCGTGTTTTTGAGGACACATTTTTAAGATCTCAGTGTTTCGGAATCCGAAACGTGATGTAGTGACGACCAGAGATCTTGGCGGTTCAACAAATGCCGGTAGCATTCGCGGGCATGTTTATTCGCCAGTGCTACAGAACGAAAAACGTACGACGGCACGCCTCCTGGGCGCTGGTGGAATCTCATCGCACAGCTACGGAGCCTCGTCAGCGTGGCGTGGCGTGGCGTGGCGTGGCGTGGCGTTGCTGGGGAAGCTCGACGAAGCCGGACGACTGGGTATTCAGCACGCAGCCGATGAGGCGCGAAAGTCGATCGAGCCGGCCGATGCGGCCGAACGATTGCAGCCGCTCGGTCGGCAACGGCGATTTGGGTTTGATGACGATTGGTCGGCGACGCAACCGCGATAGGTCGAAGTCAACGCCGGCGCAGTTCGCGTGGAACGCCTGCGACAAAGCAGAGATTCCGCGATGGTCCCCCGGACAGCTCAGGAAGACACGAGCGACACAAGCCCGGCAGCAAGGCGACCTGGAGACGGCACAGCAGGTCCTCGGACACAGCAGCAAACAGACCACGGAACGGCACTACGCCGAAGTGGATCTCTCACGAGCCGAAGCGAACGCCCCGCAGTTTGGTTGAGGCCGCAGGCTCTCAAATAAACTCTTACCGACGCCTGAGGAATTCGGCGGTTTTTGGCAAGCGTTGTTGTTCCATGACTTCGAGGAACTCCACAACAGATTTTTGTGGATTCCTCAAACTTGCCCGCTGACGTTTGGCTGCTTTACAAACGGCATCCGGATTGAGATCCCTCCAAATCATTGAGCATCACTCTGCGATGAATCGCACCCGTTTGATACGGAATGTCTCCAGCTTCCAGAAGTCTGACCAGGCTTTACGGCGGGGTCGGAGACGGTGGAATCATTGTGACATGCGAGTGTCCTGCGGCCGGCTGATGCCGGAAGTTCGGCGATAAATAGCTGGCCCGGAATCGTCACCTTGAACATTTCCAAAAGCTGTTCGTTTAAGGACAGTCAGCTGCATGATCAAGGAAGCAACACCTGCATAACTTGCAAGCCGACACGCACGAGCTTCAAATCCGTTCTGCGACGTTCCAACTGTCCCAAATTGCCGCAATCAATACGGATGTGGTGCCCCGGTAGGCTTGCACGATCCCTCCCCGGGAGTAAAGTGGATGCCGTTTTACAACCATCCGACAATTGTCGCGTCCGCTACAGCGAACATTTACCAATAGTAAAAATTCCGGCCGCCTTGCGGCCGATAGCCCCAAACATCGACAATCGAGCTGACATGCCTACTGAAGCGGATACCTGTCGAAAATACGTTGTCCCGATGATCCAGGCCGCTGGCTGGGACGACGACCCCCATTCAGTATTAGAACAACGCAGCATCACCGATGGGCGAATCATCCCGGTTGGAAAGGGGTTCAAACGGAAAGCGCCCAAACGTCCGGACTACCTGTTGCGATTCACACGCGATTTCATGCTGGCTGTCGTCGAAGCAAAACCGGAATACAAGTCCGCAGCCGATGGAATGCAGCAGGCAAAGCAATACGCGGAAATGCTCGGGCTAAGGTTCGCCTATGCCACGAATGGTCAATCCATCCAGGAATTTGACTATTTCACTGGTTTGGAGACAACGCGTTCACAATATCCAACCCCCGACAAACTCTGGCAAAGGTACCTCACGGGCAGCCAGATCAAGGATCCCAAAATAGCCGAACGGTTACTGACGCCGTTCAATCACATGGTCGAAAAAGGTGAACGATACTATCAGCAGATTGCCATCAATCGCTCTGTCGAAGCAATTCTGAAGGGGCAACAACGATTACTGCTCACGATGGCCACCGGGACAGGGAAAACTGCCGTCGCTTTTCAGATCTGCTGGAAGCTCTGGAACTGTCGGTGGAACCGCACTGGCGAACATCGACGACCGAAGATCCTGTATCTGGCAGACCGAAATATTCTGATCGACCCACCGAAGGATGAAATCTTTGCCGTCTTCGGTGACGCCCGTTCAAAGATTGAATCGGGCGAAGTTGTCAAGAGCCGCGAAATGTATTTTGCAATCTATCAGGCACTTGCAGAAGACGAACCACGCACTGGGCTCTTCCGATCCTTTCCACCAGATTTCTTTGACCTCATCATCGTCGATGAATGCCACCGGGGCAGCGCTCGCGGCGACAGTTCGTGGAGAGTCATCCTCGACTATTTTCAACCGGCGATCAAACTGGGAATGACCGCGACGCCGCTGCGTGATGAAAACCGAGACACCTATTTGTACTTCGGCAATCCACTCTACGAATACAGCCTGCGGCAAGGCATTGACGACGGTTTTCTGGCCCCGTATCGCGTGCATCGCGTAGTGACCGAATGGGATGCGGTGGGCTGGCGACCCAGCCAATCCGACCTCGATCGTTTTGGGCGAGTGATCCCAGATGAGGAATATCATACGAATGATTTTGAGCGAACGGTTTCCATGCTTGCGAGAACAGACGCAATCGCCAGGCATCTCACGAACTTCCTGAAGAAAACGGATCGGTTTGCCAAGACAGATTGTGTTCTGCGTCGATCAGGAACACGCCAGTCAGATGCGAACCGCCTTGAGCAATCTCAATGCGGATCTTGTAGCCAAATATCCCGACTATGTGTGTCGAGTGACATCAGACGAAACGCATATCGGCAAAGGACACCTTGGACGTTTCAAGGATGTGGAAACTGACGTGCCAACCATTCTGACGACGTCACAGCTGCTCACAACGGGGGTCGATGCACCAACATGCAAGAACGTGGTGCTCGCCCGAATCGTTGGAACTATGAGCGAATTTAAGCGGAAAGACAAGGGATTGAATGGTGATCTGGACCGATTGCCGTTGCTCACGTGGATTATGTTCCTCAAGTTTCTTGATGACCTGGAACTGGAACGTGCAGAAGAAGCCAAACTCGCCGGAAAGAAGTTTCGTCCGGCCATCGATCCGCCTTATCGCTGGCGAGACTGGGCCGCGAATCCTCAGGGAGTCACCGGGGACGAACTGCTGGATTTCATCAACCTGGAAAAGTGCATTCGCCTGGACGGTACAGAAGGTGCCGGTCTGTTCGCTTACCTGCGAAATCTGACCAGTTCCAATGGCGACGATCGTCGCGACGTGATTGCCACTGTATTCAAGGGCGTCGATAATCGTATGAAGAGCGGCTATTTGCTCCGCGATGTGATCGACAAGATTTCGGGCATTCATTTCACATCCAGCGCCGAGCTCCACACGCTCAGTGCTCTCTACGAATCCATGCTCCGCGAAATGCGGGATGCGTCGGGAGACAGCGGTGAAATCTACACGCCGCGTCCGGTGATTCGCTTCATGATTCTGATGCTTGATCCGCAGCTTTGGGAAACGGTCATGGATCCGGCCGGCGGGACTGGCGGCATGATTGTTGAGTCGTACAAGCACCTCAGTCCGCAGGTCAAGACAGTTGCCGACCGTCAGTTTCTGCAGAACAAATCCCTGTTCGTTGGCGAACCGAAGCCGCTGCCCTATTTGCTGTGCCAGATGAACCTGCTGTTGCATGGTCTGGATTCGCCACATGTGGATCCCGGCAACTCTCTGCGATTCAAGCTGACTGAAATCGGCGAAAAGGATCGCGTCGATATAATCGCAACCAATCCACCGTTTGGTGGTGAGGAAGAAAAAGGGATCCAGGGAAACTTCCCCGAAGACATTCAAACGTCCGAGACAGCATTGCTGTTTCTTTAACTCATCATGCGACGACTGAAACGGCAGCCGGGCAAAGTTGGACGTCCTGCGCGGGCGGCTGTTGTTCCCAACGGAACTCTGTTTGGTGATGGCGTTTGTGCTCGAATCAAAGAGCTGCTGCTGAAGGACTTCAATCTGCACACGATTGTGCGATTGCCTAACGGCGTCTTCGCGATCTACACCAGTATCCCAACAAATCTGTTATTCTTTGATCGATCCGGCCCAACTAAAGAAGTTTGGTATTACGAGCATCCGCTCCCGGAAGGCCGCAAGAACTACACGAAGACCGCACCATTGCAGTTTGAGGAATTTGCAGATTGCCAGGCGTGGTGGAACAACCGCGAAGAAAACGAACGAGCCAGGAAAGTGCCCGTCGCGGAGCTGCTCGCCAACGGTTGCAACCTTGACCGCAAGAATCCACGAGCCAAAGAAGATATCGCTCACCTGCCGCCCGAGCAACTCGCGGCCAGCATTTTGCAAAAGGAACAGCGTATCACGGAGATCATGGCCAACATTCAGGCGTTGCTTGCGAAGGGCCCGACCGAATGAAGAAAAAGGCAAACCACAAGAAGGTTCAGACCGTCACGACGCCGGGATATGACGAGGTCTTGTCAGATCTGGTGGAACTGCTGAATACCGCTCGTCGCGCTGCGGCCCGCACGGTGAACAGTATTATGACCGCTACATATTGGGAAATGGGGCGACGGCTCGTCGAGTACGAGCAGGGCGGCCGTAGCCGCGCCGAGTACGGCAAGGCACTGCTCCAGAGTCTCTCGAGCGATTTGACTTCCCGATTTGGCCGCGGGTTTGGCGTGGATAACCTGGAACTCTTCCGCAGTTTTTACCTCAACTATCCGCCAACGAAGCTCTCTCAATCCCCTGGGAGCAAATCCGAATCATTGATTCGGATTTCGGGCGATGCCGACCCGACAAAGAAATCCGAATCAGCGATTCGGAAATTGAATCTGGCCGAAGTGGCGAAAGCATTCCCGCTCCCGTGGACACATTATGTCCATTTGGTCAAACGAACTCGATCCGCCGAAGCACGAGTCTTCTACGAAGCAGAAGCCTTGCGTGGCGGATGGACCGTGAAGCCACTCGACCGACAGATCGACAGTCAGTTTTACGAGCGAACCGCGTTGTCTCGAAACAAGGCGGCGATGCTCGCCAACGGCCAGAAGGCAAAGCCGGAAGATGCTGTTTCGCCGGAGGAAGAAATCAAGGACGCGTTCGTACTGGAATTCCTCGGCCTCAAGGATGAATACTCCGAAAACGATCCTGAAGAGGCGTTGATCGTGCGGCTGGAGCAATTCTTGTTGGAGTTGGGAGGCGACTTCACGTTTGTGGGGCGACAGAGGCGCCTGCGGATTGGCGACGAGTGGTATCGGTTGGACCTGCTTTTCTTTCATCGCCGATTGAAGTGTCTGGTGGTGATTGATCTTAAGCTCGGTCGGTTCACGCATGCCGATGCCGGGCAGATGCACCTGTACCTGAACTACGCCGCTGAACATTGGACTCACGCCGATGAAAACCCGCCGGTCGGCCTGATTCTCTGCACCTACAAAGACGAAGCGGTCGTCCGTTACGCACTGGACAACCTGCCCAACAAAGTCTTGGCGGCCGAATACAAGACAGTGCTCCCCGACGAAAAACTGCTCGCCGCCGAAATGGACCGCACCCGTAAACAACTCGAATCCCGCCGCGATACCGTGACGACTCGGAGGAAGCGATGAAACCGATCAACCAACCTCGCGGCGAGCGGGGTGTCTCAATGCCTCAGCCGGCCCGCTGGCCGATGGTGCGACTTGGCGACGTCCTGACACGTGTGAAGAATGAAGTCCTGATTGACGACTCGCAGACTTACGCGAGACTCACAATTCGATTGAACGGCAAAGGCATTGTCCTGCGAGACCGATTGGTTGGACTTGAAATCGGAACAAAGAGACAATTCCTCGCGCGTGCTGGTCAGTTGGTTCCTTAAAAAAATCGACGCTCGCAACGGCGCTTTCGGCCTCCTCGCTGATGAGTGCGACAACGCGATCATCACCGGAAACTTTTGGGCGTTCGATGCCGATCACGCTCGCTTGTCGTCGGCATTCTTTGACTACTTGAGGAAGACGCCGCTTTTTGTGGAGTTCTGCGTTCGTGCCAGCGAAGGAACCACGAATCGACGGTACCTTCAAGAGGGCAAATTCCTCGCTCAAGAAATCCCGCTGCCGCCGTTGGCGGGTGGTGGCGGGTGGTGGCGGGTGGTGGCGCGGATTGAGGAACTGGCCGCCCAAAATTCACGAGGCCCGCACCCTCCGCCAGCAAGCCGCCGAGGAATGCGGAGCACTCTCTCATTCAATGATTGAAGCGAGGTATCGCCGACTTTGTCAAAGTGTCGGAGTCCGCCGACTTGCCGACGTCTGTGAAACAATCACCGACGGCGACCACAACACTCCGACCTTTAGTGACAGCGGGGTTCGGTTCATATTCGTAGGGAATGTTTCTTCCGCTTACCTTCATTTCGGCAACAGCAAGCGAGTTAGCGACGATTACTTCAAGTCTCTCAAGCCACAACGTTTGCCGCAACGCGGCGACATTTCAAAGGCGAACTGTAAGCACACTTGGACAAGTTATCGAGCATAATTCGTTTAACGGCGAGCCGTAGGCGTAGGCGAATTACCAGAAAACCGACGCCTTCGGCTAGCCGTTAAACGAAGAAACTCGCGCATGGCCGATTAGATTACCGGGAACCGACACATGGACTTTCTCAGTGAACAACTGGGTGCAACTGACTATCGCG
>JBDNHX010000136.1:0-5394 GCA_041688565.1 Planctomycetaceae bacterium
ATCGCGGCTCTGCCTTCGGTGACGAAACCTGGGCCACGACAGCAACAAAAAAACTGGGCCTCGAAATCACGACTCGACCTCAGGGACGACCGAAACTCAAATAAACGGTTCCTGACACCGTTTTACCTTCCGAAGGCCGCTCATCGTGTCGAGGAATGCTTCGATCGCGGTAAAGGCGAAGCGGGATGGCGGACTACCAAGTTCGCAACTGGGTGGGTTGGCAGCACCATTAAACGCTGTCGCTTTTAGCCAGTTGGTTCCTGAACGTCGAAACCCGGCTGGCGGAAAAAAAAGTGCCAGCGATGATTTCCATCAACAAGGCTGTACCGATGGATCACCCCATCCGTATTCTCGTCATGGCTGCCGTGATGTGCATCGACTTCGGGCTTAAGGAATGATCGCTAATCCTTAGTCTTAGCAGCGACTCAGGCTTTACCTGTCAAATTCAGGCTCTGCCCTCAACACCCCGGATTCTGCTTGCATAAGCGAAAGGCTTCGCTACACTGCGGGCAGCGAATGCTTTCGCTTTGTGGTCGTATTGCTCGGCAGGAGAATGCGTTATGCGGGAACTTGGATCGTCGCAGCCAACTGCGGTTGAACTGGAGATTTTGCGAATTCTCTGGGAACTCGGGTCGAGTCCGGTGCGTGACATTCACGCCAAACTGTCTGAAGCAAAAGACACGAACTATTCAACGACCGTCAAAATGCTGGCGGTGATGCTGGCAAAGGGCCTGGTCAAACGCGACGAAGATGCCACACCGCACATTTGGCGAGCGGCCGTGACTCGTGAAAAGGCGGCCAAGAAATTTCTGACCGAGCTGATTGAAAAAGTCTACGACGGATCGGCGATGAGCCTCGTGCTGCAGGCGCTATCCAGCGGCAAAGCCTCACAGAAAGAAATCGACGAAGCCCGGCGCTTGCTGGATCAGATGGAAGCAAAGTAGCCGTCACTCTCTGAGTGACGAATGCCTCGTTCCGAGGCTCCAGCCTCGGAACGCACTGCCTTGGAGGCTCCTGCCTCCTTCATCTGCGGCGTCTGCGATCACCGTGGAGGCCGGAGCCTCCGACACAGCGCGTTCCAGGGCTGGAGCCCCGGAACGAGTGGACCGTCTGTTTAAATTGAGCGTTGGTACATTTTGGGGCAAGGGCATCCGATGCTGACATTCTTCAACTCGCTTTCACCGTTTGTCCAGCAGACGACCGAACGCCTCGGCTGGGTGCTGGTCCATTCGTTGTGGCAATTTGCAGTCATTGCGATTTTGGCCGCCGTTGTCGCTCGGATGTTACGCCGATCTTCATCGATTCTGCGGTATGCGTTTCTAATCTTCTCGATGGGGCTGATCGTGGCTGCTCCGATCGTGACCGGTGTAGTGCTGCCAGTAAACACCGACGTCAATGCGTCAAACCGAGAGGCGTTAACCCCCGAATTTACTGCCGATGCGTCCGCCACGGGCGACGATCCAGAATTTGCTGCTGGCAGATCATCTGAAATGCCAGTAGTTCCATCTCCCGGCGAGCGGCAGGGCGTCAGCCCTCCGAGCACGACGGCAGATTCTACACCAGAGCTCACCGCAAAAGAAAACACACGGAGGGCTGACGCCCAACCGCTCGCCAGCAGAGTTGCCGACGCGCTTCGGCCGTGGATGACATTTATCGTCGCCTTCTGGGCCATTGGCGTGCTGCTCTGTTCGCTGCGACCATTGCTCGGATGGCGAACACTGCGGCGGCTGCGAAGCGTCGGAATCTCTGTGCCAAGTGACGAAGTCCTTGCCGCGTTTACACGAGTTTCCAAACGTCTTGGCGTCAAGCGAGCGGTGCAGGTCTTCAATTCGACACTAGCAAAAGGGCCACTGGTGGTCGGTTATCTGCGACCGATCGTGCTGCTGCCGGTGAGTTTCGCGACCAGCATTCCGATGCCTCAACTTGAAGCCATCCTCGCGCACGAACTCGCCCACATCCGCCGCCATGATTTCGTTATCAACCTGCTGCAGACATTAGTCGAGACACTGTTCTTCTATCATCCCGCCGTCTGGTGGCTCTCGCATCGCATTCGGATTGAACGTGAACACTGCTGCGACGATCTTGTGATCAAACTCTTCAACAACGCCCCCGACTACGGCCGCGCCCTGCTGGCGGTGGAGCAGCTTCAGGGCCAGACAACGTCTCTGGCACTCGGCGCGAAGGATGGATCGCTGCTGGGACGCATTCGGAGAATTGTAAGTCCCGATTCGAACAACGAATCCGGCCGATCATGGTTAGTGCTTCCGCTGATAATTTGCCTGTGTTCCGTGACCACAATCGTAGCGGTCAACATGAGAAGTGCTGTGGGCGTTGAAGAGAAGACTGAGGACGCAGTTCCGGTGTCGGCCATCGCAGAACTCCCAGAAGGAATTCGCGTTGAGTTCCTCGGTCTGGCCGCGATGGAAGACAATCCGAAGCAGTGGTGGACTCCAAACGGAGCGAAATTGTCCGCAGCTCCTGCGTACCAACTGGGCGGAACAGTCCGCGTTGTAGACGCACCATTGCGCCGAGCATTGTTCCAGGTTCATGGCCTTGGCGATGATGCGACTGCTGTGAGTGCCAACATGTCCGGTGAACGCCGAATCGAACAACTTGCCTCTGGTGAGAAAGTGGTCGTGTTCTCGGGAGGATTGCAAATTCAGCCCGGAAAACAAACAGCCAGCCTTCGAGTTGGCGTTGCCACTGACCCACTTTCTCCCGTGCGGATTCTTGAAGCAAATGGTCAACGCCGACCGACAGTCGCGAATGCACCCGTCGACCGAGTTGCGGAGGACATTGTAGTCAAAGCTGTGAAGCCACTCTCAGGAGGCAACAAAGAAGTCGATGGCAAACTGGTACCTGTCGCGCAGACAGAACTGGATTTTGAAACGCCAACGGCCTGGAGACAACCCGATCTGGAAATTGTCGCGATCGACAAGGAAGGAAATTCTCATCGCGAATCGGGAGGTGGTGGCGGCTACTCAACAGATGCGAATGCAGCCTCGACTGGAATGACAGAAGGGATCGTGATGTTCCCATTGCCGCCTGAGCAAATCGACCGGTTCGAGTACCAATTCCGCATCTATCGCCATTGGGCTGCGTTTGAGAATGTCGCGATGGATGCGGGCAAGATAACCGAAGTCACCATCACAACAGACTCGCTTCCATCCTCAAAGCCAAACAACATCGCAAAGTTGCCCGATGGGATTGAAGTCGAACTCATCGGCGTGGTGCATTATCCTTCAAAAGAAAAAAAGTGGTGGCACCCTGATGGCACTGAATTAGTGCAACAGCTCGATGTGTCCGAACTTGGTGCGCTCAGGATTCCAGGGTTGGCCGAAACCGAACTGAAGGCTCGTGAGTTTCTGCTTCAGATTCGCGGGCTACCGAGGGATCACTCAGTTCGTACGGACTATACTGCTGGCGCGACGTCACGCAGACCATCATTTAAGGATGGAATCTGGACTGGCTACGACGGTGCCCTGCCGTTCGAGGATGAGCCGATGGCGATCAAGCTCTGCATCGCCACGGAACCATTTGGTCCGCTGATGACAATTGACCTGAAAGGCACGAAGGATAAGGACATCCAGATCCCCGAGAACCTCAGATCGTTGTATGACCACGTTGTTCCGCTGGAAGTCGCTGAGCGATCTGATCAAACAGTGTTGCGCATCGAAAACACGATGAACGCGAACCTGTTTGAAGTCGCTGAGTGCGAATTTTATGCGGTCGACTTGAAGGGTTCTCAGCATCTCCCTTCGACAAAGTTAATCATGCGAATAGGCCCACGGGAATTAGCATTCGTACTTCCACTTTCAGGAATCAGCCATTTCGAATATCGCGTTCGACGGTATCGTCATTTCGTCACGTTCGAAAATGTCAGCCTTGAGCCGGGACAGAAATCCGACGTAACCGTGTCGGTGAAATCACTGCCGTCAGACGCCGTTCAGGCATTCATTCCGAACGGACCGATGATCCAGCTCCTGGGCGTTTCAACACCGCCGATTGAAATGCCCTCGAAGGACAAGCGTGAGTGGTGGAGCGGTGCGGGGAAACTGCTGGATGTAGCTCCAGTTCAGCCGGGCTCACTGAGAGTTAGTCCGGAACACTCAGATGGACGTGAGTTCGCTGTTCGTCTTTCTGGCTGCCAATCCAAGCCGATCACCCATGTGTCACTGGTCAAACTCTTTAAAAACGGACAGCCGGTCGACATGCCGAAGAATGGCCAATCGATGAGCTCGACGCACGGCAGCCAGGCACCGGAATTCGGCTGCACGATCGAAAGTGTGCATTGGCCAATCGGAGATGCCGATGCTGCTACCGTACAAGTGAAATTCGGCGAGGCTCCTGTCGTTCTTGTTAAGTTCGATGCGAATGGGAAACGTATCGCGGACGCCGATGTCGATGCGGCATTGCAGAATTCGTCATGCCAGCAGCTTTTAGATGGCGTTAAGATTCTTCGCACGGGACCGCACGAGGACGGTTTTGCCGTCTGGTCGAATCCATTCAGTTCCAGCACCGATCTCGGCAGCATTGATCTGACTCTGATCGATAAGTCCGGCAATGAGCTACGTCCTTTCGGAAGCTCGGGGAACGGAACGGAGAACATCAGGTCATTCAAAGTGCCTCCAGCCGACGTCGCAGCCATCGCCATTCGCCTGCAACCGTACACGCACGTGGCGACGTTTGAGAACGTGTCGTTGAAAGCGGGCAAGCAAACTGCTGTGAAGGTGTCGATTGAGCTATTAACCGCACCGTCTGGCATTGAAACAGAAGTACGTGGATTTTGAGACACTCAAGTGGCACCTCTGGACCGCAATGGATCGTGATGAACTGTCTCCCGCTGAACTGGCTCGTCGTGAGTCTCAGCGGGACTGGTTTCGACAGTATGCACGAAGTCTTCCGGATCCCAGCGATGGAAAAATTGGAGAATGGAAAGTCCGTGACGGCAGCATAGTTGAAATGACGACGCTCGATTTCAAGTTAAACGAGCTTGAAGAAATGATGTCCGATCCACTCAACCCGTACTTTGCCTGGCCACTGACTGAAGATGAATTCAGTAACATCCAGCGTGATGTGCGAGAACAAAAATGGCTGGTTTCCAAAGTAGATCTGGGCTTTGTGACTAACGTTGTCTGCCATCCAGTTGTCCTTTTACAGGCACCGAGGGTCAGGAATCGCTGGCCATTGACGCGTTTCGATGGTGCCTTTGATAGTTTTGGGAAGAACAGCTACCGCTGGGACGCCGAACAAGCCGCTCGACCCTTGTCCGCACTGCGGCTTGCTGGTCGTGGTGCTCAGTCAATCCCGCCGACGGCAAACGTTTCAGATCATCCCATTGCAACCCAACGCGGTGTTCCAACGCCTTGACTTTGTCGTCGGCGTAGAAGTAGC
>JBDNHX010000137.1:0-5488 GCA_041688565.1 Planctomycetaceae bacterium
CCGCCGCTTCGCTCTGAGTATGCTAAAAAACGAAAAATCCGAAAAGCTTGGAATCAAAAATAAACGACTGCTCGCTGCCTGGGACACCGACTACCTCGCAAAAGTACTGTTCGGATAACGACTTAGCACGCAATCGCCCTGACTGTTGCAACTTTCCTGAACAATGATAAAGTATTCCCAACCCGGCATATTCCCGCTGATATCGGTGTATCAGGCTGCGGACGGCGGGATAATTATTCGTTAGGCGGCCACGCCGAGATGCGACCGCGAGCTTTGGGATGCGAAACGATGAAGCACTACGTCATCCGAGGCGGTAGCGAGGGGAAGGCTCGGTTGAAGCTACTGGCGCGGGTTCTACAACCCTCCACCGGCCGATTGCTCGACCAGATAGGCGTGGCGGAAGGAATGAGTTGTTTAGACGTAGGGTGTGGCGGTGGCGATGTGACCGGAGAGATGGCCCGCCGGGTCGGAGCGACGGGAAAAGTCGTCGGTGTCGACGGGGATGGTGTGGTCCTTGCCCTCGCCCGACGCGATGCGGAGGACGCCGGGCTGAGCAACGTCCACTATATGCAGGCGGATGCCGCGAACTTGCGACTCGAGCCGGTGTTCGACGTGGTCTACTCGCGCTTCCTGCTGACCCATGTCGGCGACGGGTCAAGTGTCCTCGGGGTCATGGCGCGGGCGACCCGAGAGCGAGGCACTATCGCCGTTGAGGATATCGACTTCTCGGGCCACGTTTGCTACCCGGCCTGCCGGGCTTTCACAACGTATGTCGAGCTCTATCGGGAGGTGGTCAGGATTCGAGGGGGTGACCCGGATATCGGCCCGAGATTGCCGTCCCTGTTCCTCGCGGCCGGGGTCGAGTCGGTGCGGGTCCAGGTCGTTCAACCCGTGGCGCTCCAGGGGGAGGCGAAATCCATAGCCGCCCTCACATTAGAGAAGATTGCCGACGCGGTGGTCGCGGAGGGACTGGCCTCGTCCGCCGAAGTGACAGACCTGATCGCCGGATTGGCGGAGTTCGCGGAAGACCCACGGACACTCATGAGCCTGCCTCGTATTTTCCAGGTCTGGGGCCATCGTCCCGCCTCCCCGTGAACTCTTCGGCTGGTGGCACTGGTGAACATTTCTGGGTGCCACTGGTCGTACTCGACCCGTGCTCTGATGTCGAAGCGGAGGTTTCGGGCCTAACATATAAGGCTTTGACTTCGCGAGTGCGGACGGACGGCGCGGAGTGAGGTTCGGGGTTGAGCGGAGGGGGCTTGTGGCGGTACGAGCCATTCGAGCCGAAGCTCAAGGCATTTGTTCAAGAAGCCCGGTGGAATTGCGGCGGCCGGTTCCATATGGGAAACGCAATCCGCAACACCGCTGCGAGTCGTCAGTTTTCCGACGGCAGTGTGCAGTGAATCGCACGAAGACGCGTCTGATCGCCGGGACTTCGCTCTGTCCATCGCCGAACGACGTACTGAGGCCGCAAAACCTTCGTCGGTTTTCAGTCAATTGCTCGCACTTTTCATGGTCTGCGCGCACCGCGATCCGACACGGCTTGATGCGTGTTTTGAAAATGGTCTTCGATGTGAGGTTTCCACGGAGGGCTGACGCCCTGCCGCTCGCCTGTTGTGTTTTCATGCGCCTCATCCGCTGTCCAGATAATTTGTGGCGTGTTCAGCCAGCGCCGGTGAAGGCAGCGCGCGACTCACGAGGATTCGGCCAGTGCCATCAGTGATCGCGATCAGGTGCAGCATGCCGCCGCAATGCGAACATGGCGGACGTTTCGATTCGTATCGATCCGGCTGCGGTGCGACTCCGCTGCCGAGCCAGAATGTCCAGCCCAGAAACAGCCACGCCAGCCATTTGACGCGATCGCGTGTCGTGCGGGAGTTCGACGCCATCCAGCCGTAGTAGCGGACTTTCAAAAAACTCTTCGGCAGCGTGTGTTGCAAAAATCCGCGTACAAACCTGACGCCATCGACTGTCCGTGTCTTTGTCGCCTTTGTGCCGGACGGCGTGTACTTGTACGTCACCGCGTAATGGCGCTGAGCACCTTCCGCTGCTGCAGAGAGATCTTGTCAGAGTTTTTTTGTAATCGCTGAAGAAACGTCTCGCCATGCTGCCGCAAACAGTCGGCGACTGTCGGCATGACGGTGGAGAGATGCGAACTATTTCACCGGAACCGGAACCGGCACCGCGCCGCCGTTTTCCTCCGGCGGTTTCGGTCGTGGACGACGAAACAAGTCGTTGATCACCTTTCGTGCGTCAATGGCTGCCGTGTCGGTCAGATGTAGATAAATCATCGTCGTCTGTAGACTGCTGTGGATTAGTTGAGGCAGGAGGGACGAAGCTGGAGACCGTAGGCGGTAGGCCGTAGGCGGTAGGTTGCTGACTGGAGCGGGATTAAACAGGTGGCCAGAGTCACTACGGCGATCCGTGCTAACACGAACTTCAAAAGCGATTTCCTTCAGCCTCAAGCCTCAAGTCTCCGGCCTTTCCCGGACATTCCGACGAGGCGCAGATCTTCGCTCATGCGCTGATACAGCGGTCCGTTGAAGTACGGCGAGTGCGTGAGTGATGGTTCGGTCTGTGGAGCCTTTCGCGGCGGCTCAATCTTCCTGTTCCGCGCCGCACGCCGACGGTTTGCTGAGTCATCCTGAGGACGATCGTTTTCTGCTGAATCCATGATCCGGTCTTTCTGTCAAAGAAATCGTATGGAGCATCCAGCGACGCTCCCCGACAGACAGATTGGCCAGCCACCATTGCCAAACGCTACAACTTCCCGATACGATGGACTGCCAAAGAACCCCGCCGCGACAGCGGCTTACTTGAACAAGGCGGTGAACCCGAGCGGCGGATCGGGCGGATTGTGAAATCAACGGTTCTTGGCCGTTGCCGGGTTACCTTTGTCGTTCTGCTGTAAAGATTGTCATGGCGATCTCAGACTTCTTCCTCGGCTCCATACGCGAATTTGCATACTCCAATTGGCCGGTCTCGATGGCCTGTGCTTGCACATGCGTTGATGCAACGGCAAAGCAAGACATCGGTGGCGGCGTACGAAAGAAAGAATCTAACGTGTTGTCCTGGTTTAACACCGCGCAGAACTCTAACTTGCGCAAATCCATTTTCCCGAGAATTGACAAGAACATTTTGTCGATCGGGTTGGCTCAATGCAGAGCGCACGGCGGCACGATGGGCAATCAGTCCCGATCAGCGTATGATTGTGGCGCAAGTCAGGCTAGGCAAAGAGCCGTTTTTCTTTACAGCGAGTCCATCCGTGAACCGAATCGCATTTCTGGTGATCAGTCTGTATCCGTCGCTGCTGTTCTCACAAACCATCCTGCCTTTTGATGTGCAGTTGGATGTGATCCATCAGGAGCTCAGACCCGAGTCTTGCTGGTTCCATCCCCGAGTAGCCGCCATCCCTCATGCCGACGCTGATTCGCAAACGGTGATCTGCACGCTGCAAAAACACCTGGGAGTGTCGGATCATTACTCAGGCCTCTACTTCATGCGATCTGACAATGGAGGAACCTCATGGTCAAAGCCCGTGTTGCCGCCGGAACTGGACTGGCGAACAGAAAACGGTGAATCTATTGCCGTGTGTGATGTCACTCCAGGATGGCATCCCAATACTGGTCGAATCGTGGCGATTGGAACAAAGCTGCGTTACAGCGCGGCAGGTGAACAGCTTCTGGATAAGCCGCGATCTCATCAGTGCGCATACGCCGCCTACGATCCTTCAGCGGGGACGTGGACAGCATGGAAGATGCTGGAACTGCCGGATGAAGAATCAAAACATTTTCTGGTCGCTCCAGGATGTGTTCAGTGGCTTGTTCGTCCGGATGGAACACTCCTGCTGCCGATGTATTTTAAGGGCTCGGAGGGAACTGACTACACATGCACTATTCTTCACTGTCGCTTTGACGGATCAGAAATGATCCTGATCGAAGAGGGTGACGAACTGACGGTGATCGGTGGCCGAGGCCTCTGCGAACCGTCCCTGGCACTCTTTCAGGGCACATATTATTTGACATTACGAAACGATGCCGGTGGCTACGTGACGACCAGTCAGGACGGGTTGCACTTTGAGCCAATTTTGCCGTGGACGTTTGATGATGGCTCGGAACTTGGCAGCTACAACACTCAGCAACACTGGCTGGTTCATGATCGGGCACTGTTTCTGAGTTACACACGCCGCAGTGCCAACAATGATCACATCGCCCGCAATCGCGCGCCGCTCTTTATGGCGCAGGTGGATCCGGTAAAGAAGCAGGTCATTCGCAGCACCGAAAAAATCTTGATTCCAGAGCGAGGCGTGATGCTGGGGAACTTCGGTGCAGCAGCGATCAATGCCAATGAGTCATGGGTAACCGATGCCGAATATTATATGGGGACCGAGCCGCATCCTCGGGGAGCGAACAACAGTGTCTTCGCCGCACGGGTGAAATGGAGTCTTACAAGCAAAGTGGCCACTGTCGCTCCTCGTCCACGCATTGTGGTGCTGGGAGATTCGATCACAAAAGGAGTTCGCTCCGGCGTGACAGCCGAACAAACATTCGGGGCACTGCTGCAGACGTCATTGCGTGAAGCCGGGCACGATGTTGATGTCATTAATCAGGGCATCGGAGGTGAACGCACGGATCAGGCACTCGCCAGACTGAGTCGTGATATTCTCTCGCTGGAACCAGTCGTCGTGACGGTGATGTACGGAACGAACGACAGCTATGTGGATAAGGGGCAGCAGAACAGCCGCATTTCGGAAGAGCAGTATCAGCAGAACCTTACGACCATCGTGGCGGAACTTCATCGACTCGGAATTGAGCCAATCCTGATGACGGAACCTCGCTTGGGCGACAAGGCAGATGAAAATGGTATCGGAGAGCATCCGAATGTTCGGCTTGAGATGTTTGTTAAAGCATGTCGCCGCGTGGCTGAGGAGACTCAGACGCCGCTTATTGATCACTTTGATATCTGGACTGAAGCGAATTCGAAAGGCACCGATGTGGGCACCTGGACAACTGACCAATGCCATCCGAACTTTGCCGGCCACAGAATCATCGCGGAAACAATGCTGCCAGTTGTCCTGAAAACAGTGACTCGCGGAAAATGAAAACTGATTTCCGCATGAAACCTGTTCTTCGCAGAAGCGGCGCTGCCTCGTCTTTAGCATCGCCGAGTCTTCGACTTCTGGCATTCCTTGGATTCTGGCTCACCTCGTCGAGTGCATTTGCCTGGGCGGAGCCGCTGCTGTCGCCTCGCAATCTGGAGTCGCCGTTTCCGTACCTGGTGGGTGGCATACGCGAGTGGCCGATCGTCGAGAGTACGTTGCCGGAGGGGACGCGCATCGACGAAGTGGCGCGCGATGGCGATACGGTGTTAACGGATGAGCAGCTTGCGGCGCGAGGGCTGAGCGTGGCAGTCACCGCGAACGGTTGGCTGCAGGTCACTGCGAAACAGGATGTGACGACATGCCTGAGCGTTGAAGTCGTGATCAAGA
>JBDNHX010000138.1:0-5620 GCA_041688565.1 Planctomycetaceae bacterium
CAAAGTTCAAAAGAAGCTCGGCGTCGGGCGGACATCGTTCGGATCGTTCTCGGAATCCGTCCGTGTGTTTGATCCGGAACCACTGAAAGAGATCGCTGCTGAACTGGCCGCGCAACTTCCTCAACCAAGTCAGGGACCATTCGACTCCATTGGCAAAACCTTAACCGCCGTCGATGGTTCCGTCGTCGATACGATCGTGAAAGTTTCACGGCTGGCATGGCTGCCGAAAGCTGGCGGTAAGATGACTTACGGTTATCGCCTGCATACTCAGTTCGAGATTTTTCGCGGCACTGTCAGTCGCGTTGACGCCACCGGTTCGAAGCCCAAAGGTGAAGCCGATGAGCGTGCTGTCATGGCGCGCACGGTGGAACCCGGTCGTTGCTATCTGATGGATCGCGGTTACGCAAAGTTCCTGCTCTGGAATGTGATTCACGCCGCCGACAGCAGTTACGTCTGTCGAGTTCGCGATAATTCGGTGTACGAAGTCATTGAAGAGAAGCCTCTGACAGCCGCTGACCGTAAGGCTGGCGTGATCAGCGATCAGATTGTCAAATTCACAGCGGCCAAAGCTGATTCGATGCCCGATCATCCGGTCCGATTGGTCGTCGTTTCTGCGTCAGAACACACAAGTCGCGGCAGCAGCGCGACAGGCTCCAGCACGGGGCCATCGTGTGATGGCAAGCTGCGACTCGCCACTGATCTGCTTGATATTCCCGCCGAACTGATCGCAGAGGCATACCGTTTGAGATGGTTGATCGAATTATTTTTCAGGATGTTCAAACAGTTGCTGGGCTGCCGCCATCTGCTGAGCACAAAACAGAATGGTGTCGAAATTCAGACGTATCTGGCGATCATCGCGTGCCTGCTGATTCTGATTTACACCGGGCGTGCTCCGACGAAGCGGACGTTTGAAATGATCTGCCTGTACATGTCGGGCTGGGCGTCTCTGGAAGAACTGGAACGGCACATTGAAAAATTAAGACCTGCCAAAAAGTAGGCTCCCGCGCGTTCGATCGTGCCGGGCCGTTCGCTGCTGCGCGCTCCGAAAACCAACACTCCGCCGGAGCCATTCATCGGAACTCCGCGACTCGCAAATCAACCAGGCTCCCGTCAAAATCCACAAGCACGCAAGCGGCGTGCCGAACACTATTGGCTGCGTCCCCTTTGTTTGTTTGCCAACAATCGAAAATGGGCGACTACTTCAATCTCTCGATGCGTGGCGGCGAGGCTGCGAGATTTTGGAACAAGAATTACCGTTTCTGCAGTCAATGACGATCTATGGGGCATTCCGATACGTCGCAAACTTCTGAGGTATAGCGTCTGGAAATCGAAGACCGATTCGTCGACTTCGTGTATGATTTTGAAAAAAAACCGCGTTTTGAGGCCGATTGCGATCTGCAGACTGTACAAGATGCATCGACGCTGAACATTCCCAAGGACAACGAACCAATCACTGATTTTTGCGAGCGTATTCGCCGAAAACGGCCGAAAACGGGAATGTGGAGACTTTGGACGGGGATCAGCTTATGGTTGTGACACGTCACGACCGTAAGAGATACTGTAAAAAAAATTCCCAATTTACGAGTTCTGAAATGATTCTTGAGGTTTTTCATGGGTGACACTGTCTTTTATATGCGTAGTCCTTCCCCAGTAGGATTGACGTCGAACTTGAACGACCGTGTGATCGAAGATCTTCATGAGTTTGTGTCTATTGAGGATGCTCTTTTTGATTCAGTCCTGAAAGAATTCGTTGACGGTTCAGCATTCTTGTACGGAGAAGATCTCCGCGCGTTGGTTGGTAGAGTTCTTGAAGGGCCAAATGCGGATCTGGTCACTCGCATAATTAGTCACCTTCATCGAATCGAACTTGATGGACCGGGAACAAATGATTTCATCGACAAACTTGCAGTCGTTGAGAGTAATGACGCCAAAGCCGCATTTGCTCCTGAGGTCTTGGACGCCCTCAAAACTCGTGTTGACAGGTTGAAAAGTGTTTGGATAGCGCTAGACCGGCAAAAGAAAGCTGAGAACATCGGTAAGGCCACCGGCAAACGGTTGCTGAATATTCAGTTGATTTGTGATATGCGACCGATCTTTGATGAGCTACGGAAGAAAATCGAGGGCTGGCTTCCAATTACTACAATGCACCTTGTCGCGGAAGGTGCAGACGGACTGCCTGATGGGATAGATGTCGTGCTCTCTGCATCAGACGTCGATATGCTCGCAACAATCGCAGGGTACGCCAAACAAAAGCTTGATGTACTGCAAAATTCAGCGAGAGACTTAGGCGCTCCAATTCCGACTACCGAAATCACCAATAAAGGCAACGAACGGCTAGAAACTAGATGACAGCAAACAACGAATTGACTTTGCCAGATTCATCAAGTGCAGCGGTAAATCCTGCTGTGCTCGCTGCCAGCGCAGCGAGCATACAGGACCAAGTACGCCTTTTTGAAGCAGCCCGTCGTCAGGCTCTCAGGCAAGCCACGAAGTGGATAACAACGCCTCCATTTGTGGCGAACGAATTTGCGCGGCTTTCGGAATTGCTCCGTAGTGCAATCTCAAACCGTGATGCAGCTGTCCTCTCCTGTCAAACGGCAAGCGTAACGGCAGGAACGTACTCCGACAGTGAAGGATTGCGAAAGTATCGGCTGAAAGACGAGCACGGCACAGAAGACGAGTTTGTACGTCCGTCAACCAAGCGTCCGTCCGACTTGCAGTCTAACGTCGGAACGGCGAAACATTCAGATCCCCCCGCTCCTGTCACAGATGAGCGACCTCAAGCGTCGTTGCTCGCGACAGACAGTGGGTTGTCGTCCGAGCAAAGACTTGAGGCCCTCCGCGAGTGGATTGCTTCTGATCCAGATGCGGCCAGCCAGTTCGTCGCTTCTGAGCTGCATCGCAAAGACTTACAGTCGAACTGGTCTCGCATCGTGATTTACGCAGCAGCGGCGATTCGCTTCCAGGATTCGCGAGTGCGTGAACAAGTCGCGAGTGATCTCCTGGATCACGCTATGAGACTGCGTGATTCGAGGTCATCGGAAGATGCGCCAGTTGTGCTTTGCTCAATTCGTCGCGCTGGGTCGATTATTCCAGAAGGCAGGGTGTCTGAGTTCTTGTCTTTACTCACGGCGGGTTCGCCTATCGACACTCGCTTGGTTACCTTGCAGGCGATTACGGCAGTGTTCGATTGCACTCCGCCAACGTCAACTATCGACGTCCAAAAGTTATCCGAACGCGTTGTGACATTAGCCGAAAAACATTGGGACACTGATGTCTTCAAGGCTGGCGAAGTTTCCGCGATCGCAATTGAGGCGACGATTGCTGCAACAGTCCTTGGGGCGTCGCAAGCGATTGATCTTGGTACACTCGCGTTGAGGACACGTCGACAACTTCTCGTTAGTAAGCTCCGTAAGCGACTCCAGCTTATCATGCAAAACTGGCATTCTGTCTCACCGCGATCGCATAAAGTAGAACTCATTGAAACGATGGTTTCCCACCTCAACTCCGCCGGTTGATGAGGACGTAATTGTGGGAGAGGAAACGGCATTCACTGCGGGTACTGTTGTATTGAAGCATCGAATCGACGGTGTCCAAGCACGCCGTTTTGCGGTGGTTGGAATCTATTCCTTGACGAACCGACCTTTTGTCGTGCATGCAGCCCTGTTGGCGAGGGATCACGAACTGAAAGGTGAATGTCATCTTCCTCTTTTCCACATGGGGCCGCCTCTTGCAATCGGCGATGGACAAGATTGTCATCTCCTCGGGCAGGTTGGGTTAACAAATGAGGAGATCGAGGCCATCGACGATTGGGTGGCTTCCATTTCGACTCAGTACTCCGAAACGATCATACTGCCTTTTCAACAGTATGTTGTTTATCCACACATGAAGTGGGCGTACTCGGAAGAAAACCGACCGCTCCGCCAACGTTTTAGCTGTGTCGGATACGTGATCGAGGCATATCGCTCTGCTGGCATTGAACTCATCGAAACAGAACAACTTCCGGAAGTAGACAAAGTGCTTCTCAAAGTCGCATATCCGGCTTTTGCGCAAATGGAGCGGATTGCTCAAAAGCCAGCGGGAGCCGCAATTCTTGCCAACAAAAATGGATTTCAGGGATTTGATGACCTCGGGACACCTGGGGACGGACCGTGGAGAGTAGCGCTTGCTGGCTACCTATTTCATGCGACGGACCGGTATCGAAACAATCCAGTTCGACCGTCCGCGTTCGTTGCTACTCGAATCGAAGAGGCGTCTTTTCCACTGGGATAGTGGCGCACTGAAATTGCGATGCGTTTCGGACTTCAGGCCAGAGTGTTGCCCGATACGTTGCGTAAAGTTTTGCCAGCAACTCAGACGGGCTACGACCAAAAACTGTGTTCCAGAAAGTAGTTTCGGCCGAAAAGGTACTCCCGTGATCATACGAAATCCAATGAAGGGCGACAGACCGACCGATTTTTTGCTGCAACGTTTTTTGGAAACGGATGTATACTTCACGCGGCGAGGAATGATGCCGGGTCAAAACGCTGGAAATTATGGGTCATGAGAGATTCGAGTCGGCTGCGGTGTTTGGTCGGAATTTTTTCGAGGCAGCCGTCGATTGCCTGGCAGAACTCGGCGAAGGTGGTGTAGTGTTTCCCGTATAGAACGTCACGTTTGACGAACTTCCACAGCCGTTCGATGAGGTTCAGGTTCGGAGAATACGATGGCAGGAACCAGAATTGGATATTGAGTGTCGCCGCCAGATCCTTCACCAGAGCACAATGCTGATAGCGGGCATTGTCCAGCACCAGCGTTATTGGTCCCTGCAATCCGAGTGCTGCGATTTTATGCAACAACTCGCACATCGTTCCCGATGACACTGTGCCGGTCGTCGTGACGCGGACAAGCTGATTCGTCGCAGCGTTCCATGCGCCAAGAAAACTATATCTCATGCGGCCCGAAGCGCCTCGAATAAACCGGCGACACAAGCACCACAGAGGGTGTAATCTCTGTGAGGCCTTACTTCGTCGGTAAATTTGGTCTGATATTCTTTTGAATTGATAGTAAGGCGGATTGGTATCGGAAAAAGCGGCGTCCTTTGCGAGAATGGTTTTGGAAAACTAACAACTCGCATGGCAAGGACGCCGCAATGCATGATCTTAATGGCTGGGGACTCAATCAGGCAACAGAGAAACAATGTTTCCTCGAAGCCGAACGACTTGTCGATAGCATACTCAAGCGAGTCAGACAGCCGCTCATCGACGCGGTCGCCAGCTTCTTCACGCAACCGCTGTCCCCGCTCGCGTTGATGCTGTTTGAAGTTGCTCTGCTGAAGCTCGTGCGGGAACTGGGTCGCCACTTGCTCGAAGTAGTGCTCAATGCGTGCGAGCCCGATGTGCCGCACTTGCTGCCGATGAATCTGTCGTTTGAAATTGGTGGATACCGGCGACGCAATCAGAAAACGGCCAACCGAAACGTGGCATCGTAAACATCAAATGGGTCAGGCCCAATAGTGTTCGGCACGGTATTTGACCTGTTAGCAGTTTACACTTCGCAGCGAAATTCGGGAAACATTTGTGTGCGCTATTGCGCGCCTTCCTTGAAGTTGCCAGGCTTCGCGCATGGAGGAAGATGGCAA
>JBDNHX010000139.1:0-5566 GCA_041688565.1 Planctomycetaceae bacterium
AGGTGGCCGAAGGCCGGATGAGGGGGCTGACGCTTCCACTGCAGCCCCCTGCCCTTCTCCGCCTGCGATGGGGAGATTGGACGCAGACACCATCGGCGGATTGTGTTCCCGATTTGGCCAGCCCAGCGTCGCATGCGGCCAGAGTGCGGAACTGAACCACGTGTCGAGGACGTCGGGGTCTTGCGTGAAGCCACGAGATTCCAGGTCACGCTCTACTTCTTCGAAGCCATCTGCGACACAGACCAGAAGTCGAGGAGATGCATCCGCTGCATGATGAACCTGAACAGCAATTGTTTGATTCTGATACGCATCAACGGACGACGTTTCTGCCGACTGAATCGATACCGAAGACGTCCTCAGCCTGCCATCATCGCTCTTTGTGAACGTCAATTGCGCATTGCCGGATGACGTGGGAACCGTTTGAGAATCGCCATCGCCAAGGAGTTGCAGCAGGATTGTTTCATAGCTGTCGACCGCGGTGAGCGACTTTGACCAAACCGGTATCCGATGTCCCCACCACAATTGGCGGCTAATGCACCAGTCGCGTTTTTCGGCGAGCCAGTCGATGTACGTTTTTGCATATCGCTGAGGGAAAAAACGCACTCGGCCGTCTTCAACGGCATCGATCGCGTTCTGAGCCAGCGTGTCCATTTTCACGAACCACTGATCGCTAAGAAACGGCTCAATCGCCGTCTTCGATCGATCGCTGTACTTCATCGGGATGATGCGGTCTTCGACCTTTTCGAGATGACCGAGCGACTCCATCTTCGCAACGATTTTCTTGCGAGCCTCAAACCGATCAAGCCCAGCGTACTCGCCGCCGTTTTCGTTGATCGTGCCGTCGGCGTTTAGAATACTGATCGGCTCACCCATCTTGTCCTTATTGCGCCCCCAGCAGGCGTAGTCGTTCGGGTCGTGAGCCGGAGTGACTTTGACAGCTCCCGTGCCCAGCGTTTTGTCGGCCAGCAATGCGTCGGCCACGATCGGAATGATGCGACCGTTCGCCGGAATCATCACATGCTTGCCGATAAGATCCGTGTAGCGTTCGTCGGTGGGATGCACGCAAACAGCCGTGTCGCCGAGCATCGTTTCAGGTCGAGTCGTCGAGAATGAGATGCATTGACCAGTGGGAATCCAATCATTCGGATTTTCCTGGCGAGCGGGGGACGTGAGTCCCCTGATGTCGCACGTTTCATTCGCTGCCGGAGCAGGCTCAGGCTCAGCGTGTGAAATCAGGGGATTGACATCCCCCGCTCGCCTTTCCACAACCGGATAATTCATTGTCCAGAAACTGCCGTTGATATCTTCTGTAATCACTTCATCATCGGCAACGGCCGTCTGCAAATACGTGTCCCAGTTCACAAGTCGCTTGCCGCGATAGATCAGTCCATCGCTGAACATCTTGAAGAACGTTCTGCGCACGGCTTTGCTGCAGACTTCATCCAGCGTAAAGCGGACTCGCCGCCAGTCGCAGCTGGAACCAATCTGCTTGAGCTGGTTCAGAATGCGGGCTTCGTATTCGTCTTTCCACTTCCAAATGCGTGCCACCAGCGCATCACGACCAATGTCATGTCGCGTCAGTTTTTCTTCTTCCAGCATGCGGCGTTCAACAACCGCTTGAGTCGCAATGCCTGCGTGGTCGGTGCCCGGCATCCATAGAGCTTCTCGGCCCTGCATGCGACGCCAGCGAGTCAGCAGGTCCTGAATCGTGCCGTTCAGACAGTGGCCCATGTGCAGGGCTCCCGTCACGTTTGGCAGCGGGATCATGATCGTGTGCTGCTCTTTGCCCGGCGTTGGGTCCGCGTTGCAATAGCCCTGGCTCAGCCAATGTTCAACCCAGCGAGTCTGTGAGGCGGCCGGTTCGTATTGCTTTGGAAGTTCTGTGGTCATGGAGGTTGCAGAGATTAACAAGTGGATGAAGCGAAAATGGCCTTCGAAACCAGTCGCAGGCGGGCGTAGGTTAATGAAACCGCAGCAACCCGTCGAATGGTGCAGCTCGCTTCCCGCAAGCGGAGCATTGATTTAATCGTTTTCAAAACCCGACGCGTCAGCGAGGGATGGAATTGCCGCCGTTATTCGCAGCAGATCCCTCGATGACGCGTCGGGTTAGGATGAACATCTGACCTTAAAATCAGCCACTCAACAATCCGCAAGCGGCCGGCGTAAACCACCGTAGAGATAACCGGACGAGCCGCGAAGGAAAAGGCAAATAGCGAGTCAGCCAGCGCTCTGTCGCAGACGTCGTTTTGCAGCGGCCCGGCGAACAAATTCGTCGCCAGTGACACCGATAAGAATCACAGATCCAATAATGGTGTACTCCAGCGTCTGCGGAATCTGCAGCAGCATGATCAGGTTATTGAGCACCTGCATGACCGCCGTGCCGATGACAACCCCCAGAATGGAGCCCTCACCACCTCGCAAACTGCAGCCGCCCAAAACAGCAGCGGCGATCGCGTACAGTTCAAACGCGTTTCCAAAACTCGAGGGCGACACGGATGTGGAATCCAGGGCTGACAGCATTCCGCCGACTGCCGCAAGGACCGTGCAGATGACGTACGCCATCAGAGTGACTCGACCGGTATTGATTCCACTGAATCGAGCGGCCTCTTCGTTTCGTCCAAGTGCCAGCAGATAACGACCCCAGATCGTTCGCCCCAGAAAGACAGCGGCGACGACCCCAATCGCGGTCAGCAAGAAGAAGGGGATCGGAATTCCGAACACCATTTCCTGACCGCGGAAAATCACCCCCACACGACCAGAAGCAACGGGACCGAGTACTGACTGCAGTTCTCCAAAGCCAGCCGGATTGTCGCTGGTCAGCCAGCGCGAGAGTCCTCGATAGATCAGCAAAGCACAGAGCGTGACCACAAACGGCTGAAGTTTTACTTTGGTGACCAGCAGCCCGTGAATCAGGCCGAGTCCTGTTGCGATCAGCAGAACGGTCAGAACAGCAAGCGGGATCGACATGCGCTGCGTGCGTTTCAGAACAACCGCAAACGCGTCTGTCTGGTATTTCGCACCGGGATCTTTGGCCAAAGTGACTCTGGTCGAAGTCGGCTCGGAAACCAGCTGAGTGACTTTCTGGGTCGTCACAGCACCGTCCGCTTTGAAGAGCTGCAACTGGTCGCCAACTTCCGCTTCGGAATCCGCTGGAAGGTCAGCCGTCGTGGATTCACTCGTCTGAAGTCCGACCACTGGAACGGCGATGACGATTCGACCACCCTTTTCGTCGCGACTCAGGGCCTGCGTAACTTTGAACTCCGTTCGTCCGTTCTTCGTCGCTGCAGAATCCACTGTCAGCACCAAACCGGAACCAACCCCGCCGGTATATCGAACCGTCGCTCCAGAACTCAACTGCGGCACTTCTCCATCGAGCACAAACATTCTGTCAGTCGCGACCACCTGAACCACACCGAAATATGCCGCCGGCTGATAGTCGACTCGGAGAAAAATGGAAAGCAGAACTCCACACAGGCAGACAGTCGAACCAATGGAAAGATCGATGCCGCTGGTGATAATGACAAAGGCGACTCCAATGCCAAGAACACCAAACAACGAAAGTCGGTTGAGCAAATTCTGGATGTTGCCAGGCTGCAGGAACTTCGAAGTGCTCAGATCCCACCACGGTGTAGCCGTAGCAAAAGCGAGGTACGTGCAGAGCACGACCAGTACTGTGAAGATTCCTAAAAGTTTGCCCTTCATCACAACCCTGCACTTCTCAAGATTAATTTAACAATGATGCCCGGTCGCCAGATGCATCACCGATTCTTCCGACAGTTGCTCACGAGACAGTTCGCCGGTAATCCGACCTTCATGCATGATAATGACACGGTCGCTCATGCCAATCACTTCTTCCATTTCACTGCTGACAAAAAGGACGGCAATCCCCTGCCCTGCCAGCTCATCCATCAGCTGATAAATTTCCTGCTTGGCTCCCACATCAATGCCGCGAGTTGGCTCGTCGAGAAGCAGAACACGTGGTTTTAGAGCCAGCCATTTTCCAATCACGACTTTTTGCTGGTTACCGCCCGACAGATTACCGACACGATGCAGATCGCTGGGAGCTTTCACCCGCAGACGTCCGGTCATCTCCGCCGACTGCTGTTTTTCCACCGCAAAATTCAATAACCCTCCGAACTTTGCGTGTTGATGCAGTGAAGCCAGACCAGTATTTTCGCGGATCGTCATGTCCAGAACAACGCCCTGCTGCTTGCGATCCTCTGGAACCAGGGCAACACCGGCTGCGATAGCATCCTGCGGAGATCGCAGCGGGACGACCTTCCCGCCCACTTCGATAGTGCCACTTAACGGAGCATCAACACCAAACAGCGTTCTCAGCATTTCTGTGCGACCAGCGCCGACCAGTCCAGCCACACCGACAATTTCACCGGCCCTTACCTGCAGATTCAGGCGATGAGCAGGCCACGCCGATGTTACGACGTCCTTGACTTCAATTGCGATCTCACCCTTCTTATGAGGAGTCCTTGCAAAGAAGCGCGAAATGTCCCGACCCACCATCAGACGCACAAGGCTGTCATGAGTCACTTCGCCGTGCTGCAGCTCGCCGGCATTCGCACCATCCCGCAACACGGTGACTCGGTCAGAAAGATCCTGCACTTCCGCCAGCCGATGGGAAATATAAATAATACTGACGCCGGCAGCTTTAAGATCACGAATCACGTGAAACAAATTCGCCGATTCTCCGGCCGAAAGGCTGGACGTAGGCTCATCCATAATCAGAACCTGAGCATTCATCGAAAGCGCTTTGGCTATCTCAACCATCTGCTGTTGGCCGACCGTCAAGCCCTTCACCAGTCGCGTCGGTGGCACATTCAGGCCAATGCGTTTTAACAGTCTGGCCGCTTCCGCGTTAATCATCCGGTTGTTAATCAAACCGAGCGTGCGAGGTTCGCGACCGAGAAAAACATTGGCCCCAACCTCCAGATTGTCCGAGAGATTCAGCTCCTGATGAATGATGGCGATCCCGCAACTCATCGCATCAATGACGGACCGAAATTTTTTCTCCTGCCCGTCCACCAGGATGCGGCCTGTATCCTGCCCCTGAACACCGGCCAGGATCTTCATCAGCGTACTTTTGCCAGCCCCGTTTTCCCCCACAACCGACAGAATCTCGCCGGACATCACGCGCAGACTGACTCCCTTGAGCGCTTTGACTCCGGGAAACGATTTCACAATGTCGCGGACTTCAAGCCGCGGTGTGGGACAGTCAGCGTCTGACATGAAGCTTTGCTGAATGCGAGGTTTTAGGTTTTAGGAAGAAAGATTGGTTAAGGCACTCTCCGGCTGGCCTCAGCAGATCGGCCGTTCAAACCCCTAAGCGCATTGACTGGAGGCCGAGCATTGCGACCACGATAAAGTAGACGTCACTCTCCGAGGGACGAAGGCCGCAAAAAGCGGCTGTTGGCATTCATCACTCGGAGAGTGATGGCTACTATAATCGAAAATCGAGTGGCATTGGCCGTGAGGCCCCGGAATAGATTTTCATGACAACCAAAGCCCGGAGGGCCGACACCATCAAATGAAGGTCGCGATCTGAGTCGAAAAG
>JBDNHX010000140.1:0-17130 GCA_041688565.1 Planctomycetaceae bacterium
AGCCCGATGTCGCCATTCGTGCTCGTGATCAGGGCCGTCTGTGACAGGTTGCTGTCCGCGCCCAGCAGCACGTCGCCGTTAACCGTGGTCAGTCCCGCGTCGATGTCCGTGTTCTTTCGCGACACGAGATACAGTGTTCCCGTTCCTCCCGTTGTCCCTGCCGCGTTCACGTCCACATGCCGCCCGCCGTCGAGCGTCACGTGTCCGGTGCCCGACTGAATTGTCGCGTTCACGATCACGTCGCTCGATCCGCCGCGTGCTTCAAGTAATACGTCGCCTGTCCCGTTCGCGCTGATCCCCGCCGTGTCGACCCCGCCGTTGAGCGTGATCGTGCCGCCTTCCGCCACCAGTTTGATCGGGCCGTTCGCCGAGGTCCGCAGGTCTTCCAGACTTTGGAAGTTGTCTGACAATAGGGTTGTCGTCGAGTCAACGGTCACGCCGTTGATATTTATCTTCCCACTGGCATCTCCAGTCGTGGAAACATCGATACTATTGGTTTCGTGAATGTAAATACCTTCCGCAGCCTTTGCCGCGATGAAGTTGACATTCGTGCCGATGGCTTCGCGATTTACAGTCTCCTGCCGGGGACTCTGCACATCTGATTTGCCGATCATTCCCAGATGTCCAGGCACGCCGCCTGAGTTGGCGTCAGCCACCATTCGCAGATCGTTGGCGACCACATTCAAAGCGACACCGCCGTTAAGAATGTGGCGTTCAGCGATGAGGCTCACATCGCCGTTGCCCGCGTCAATCACGCCCAGCCGAATGTCGCTCTCACCGGTCGCCGACAGCCTCACGTTTCCTCCGCCCGTTGTGATCGAGGTGCCAGCGGCCATATCAATCCCGGTGATTGTATCGGCTGCGCCGTTGCCGGAAAGCAGGTAGACGGTGCCTGCGCCCGTCGTCGAAAGATTTGCATTGATGTCAATGTCATCAGCGGCGACGAGTGTCAGATTCCCGGTCCCGCTGGAAACTTTCGCATTGATAATCAAATCGCCATTGCTGCCAAGCGTCTGCAGCAGCAGGTTGCCGGTTCCGTTCACGTTGATCGCGGAGCTATCAGACGTGGCTGTGCCATCGTTCAGGGTCAGGTTACCTGCCTGTGAGCGCAGCACGATGGAGCCGTCGCCGGTCGAGACGAGATCGCTCTGCGTTGCGTCCGTAACCGCGAGAGTCATGCCATCCGTCTGCACCTTCTGAGTCGTCACTGTCACATCATCGACCGCGAGTCCATTGCTTTCCAGGACGTTGATCCCGCCGCCGGCAGCCCGCACACTCAGCTTGCTTACGGTGGTCTCGATCGCATTGCTGCCGGCACCGAGCGTGCCGATGCCGACAGCGGCCTGAATGCGGAGACCAAGCGCGATGATGTCGGTGTCGGTGTCGTCTGCATCAGCGTCCAGAATCGAGCCCAGCGCGCTGACCAGACTCACATTGGCGTTGCTGGCCGAGATTCTGCTGACGGTCACGTCATTATTTGCTTTAACGCGGATGTCGCCGTTGACTGTTGAGACGGTGGATAACGTATTCATCGTCACTGAGTCCGCAGCAGCCTCAATCGTGATCGTGCCCGCGCCGGCGGTCTGAATATCGACCAGTGGTCCAATGTTAATAGTATTCGCCGCCATCAGCGTGATGTGTCCGCTGGAGCTGATAATGTCGGCATCGAGTGCAATATTTCGTAATGAGCCATTTGCCATCAGCAGGACGTTGCCGCTGCCGGTGGTGATCATGCCATCAACATCAATTGGACCGTTCGATGTCATGGTCAGCACATAGCCTGTGCTGGTGGTGATCGTGGAACCAGCGCCGAGAGTCACATTTGAGTCTGCTGTGAGCAGCACATAGCCGTCGCCGGTTGTCTCCGCAGTGGTGTTGATTGCAACAGTTGCGGCCATGTTGATGGCTTCTGATGTGACCGTCAGATTCCCTGTGTTTCCGACGACCGAGTTTCCCAGCGTGAGGCTGGCGTTGAGATTCACCCTATCAATTCCGCCACCGCCATTGATGGTTAGGGCGGAGTGAAAGTTAGCATGGATTGAATTAATGTTGACAATGTCGTTGCCGCTGCCTGCGTTAATCGTGAGCTGGGTATTTGAGTTCGCAAAACTGGCACTGGGTCCGAGCGTTGACTGAATTCGGTTGTCGAGCGTTCGGGACGTAACCTGCGGCTTAATTTCATCTCCCATGAACGTCGTCGAAGTCATCGCGACCGTGTTGCCTGGTGTCGACACAGTGATTGTTTCAGCGCCCCCGGCGATCGTCGAGGCAAATGCGAAGGTTCGCGCGTTCACGCTCAACTCATCCCGAATCGGTTCAGTGCCGTTAAACGCGATGACCGTGGAAAGCAAGCCATCCGTGAGCGTAATCGTTCCGGAATGGCGCTCGATCGGATCGTCGTTGCCGAAAACATAATTAGCGGAATCAAGAACAGCCTGATCAGTGGCCGACGTGAGCAGGACCAGCGTGTCGCCGCCGGTGCCGCCATCGCTGTTCAGGGCGTTGCCGTCGCTGTTCTGCGTGCCGGCATTGAACGTGATGCCATTCACCAGGCTGAACAGACCGCCCTGAGTCGCCGTGGGCTGGACGATGATGAACACATCGTCGCCGCCGTAACCGTCGAATGTGAACGACGTAATATCGACGAAGTTGAATGAACCGACGAACTCAGGCGACGCTCCCGTCACGTTCCGTGTGAACGTGAAAAATCCGTCGTTGTCGCTGGAAAAGGTGAGGACCACGAGGTCATCAAAATCCGTCCCGGCAACCTGAATGTCCTCGACGCCGAACGCAACCGGGTCTTCCTGATTAGCACCGATGTGCGGGATCATGGTTGCGATGTCGGCCTGAAACTCGGTCGATTGGAATGCGGCGGAAGAACCCCATCGCGGGCGGTAAAATTCCGCCAGCGTCGTTCCCGCGAAGGGAACGTTTGGATCGTCGCCTTTGAAGAAAGGATTGGCGGTCGGGCCGGTGAGATTGCCGGGGGCGAGAACCTGATTTGAATCGGCATATTCGCTGGCGACATCGTTGAAGAAGACGTTATTCAGCACGACGGCGGCGGCGGGCGTGACGACGCCGTAACCGGATACCGGTGGCGATGGGGGAAGTTGCTGCAGGTAGAGGACGATGCCGGTGCCGCTGTCGCCGAGATATGTATTGTCAATGGTCGGTGCGGTATCGAACGCCCAGTGGGCAACCAGATCGGTGCGAGCGGAGACGCCAGTGGTACGAATTGCGGCCAGATCGACAGTCGAAAGCACGTCGTTGTACCATGCAATGTCGTCCATTAAACCATCGAAGTAACGAGTGACGTCACCGGGGTCACGACCGACATTCATCAGACCGTTGACAGTATCCGTCACGGCGGTCCAGTTTAGATCCGTTGGCGTGAAGTTGGCGAGGTATCCGGACTGAGTGCCATTGATGTAAATCCGCATTTCTTTGGTGGTGAAGTCCCATGTGTACTGGATGTTGTGCCAGCCACTGTTGAGCGTGGCCGCGTCGCCGCCACTGCGGATCACGAAGTCGCCGCCCGTGTCGGTTCGCCCATAGACCTGACCACCGGAATTGTTGCGGTACTGCATCTCAAAGCCCGCGTTGCCCGGACCTTCGAAGAATTCGTTACGCCGAGTGGTGTCATCCATGTTGACCCAAAAATTCAGTGTGCCGTGATCACCGACATCGAAGTTTGGATCCTGGAACGTGGCGAAGTCGTCGGCACCATCAAACTGCAGCGCGCCGCCGAACTGTCCAATGCCGGCCTGATAAGTTGGACCGAACGGAACGATTCCGTCGGTCGAGATGAACATCCCGATGCCGTTCTTGTTGTCGACCGCGATCTGCCCAGTTGCCTGATCGAAATCCCAGTGAGCGACGAGCCGTGAGTCGGTGCTGAGCGCGGCGACTCCATTATTCTGGATATTTGTCCGCTCAACTGCAGTGAGGACGCTGTTGAACCAACCGACATCATCCATGAGGCCATCAAAATACCGAGAAGTATCTCCAGGGTCTCGGCCGACATTCATCAGTCCATTGACGGTACTTACCACTGTGGCCCAGGTAAGGTCATTTGGAGTAGATCCTGTTAAGTAGCCGGACTGCGCGCCATCAATATAGATTCGCATCCTGCCGGTGGCATTTATCGCATTGAAGTCCCATGTGTATTGGATGTTGTGCCACGTATTCAACAGCGTGGCACCGTCCGGTCCGGAACGAATGACATTGTCGCCGCCAACTGTGGTCGCTCTTCCATAAACCTGACCTCCACTCGTGTTGCGATACTGCATTTCGAAGCCGGCGTTGCCCGGACCTTCGAAGAACTGGTTGCGTCGAGAGGTATCATGCATCTGCACCCAAAAATTGAGGGTGCCGGCGGTGCCAACGTCAAACAATGAACTCTGCCAAACACCAAAATCATCCGCGCCGTCAAACTCCAGCGCGCCGCCAAATACGCCACCCGTCGGTCGCCATTGCGGATCGGTCGTTCCCGGCTGAGGGCCTGCGTAGGCGAAGTTGTTGAAAATGTTGTTCTGGATCAGGATCTGGCTGGCGTTGCCGGTCAGCGCCGGGGTGATGTATACGCCCGCAGGCTGAGCGTAATTGCCCGTTTGATTGATCACGTTCGAATCATTCCAGTCGAACGTGTTGTGCAGAATCTGAAGTCCCGCGGCGGTGAGGGCCTGGTTGGTGATCGTGACGGTGAAGTTTTGGTTTCCGAGTTCCTGAAAATCGACCGTGTCCAGGCCGTTGCCGAAGTAGTTGAATGAAATCTCTCCGCTGAAGGCGAAGTTGTTGGGTGTTCCGGCACTGTCCTGAGGGCCGATAGCGATCGGCCCCCAGCGGAAATGATCTTCGCGGAATTCGTTTCGAGTGATCAGGAAATTCTCACCGCTGCCCGCGTCTCCGTCGCGAATGACACCTCGGCCCCAGCGTCCTTCGAAGATGGAATCGGATACTTCGAGCCCATCGGCTCCGTTACCAGCAGTTCCTTCGAACACGACAGCGCTGCGGTATCCTTCGCCAGTGAGTTTGTCGCCGAACAGCACGAGTGAGATCGTGGTGTTGTCGGCGGTTGTGACGACGACGTAGCCTCTGTAATCCACTGACGGATTCGACACGGTCGTGCTGTGTACCTGCCAGCCGAGCTTCACATCGCTAAGCGTTACGTTGTCAGCCGAGATTCGGATCGCTTCGTCAAAATTGCCGGTCGGCGCTCCCGATTTGAGAATCTGCGTCAGGTCCATTCCCTGTCCGTCGATCGTTACCGATCGGTTCACCTGAAGCGTGCCGGTGTGGAGGAAGGTTCCCTGATCGACATGAATGACGCCGTTTGTATCAACGCCGACGACGCCTTCGGCGACAGTCGCAAAGCCGTCAATGCCGTAGACGCCTGGCTGGGCACCACCGGCGATAAAATTAACGTCCGAAATCAATGCTCCTGGGATCAGTCCGACGAAACTATTGGAGACGAAGACGTCAGGCAGCATCGCCGGACGACCGATGAGCACAATGTCGTTGCCATCGCCGCCGTTGTAGAAGATGCGGAATAAGTCGCCGTTCAGGTCGAGGAGATCGCCGCTCGCCAGCGTTCCGCCGTTAATGTCCGTCACACCGATGACTGACCCAAACGTGCCGCTGACAGCGTCGGCACTGCCGTCGTTGTCGATGATGACATAGACGTCGCGTGGATTGATGCCGGTCGATCCGAGATCCTGCAAATTGAGTTTCGCTGTTGCGCCAATTGTCACCGAACCAGTGACCTGCACCTGATCGTAATCGGTCCCTGCGACGGCACCGGGCGGCGTGACAAGCGGGTCGACTGTGTTGTTGTCGTCGATCTCAACAGTGAACGTGCTGCCACTGGCGAGGCTGAGATTTCCAGTCGAGATGATGCCGGGGCTGTTGCCTGGGGAGAGCGTTCCTGTCGAGTTAATCGTCACTGGCCCGGTGATGTTGAGGCGACCGCCAAGTGTGGCATTAGTGGACACTGTGACCGCATTATTGATCGTTCCAGTGCCAGTGAGGCGAGTGCCGGTGCCGGAGACTGCAACTGTCGCTGAGGACGTGAAATTGGCGTCAATTGTTCCATCAAGCTGCACAGTGCCGCCGCTGACGATGGTTGCCCCGGTGTACGTGTTCGAGCCCGACAGAATCAAAGTGGCAGCAGCGGATTTTGTCAAAGCAAGCGTGCCGTCTGTTCCTATGCCGTCTCCGTTTCGCAGCATGCCTGAAAAAGTGTTCGCCGCAGCGTTGCTCACGGTCAACGTCGATGTGTTGGCAAGGCCGGATTCGTTTTCCACCGTTCCGGCACCGTTCAGGCCGCCGATTGTTTCGCTGAACCCTTTCATCTGAAAGCTGGCTCCGCTGTCGATCGCCAGCGTTGTCGAGTCGTTGATCCGATTTGCAGCTGGCAGCGAAAATGTTCCGCTGGAGAGTGTCACAGTGCCTGTGCCCGCGTTAAGACCAGTAGTTCCGATCGCCACGGTGTTGACTTCGCTCAGATACTGGGCTGAGTTCGCTGCTGATGAATTGGCGGTCAGAGTAGAGACGTCGAACTGCAGCGCCAGGATGCTGTCACCAATTGTTCCTGAATCAGTCGTCAAATTCAGAGTTGCAGCGGAAATGAGCGAAGAAGCTGACGCAGAAAGAATATCACTGCCAGCAGTCGTTCCGTTATTTGTGAGAGTGACCACACCCGCCGAAGTAATGCTGGCAATTGTCAAATCACCGCTGTCGCGATTCGTCAGTCCGGCACCAGTAGACATGACAATTGTGATATTACCGGTGCCCGCCAGGATTGTTGTCCCGCTGGCCATCGTGATTGCTGCCGCGGCGGGATCTCGATTTGCATTCACGACACCTTTCGCGAGAGTCTCGTTGGCGGTGATGCTCAGCGCCGCGTCGTCGGTCGTGATATTCGCGTTGATGATCACACTGCGCCCGGCCTGCAAGGTCATCGCACCTCCCGCACCAGCTGGACGATTTGTGATGATGCTCTCATTGATTGTGATGTCATTGCTGGCCTGCAACACGACTGCCGCTCCGGTGTTGGTAACCGCAGTGATCGTTTCCGCGTCGAAAGTCACGCTTGAACCTGGATTTTCACCGAATGCGTCATTCGAAGTGCGAACGTCGGGCGTTGCGGTATCTGCGATTGTGATGTTCTTTGGATCCAGCAACAGTGTTCCACCGCCCAATTGACCGGTGAGATCAACTCTGCCTGCAAATGTCAGCAAATCTTTTCCTGAAACTTCCGCAAAGCCACCGTGTCCGTCCTTTGCACCCCGCGCTGATAACATGCCGAAGAATTCAGTATTGTTGTTCGACCAAATGACAACTCGACCGCCGTTACCGGTTGAGATGGCGTCGGCTGAAATGGTCGCACTCGAACCGACGAAACTTTGCGCCGCGTTGTGGATCGCGACGTTCGCTCCCTGGTAATCGCCGCCGATCAACACCGTTCCACCACCCGCGTCGCCCGACGAATTAACGATGGCTCCGTCGAGCAGAGCGACTCTTTCGCCCAGCAAATGGACGGTTCCGCCGATTTCGCCAGGCTCCAGGTCCGAGACATCGATCGTGCCGGATGCATACAGATCGCCATGTGGTCCGGCATCGATCAGAACATTGCCGCCTGCGGCGTGAATACTCGCGCCGTGCCCGATGGTGATTTCCGTTGCGGCCGTCAACGTGATTTCGGCGTGGTAGCCTGCAAACACGTGCGAGTCGGCAGTCAGGTGAATGTCCCCGCCGCTGCTCAGATGGATGTCGGCGGCGCTGGTGATCTCTGACAGCGACATGTCGTCGGATTCGCTGATCGAGATTCCTCCGGACTTCGACGACGCCGTAAGACTTCGGAAATGGTACGTGTCATCCAGTTCGATCGCGTCGGCATCGAAGTGTGCCAGATCATTGACCTGCAGGTCGGCGGTGCCGTCGTCGGTGAGGCTTCCCGCCGAGTGCAGTGTCAGGCTGTCGGCCGTACTGCTGCCGCTGAGCACCGTATCGTCGGCCTCAGTGATCGAAACCGCTCCGGTGGCGTGAAAGCTCAGCGAGCCGAAGTGAATCGAATCGGAAGCATCGTCGCCCAGGACCAGACTGCTCCCCACAATTTGCGCATGGCCACCGACTGAGATTGTCGCCCCCGCCGCATCGGTGATAGTCTCAGCCGCCGTCAGTGTGAAATCGTGTTGAATGTCCAGCGACTGGATCGAAACTTCGTCGCTGTCAAAGAGATCCAGATTTCCTGCGGAAATCGCGAGAAGATCAAAGTCATTGGCCGTGGAATCAAGAACGACAGAGCGAGCCCCAAGGATCGTCAGATGACCCACGGCGATTCCGCCAGACGAATCGGTCACGGACAACGGAGTGAGACCACCCAACGTGGAAGAAGTGGCGTCAATCTTCAGTTCCTGCAGGCTGGTGGCACTGAACATCAGCAACTTTCCGTCTGGCGACAGTTGAAATCCGGGGTCGCCGGAATGAGTGCTGTCCCAATGGCCGTCGGAGAGTGAAAACTGAAATCGATTCGCGGAAGAATTAAATTCCACGTTCAGCGAATCGCCGCCATCAAAGCCACCCAGCGTCAGCGCACCAAGTGTGGCCCCGAACGTGGCATCCGGCAGCCGCCGATCTTCCAGCCGCAAGACATGCAGTTTGCGACGCCTCAACAAACGCTGTTGAGCCAGCCACTGCGACAGTTTCCTACGAAGTCTTTCGATCGCTGTCTTCATTCCGCCGCCTGTGTTGTACCGATCTGAGTCATCCCGAGGAAAATCCTGGCCGCCTACTGTCCCTCCGCCAAGTGCATATCATCACATGACCTCCACAGAAGTAGCAACAATCACATCGTACTTCTTAAGGGATAATCCGGGGCTTGCTGAAGTTTTGGCCAGGGTTTCAAGTTTTGGCAGGCTTATTCCGGCCCACCCCTGTGTATAGGTCCCTCTTATGCACCAAAATGGGAAAAGAATTCGATCACCAACGGAATTTGTCCTGTTAGGGGAAAAAATCAGAAAATTGGGCCTGTGCGGTGTCTAGCCGTAACTCAGATCATTCCGGCTTTCCGGTTTTTCGCTGTTGTGGCGGTTTCCCGCATCATTCCTGACAGTCTCAGGAAACCATTTGGAATGACCCGATGTTTTAGGGACAGGACATCTTTCGCTCGGCTCTTCAATGTGAGGTTTTCCATGGTTGCGTCATTTTGGTCAGTTGTTTCGCAACTTGTTGCAGCAATCTGCCTGGCTCAGATTTCCAGTCCGACTGCGCCGACGGACGAAAGGATGGGCACCAATGAGGCTGAATCCACATTCACGCAGGATGTCTCATTAAACAGACGAGTGGCTGATCATGAGCTTCCTTGTTTTTCGACTGAAACGAATTCGTTTTTACCGAGTTACCCAGTGAGTCAAACCCTTGACATGGAAGTCCTATCAGATGCTCAGGGTGATTCCCCAAAGCATGATCATGACGAGGAAGTTTTGGGATTTGGAAAAACGAGAGACGACGATAGAGCAATTGCAGATAAGGAGACAATCAACGACGGGGAAGTATTCAACTCTTTGGATTACGCGATGCTTACAATTCAATACACGTTTTCGTCGGATGCGGATTTTCCAATTTTGATTTTCTGTCAGAACGGCGAACAGACTTCGGAAGGTTACTTTAAAAGCCAGACGCAGGCGTTGTCTGAAAATATTGTAGTCATGCCACAAAAAACGGACGTGGCTGAGCATCCATATGCCGAACCGGTCGTGAGTCGGTCGCTTGAGGACATCATCAATCGTCCCATGTCGGCGATTCGTCTTGGCGCGGCTCGGGTGCCAGTTACCGCGGACGGGGAATCTCTGAAGACTCCGTTGGGGATCAGTGAGCATCAGAACGCACGAATCATCGAAAACCACTACATCGCAATCCCCTGGACCATTGCTCGTCCGCCGATCTTCACTTACCCGATCAAATACCAGCCCCTATACTTTGAAGATCCCAATCTGGAGCGATGCGGGGCCACATACGGATGTCTCACTGAATTCAGTTCTATCGCACACATGGGGATTCGCATCCCCCTACTGCCGTACCTGATGGCATCCGACTCGCCGCATGAATGTGTTCGGGCATTGCCGGACTGTCCGACATGCTGCCGTTTTGGAATGGATGCTTATGTAGCTGAGGCGACAGCATCATCGGACAGAGTCCGCAGAACATTGAGGTGAAGACTGCGACGGTTCTTTCTGAGATGCATCACCGCAGTATTTGAAAGGTTCTTAATTGAGTTAAGTGATAAATCTCCGTCACGCCCTCCAGGGCATTCGGCAACAGGGCCAGGCATACCTCCGAGATTGTTCAGGTTGAGCCAGTGTCCATGTGCATCTGATGCAGGTTACTTGGCAGGCTGCGAAACGGCATGGCTGAACGAAGGTCATCCGGCGCACATCCTGGCAGCATGGATCGGGCACAGTGCTAAGGTTCAACGGGATCACTACGTTCACGTGACGTTGGCGGAACAGGTACAGGCATCGGTGGCGGGCAACGGCGAACGAAGTACGTCGCCGATCACGTAACCGTTTCAGGATTCTGGCGACAGAATATCCTCAATGCTGAATTGATCAAAGTTTGCAAATCCGGTGAAATCGTCCAACGGTCGCAATCGAGCGGTTCGCAACTCTTTTTCCTTCCTCAGGATGCAACCCCCGATTGAACCGCCAGGCCTCGACTTCCCACGCACGAGCGAATGCAACCTGCACACCATCGTGCGTCTGCCAAACGGGAGGGCGAGGCTCCTCCCGAGCCGAGCACTGATCTTCCACAACGTAAGCATCCTGCCCACGGGGTGCTCTACATCACGAAGATTGCGCTGGGGGGACTGCTTACCGTTGTGGAGCGGGTTCAAAGAAATCGCTGAAAGAATTCTTCTGCACATCTTTCCCATGCGGCAACTTTCCGACGCATGCTTTTCTGCCGATTACACAGGAATCGGCCACAAAGTGGCCCTAAAACATGATCTGCCGGGGACGGAATCACACTTCGAGAAGGCGGTGCAGATTCCGGTGCAGCAAGTCTCTGCAATTTCTTGAAATGCACCGCTTTGTCGTGCATCCCGGCCATGAAAAAACCCCGAAAAACACTAGGTTTTCCGGGGTTTCCAGTAGCGGCGGAGGGACTCGAAAGACCTCGGGAAATACGGGGGAAACAGGCTCGTTCGACGAAGGCGGTGCAAAATCCGGTGCATTGAGTGTCCAGAGTGGCTCAAGTTGGGCGGAGGTTCGGGATCTGATTTTGTCCTGTCCAGACTTGTCCCAAGACGCCCGGGAGGAGATAGTCAGGATGGGAGATGGACACCAGGCGCCGCGGCACTCTTTCAATGCGGACTGACTTGTGTCGATTGAATTGCATTCATCGGGCTGCAGAAGCCGGTTCCGGGAAATGCGTCCATCATCGTAGTTGTGATGGGCGCGGTCCTTGTTTCAAACCATGGCCTGGAGACTGATGGGGCGGGGCGAGCGTAATGGTTGGGTTTGCACTCAAATCAGAACGATCGGCCGATTGGCGATCGTTGAATCTGTTCTGACTGTGGTGCGCCGGGAATTACACCGGCACTTGGCAGGGGTGGGGGCTTTCACAATGACGAGGGCAACTCTATATTAGGGCGTCTGAACGAGATTTTTCAACGTTTTTGAAAAAGTCCCCGGGGCGTTCAAAACGTGTCGATAGTGAACCGTTTCAGTGTTTTTCAATCGGCCACGTTCGGGACACAGGATGCCGAGGCAAATCTTCGGATGGCTGGGCGGCTACTTCTGGCGGTCGGCACCGGCAAGCAGTGCGAAAAATTCAGTGGCGAGCGAGCATGGCAAAGACGTATTACGAAATCTTGCAAGTGTTGCCAGATGCATCACCAGAGGTCATTCGGGCCGCGTACAAATCTCTTTCAGCGAAGTACCACCCCGACAGAGACGCATCGATAGAAGCAAAAGTGCTGTTTGCTCAGGTGCAGAAGGCTTTCGACACTTTGTCTGATGAAGGTAGGCGAAGCCGCTATGACTCTCAACTTCAGAATCAGCCCCTAACAAACACGGCGTTGAACGATGTGATCATGCGTGTAGATGGAACAAGCTCGCATCTAACATTGGTAGAACACCTTCGGCGAGGCGGGCGAGAGTTGGCCGAATGCGATCTCAGCGGACTAATGTTGGACGGCGCGTCGTTCCGAGGTGCAAATCTCACGAAGGCTAAGCTGGACGGCAGCTCATTCATCGGTTGTGATTTTCGACAATCAAACCTTACCGACACTTCTGCATTGAACTGCAAGTTTCCAGGAGTATGGTTCGGCGGGGCGACAATTCTGCGGGCGAATTTTACTGGCAGTGCCTTGCGGGGTGCTGCGTTTTTTGGCGCGAATGCCATCTGGGCATCAACCTGCAAAACGCCCGCGGATCGTTTTCTTGAATCCCATGACCCGGACCGCAGAGTGCACGACAAATCTGTCGCGACTGGGGTTACTCGCATCGAGATATCGGACTTCAGTGGCTGTGATTTACACGAAGCACAGTTTGCCGCAGCGCCGAATCAGGACCGCGTCTCCAACTCACAGGAATCGATCGCTGCCGTGTTTAAGTTTGAACGTGTCGAACATTTTCGGCAAACGTATAGTGACTGCAAGTTGATCAATACCACTTTTTCAAACGCAAACCTGCAATGCAGCGACTTTCATGGACTTGCGCTGGAGGGATTGAGATTTGATGGTGCAGTCTTGAACGGTGCGAACTTAAACGGCTGCAGTATAGAGGACGTTGATCTTTCAAGCTGTTCTGTTACGAACGTGGATTTACATCATTCGAAGTATTCCTGCGTCACGAAGTTGCCAACTGGGTTCCGCCTTCCCAGCAACGCTCAAAGGTTAGATCCGCCAGAACAGCCGAAGCCGACGAGACAGCCACCAGCGGATCATACGCAGTCCTGGCCAAATTATTTTCGTAATCTGACGTTCGCGATTCTTTTCACGGTTGTGGTTGCGGGTGTATCGGCTTTGCAAAAAACTCGACCCGCCAGAACTGAAACGCCTCTATTGCTCGATCCTGCAACGGCGCCGAACTATCCAGCAGCTCAGCTCACGACGGGCAGCAATACCCCTCTCGACCAGGCTTCGATACGTTCGCCGTCGGCGCCTGCGGCTATCTCTCAGGGGTCATCACCATCCGTTGGTGACCGGATGGGCATTAAAAAGACAAAGATCCTCCCCTTGTTCGCAGACAAATACTATGAAGACGAGAAGTACAGCGAGGCCATTGCCGCCTTTGAATTGCAAATTCGAGACCTCCCGCCGAAGGGGGACATGCACGCTCTGAACAGGTTGGCGTGGATTCTCTCGACATGCCCCAATGGCGCCCTGCGCAACGGCAGGAGGGCTCTTGAACTTGCGGAAGAAGCGAGTCGCAGACAACAGTTTACCCCCTACGTGAACATCGAAAACGAGGCGGCACTGGCCGTTGCCCATGGTGAAATTGGCGATTTTCAGAAGGCCGAGGAGCATGGATGGAAAGTGAAAATAAAAGGCAATCGTGGTAGCTGGGTGGACGATATGATGGCTGCATTCAGTAAACGGCAGGCATATCGAGTCATTAAACCAAGTACTTTTATTCCATAGATTTAGTGAGAACTGTTGTTCGATAGCGTGGGAAATCTTCGGATGCCTCGACTATCGAAAAGCACCACCACTGCCAAGTTTTGCTGCGGCTTCCGTCACCACTTCGGGATGTTTTTCGATCAGGTGACAAAGTTCAGCATAGAGTGCTGAACGCCATTCTTGTGAATTGATTTGCTTTCGGCGTTCGTGGATTTCTGCATCATGGAGGAATTCGAGGTGGGTGAGCATCTCCAGAAATCTCAGGAGCCGAAACGTTGGGCGGCGTTTTCTTTTGAGGCGTTCGATCTCATCAAACCAGTATTGATAGAACTGGTTAGGTCCGCCGAACTGTTGAACAAGAAGCTTCAACATCGTTGAAACACTCGCAAGGTTTGGGGCTCGGGCGATTGCCGTGGCGGATTTCTGAATGGCAAGGCCTGCATTTCGCTGACGTTGAGCATGACGGCGCTGCCGTTCATACGTCGCATGGCAGATTCGGCATTGCTTCATCCGCAGGTCGGATGACTTTGACCGCCGCCGAAACGCCAAATCTGGCTGCAGTTTGAGACAACGGGAACAGACGATTGAAGACCCTGATGGCGTTGCAGATGATATTGGCATTACGGGGAGCCTGAGACAGTGCAGGAAATTGGTTCAAGCGATCTCGCATTGTAACATCAAACAGGGACTGGAATTGAGGCAATCTTCCCGGATCTCGTGCCACTTTCCCGTGCCATTAGCAGTTTGCTTGCCGTCCAATTTTAACGGCCCGGTCGACCCTTAGAGTCCGAATCTCTTGAACGTCTAGATTTCGCAAGTATCATTCCGAGTACGGGTAGCAATTCAGGTTCGAAACTGAATCGCTTGATGCGGAGCCGGGTTGAGTTGTTTACTTTCCCAACAACTCCCCGGCCCGGCCCGCTTTGGGAAAGGATACAGATGGTTTCTGAGACGGAAGTGGCGCAACTCGCGGCGACTTACATGCGAGACGCTCAACGTGCGGTGACGGACTCTGAGCAGATGCTGAAACGCTACTTTCAGAGATTTCGATTTGAGAATGGCAACGTGGTCGGCTTCGCGGTCGATGCAACCAACGGAGAAATGTCGCCAGATAAGTGGCTGAGTTCTGAGATCGAGGGATTTTCCCGGGCGACAAGTCTTCTTGCGAAGCGGCGGGCAAGCCTGTTTGAAGGATTTGACACAAAGCCCTGGGATACCTTTCGCGAAGTCGTTCTAGCCGTTGAATTCACGATTTGGTACCACGGTGTGAACCCAAATAGTTTGGGACAAGACGCTTGTGCAGCAATCGATCGCTCTTTCAAGGACGTGTTTCATTCTGCGAGGAATTTGAAAGAACTGGTGGAGTTGTGGGTGTTGTCGGACCGTAATCCGGATCCGAAGAAGCCAGGGAGCGACACAGATCCGAAGGCAAGTGCAGGCCGATCCCAATCCAAGGCACGGAAGAAGAAAGGCTCGCAGACGCCAAAGCTGGTGGCCTACCTCACCAAACACCACGACTATGGCAGCTGCCATGTTGGAAACTATCACCCAGCAGAAAGTAAACATATCGCTCGAGAATCACAAACGAAACCCAATACGGTTTCGGACTTCTTCAAGCGAGAGTTTCCAGCTTCTGCCAGCCCGCGAGATGGCTATGTTGGAGCCTGCAGAAATAAAGCGACTCTACTGCTTTGGTTCATTCGTAAACACGACGACAACCTTCCGGTTCGCACTGCCGACGTTGACAGCTACGGCGGAGAAACGATTCGGGACAAGTGATAATCCATTCGGTTGTTCGGTGAGAAATACCGAACGTGCGGAAAAATTCTTTTCCAATGCGGAGCCTTGCGAGGCGGTGCAAATGCACCCGTTCGGTGAGAAAACACCGAACGCTGGAACATAGATGAGGGCAAACTGAAAATGATTCAGCCCCTCGCCTTTTCTTGTTTCAGGAGGTTCACCAATGGCAGCAAATGCCACGGCAACGCCGGACCGCATACTCTGGACGGCACGACAGGCCGCGCAGGCCTGCAGTATCTCCGAGCGGCAGCTCTGGGCGCATACGCAACCACGGGGACCGATCCCGTGTGTCCGCATCGGCAGCTCGGTCAGATATTCGTTTGAGGCCCTCGCAGCGTACGTCCGGCAGCACTCCCACGTGATGTCGCCCGCTGACGACGTCGACGCTGACTTGTCCACTTCCGGCAAATAGCAATGCAGGCCGCGACGGTTACGAGCCGCGCGGCCTGCTGAAAATTCACCCCGTTCACTGAGGTAACATTATGATACTCGCACTTTCGCATCCCGTCGAGCAGATAGTTGTACCGCCGGACGCCACTCAATCGCGGGTCCGGCGGCTGATCGCGCAGGGCTGGGATCGCCCTGGGCAGGGGATCGACTCCCGCGACATCGTCGTCCGGCTGATCCGTGATCGTCTCGAACTGCTTACACATTGCGTTCTCGTCATCGGCGGGACCCCGTTTCGTGGCCTGGTGATGGTGCCGACTGACTGCAACGACCCTGCTATCCGCCCGGGACGTCCACCGATCATCTACAGCCAGCGAGATACACGTGCTCTGCGAGCGTGGGTACTCCGGGAGATCGACGCGAGAGGACTACCACGATGATCGCATCACACGACTCGGAGACCGTCCGACAAGCGGCATGTGGCCGTTGGATTGACATCCACATTTCCCTTGGACTTTCGGAACAGCAGTTGAATCCGAACGTCCATGGACCATGCCCGAAGTGTGGCGGAACGGATCGATTCAGAGCACTCGATGATGTCGCAGAATGCGGCGCTTTGTTCTGCAATCAATGTTTCTTCAAAGGCAATGGCGATGGATTTGCGGCGATCCAATGGTATCGGGGCTGCTCATTTCCCGAGGCCGTGAAGCTTGTGGCGGATGTCCTGCCAATCCAAAACACTGGTCAATCCACGAATGGCCAACACCCGTCAATGAGCAAGTCGGAAAAGCCAAAGAAAATCCACGCAACCAAAGACGGGGCAGTCAAGGCGATATCCTGGGCTTATGCCAAGAACGGACAAATCGACCAGGAACGAAAACCGGACGGGCAATGGACGTACCAACACGCTGACGGAACTGAAGCCGGTCTGGTTGTTCGCTGGAACTTGCAGGACGGAAAAAAGACATTTGGGCAACTGACAAAGGTGGATGGCGGCTGGATTGTTGGCGGAATGCCAGCACCTCGCCCGCTCCTGAATCTTCCGGGAGTCATCGAAGCCGAAACGGTTTATGTGACCGAAGGCGAAAAAGCTGCTGTCTCTCTGCTCAGGATTGGCGTAGTTCCGACAACTCCCAGTCAGGGAGCGAAATCCCCGCAGTTATCCGACTGGTCTGTTCTCGACGGCAAACATGTGGTGCTTCTCCCGGATAACGACAAAGACGGGGACATCTTCGCCGTCCGAGTATTGCAGCTCATCCGAGAGCAAGCTCCTGAAGCAACGGTGGAAATCAAGCTGCTGAAGGATCTTTGGGCGGACATCC
>JBDNHX010000141.1:0-39771 GCA_041688565.1 Planctomycetaceae bacterium
CGTATCACTGGGACAGCCACGGTGACAATTTTAATGCATGCGACAGCCTGATCCGTCAGTTTGATCAGCCGTTTGCCGCGCTGATTGAAGATCTGAATGAACGCAGCATGCTGGAGAATGTGCTGGTGATTGTCATGAGCGAGTTTGGCCGCACGCCCCGAATCAATTCTCACGTGGGCCGCGATCATTGGCCCGAAGCCTGGTCCATTGCCATGGCCGGCGCTGGCATCAAACGCGGTATTGTGGCTGGAAAGACCAACGAACACGGAACGTTTGTGGACGGTCAGCCGTACGATATTGGCCATCTGTTTCATACGTGGTTTAAGGCGATTGGCGTTCCTCCCGAATTGATGGAGTACGACAATCAGGGACAGCCGTTGCCGGTTGCGCATGACGACTTTGGTCCGATTTCTGAACTTCTCGCCTGATCTTTCCCACCTAAACGCGGAGCCTTCCATGGACGAGACAGCCCTTCTGGTGCAATTCGAACCTAAGTCCGGCGGAAAGACGATTGTTCATGAGCATCAGTTATTCCAGGCTCGGTTCAGTCCGTGCGGAAACTATCTGATAGCCAGCGGTTACGATGCCACGGTCCAGCGCTGGGATCTCCGCGAAGAAGAACCTCGCCGAATGACACCCTGCACCGGTCATCATGCCTGGATTCAGTGCCTGGCCTTTATTCCCGGTTCACAGCGAATGGTAAGCGCAGATTCCTGGGGTCAGCTGGCCGTCTGGAATTATGCAGAGGAAACACCAGCACCGGTCTGGAAAAATGAAGCCGCACATGACGGATGGATTCGTGCGATCGCCGTCAGCCCCGATGGAGCTACCATTGCCACGGGCGGAAACGACCGAAACATTCGACTTTGGTCAGCGATGAATGGCACCCTGATCAAAGAATGGGACCATCCGGACAAAGTCTTCAGTCTGTGCTTTCATCCTCACGAAGCGTCACTCGTTTCCGGTGGACTGAAAGGCCTGATTCGTGTCTGGGAGATAAACACCGCCGCTGTTCAACGCGAGATCAATGCGGCCGTGTTGTATCAGCATGACAAGATTCAGGAATGCGGAGGAGTCCGTCATCTCACTTTTGACCTGAGTGGAAAGCAACTGGCCTGTGCCGGGCAGAAAACTCCCGGCGGTGGATTTGCGACGGGCTTTCCGTGTGTGCTGGTGTTCGACTGGGACAGCGGAACACAACTCCGGGAAATGCAGGTGGGAGCCAACGATGACGGCTTCGCCTACGACGCGGTATTTCATCCGGCCGGATTTGTCATGGCAACGTCGTGCGCATTTCCCGGCAAGGGCTCCGTCTGGTTCTGGATGCCGGCTCAGGAAAAAGCGTTTTATCAGAGCAACCAGATTCCCAATGGTCGCAGCCTGAGCCTTCATCCGGACGGGCAGCAAGTGGCATTGCTTGTGTCACAATCCCCGAACGCAAATGGTCGAGTCCTGGTGGATGGGGTTTATCAAGGCGGGTCCGCAAAGATCCATCTACTGAAGTTTGCCGCGGCCGATGCCACCGCTCATCTGAAGCCAGAACAGACCATTGTGCAGGGAAGCGGACGCGTCGGATGAATTTTCACCGGCCGTGCTCGTGTTGGTGAGGCTGCGGAAAACTGACAATGTGGCAGCCGCTGACGGCAACGCCGTTAATGATTTTCCATTGAGGAAAAAGGCCGTTTTTTCGTAGCCGAAGTCGTGAGACTTCGGAATAGCTTCATGACGAATGCCCGAATTTTCACGAATCCGGCTACAAAAAACCTTAACGGCGTCGCCCTGACGCTATTTATCGACGTCCGGAATCTGAGCACACTGGAATTCGACGTGAAGTCTGGGCGTTCATCGAGTATCCTGCTCTGGCAATTCGATGATTTTTGTGACTCTTCCATAGGACTACGGCCTTGGCCAAGAATGTTTTCGGCGAAGATCTTCTGGTGTGTTCCGCAGATCCGTTGACCGGTTTTTTTCGAACCGGAAAATGTGAAACGTGTGGAGATGATCAGGGTATGCATACCGTCTGCGCAGAGATGACGGCCGAGTTTCTGAAGTTTTCAAAAATGGCCGGCAACGATCTGTCGACCCCGGTGCCCGAGTACGGCTTTCCGGGTCTGAAGCCGGGCGACCGCTGGTGCCTGTGTCTGCCGCGCTGGCTGGAGGCTCTGGAAGCCGGCATGGCTCCCAAACTGGCGCTGAAATCGACTCACATTTCCGCGATTGAACACATTTCGATGGAAGTGCTGCTGGAATACGCGGTCGATGCGGATGGCTATGTTTATGAGCCACCTGATCTGGACGATTAGTGGTCTGTCACAGCTAAATTTAACGCGTGACAGACCACTAGTCTCCGCAGTTCTCATCCAACTTTCGACATTGGTGATTCACTCATGAAACGTCCTCGCAGTGGTGGTGGTTGGAAAGCCATTCAATACAGTCTCAAGCTGGCTCAGCGAGTCGGCTGGTGGAACATGTGGAAAGCCATGCGTTCCAAGAACACGTGCAAGACCTGCGCGGTCGGCATGGGCGGACAGCTCGGCGGAATGGTGAACGAAGGCGGTCACTTCCCGGAAGTCTGCAAAAAGTCGTTTCAGGCGATGGCCTCCGACATGCAGGGGGCACTGCGTTCGGAATTCATTGAAAAGACAAGCCTGAATCAGTTGCGCGCGATGACATCGAGACAACTGGAGATGTCCGGGCGAATCTGCCAGCCGCTGTATCTGGCTAAAGGCGCGACGCGTTATCAGGTCACGACGTGGGCACATGCGCTGTCAACGTTGGGCGAACGCATGAAGGCCGCCGGCCCGGATCGCAGCTTTTTCTACGCAAGCGGGCGGGCCTCCAACGAAGCCGGGTTTCTGTTTCAGATGCTGGCCCGTTTGTTTGGCACAAACTACGTCAACAACTGTTCGTACTTCTGTCATCAGGCCAGCGGCGTTGGTCTGGGAATGTCAATCGGTACGGGAGCCGGCACGGTTCGTCTGGAAGATCTGCAGCAGACCGATCTTTATCTTCTGATCGGCGCCAATCCTTCGTCCAATCATCCTCGTCTGATGCGATCTCTGATGGAGATTCGTCGCAAGGGCGGCAAAATTATTGTGATCAATCCTCTGAAGGAACTTGGGCTGACCAGCTTTCGAGTCCCCAGTGATGTGCGCAGTTTGCTGTTCGGTACGGAGATCGCCAGCGACTATATTCAGCCTCACATTGGCGGTGATCTTGCGCTGCTGACCGGGATTGCAAAAGACGTCATCGAACGCGGCGGACATGATGCCCGGTTTGTCGAACAGCACACCGAAGGCTTTGATGATTTTGTGAAGGAAGTGTCGGCTACCACATGGGCTTCGATTATTGAACAGAGCGGCATTGAGCGGGATGTGATTCGCAAAATCGCCGATCAATACTGTCAGGCAAAGAACGTCGTAATTTCGTGGTGCATGGGCATCACCCACCATCTGCATGGGACTCGCAGTGTGCATGCGATCGCCAATCTCGCGTTGCTGCGTGGGATGGTCGGGCGGGCTCACGCAGGCCTGATGCCAATCCGCGGGCACAGTAACGTGCAGGGACTGGGCACGGTCGGCGTCACGCCGGCGCTGAAGCAGAACATGCTGGAGCGATACGAAAAGACGCTGGGGATTGAAGCACCCAAATCGCCCGGCTTCGACACGATGGCCTGCATGGACGCCGCGTATGCCGGGAAGATGGACTTCGCTTTGTTGCTGGGCGGCAATCTGTATGGCAGCAATCCAAACGCGCGGCGCGCGTTTGATGCGATGCAGAAGATCAAAACGGTCGTCTACATGTCCACCACTCTGAACACCGGACACGCGTGGGGAACCGGGGAAGAAACGTTTATTCTGCCGGTACTGCCGCGAGACGAAGAGCCGCAAACGACGACTCAGGAATCGATGTTCAGCTACGTGCGGATGAGCGACGGTGGCCCGTCGCGGCACAGCAATGCGCGCAGTGAGGTTTCAATTCTGGCGGAGATCGGACAAAAAGTCTTTGCGGGCGACAGCCGGCTGGACTGGTCCAAACTGGAAAGCCATCAGGCAATTCGTGAGCTGATTGCCGATCTGATCCCAGGCTATGAAGACATGAAGACGATGGACACGACGAAGAAGGAATTTCACGTGCCCGGTCGAGCCGTGATGGATTACAAATTTCCGACCTCGACGGGCAAGGCAAAGTTCCACGCGACTCGCCTGCCGGAAAGTTTCGTGAGCGACGGGCAGCTGCGTCTGATGACAATGCGGTCGGAAGGCCAGTTTAACAGCGTTGTCTACGATGAGGAGGATCTCTACCGTGGCCAGGAACGTCGCGATGTCATTTTGATGAACAGTGACGATATTTCTCGCATGGGATTAACAGTCGATCAGCGAGTTCGCATTCGCAGCGAAGCGGGCGAGATGCGATACATTCTGGTGCGTGAGTTCGACATTCGAGCGGGCAACGTGGCGATGTATTATCCCGAATCGAATGTGCTCGTCCCGTCCGCCGTCGACCCGCTCTCAAAAACTCCCGCCTTCAAATCCATCGCCGTCACAATCGACGCCGAGCCGGATATGTAAGAGTTCCTCGTTTGACCCGACTTAAATCGTTTGACCCGACTTAAATCGTTTGACCCGACTTAAAAGGGGAGGCCTCCTGGTAAGCACTCACGGACAAGGAATTGGGCAGAATTCGTTTAACCGTCAGCCGACAGGCGTACGTTCAAAACTGAAAACTTTCGCCGCCTGCGGCGAGAAATCGCCGCAGTTCGGAAACTTTGGAGCGGTAAGGTGCAATCTTTGCGGCATCTGATAAAATCAACATGCAACGATCGAAGGCAGTCGTAATTCGTGGGCTCCCGGGTCATCTCCTGCACTGAAAAGTGCATTCTCGTTGCAGACAAGTCGGCTTACTATGTTTACCGGCCTCGTGGAAGGACAGGGGACTGTCAGGCAAATCGCCTCACTTCCGGTTGGGCTGCGCCTGACAATCGCACCGGATGCCAGCTGTTTTGCGGCGTCCGAGGTGGCTTTGGGTGACAGCATTTCGATTTGCGGCTGCTGCCTGACCGTTGTGGCGATCCATGACGGACAGGTGGACTTCGAAGCGGGCGAAGAGACGCTCTCTAAAACCAATCTGGGTCGGTTTCAGGTCGGCAGTCGAGTCAATCTGGAACGTTCACTGGCGGCGAACGCACGCCTCGGCGGTCACTTCGTTCAGGGGCATGTCGACGGAGTCGCAAACGTGTCTGAGATTGTTCGCAGCGGCGAATGGATCGACATGTGGTTCTCGCCGCAATTGGAACAATTGCGACTGATGGTCCCGAAGGGCTCCGTGGCCATTGATGGCATTAGTCTCACAGTCGTCCATGTCACCAGCGATCGTTTTTCGGTCGCCCTGATTCCTCACACACTGCAGGTGACGACTCTCGGAGGCATGGCTGTGGATGATGTGGTGAATATTGAGAACGACATTCTCGGCAAGTACGTCGATCACCTTCTGGAGCGACGGTTGTCAGCGCTCCAGTCTGGAAGTGGTTTTGCCTTTGGCGGTGGAATTTCTGTCTCCCCCGGTATCTCGATGAATGCCAGCACGGCATTGAATCAGGAAAGTCCTCCTCCCCAATGAGAGACGTACAACGTCAAACGCGGTCCTTTCTGATGTCGCTGTTTCAGCAGCACGGCATTAACCCGCGCGGAGATCTGGGCCAGAACTTTCTGATCGATGTGAATCTGATTGAGTTTGCTGTGCGAGCCGCCGAACTGGATCCTCGCGATGTAGCCCTGGAAGTCGGATCGGGCACTGGCGGGATGACCGCCTTTCTGGCTCAGCAGGCCGGGCGAGTCATTTCGATCGACATCGACAAGAACATGTCGGCCCTTGCTGCGGAAGCTGTTGAAGGGTGTAATAATGTGACACTGATCAACAGCGACGTTTTGAAGAACAAGAATACGCTTGACCCGCATATCTGCGACGTCATCCGGCATCACGTCGCGTCGATCCCGGGTGGTCGCCTGAAACTGGTCTCCAATCTGCCGTACAGTGTTGCGACGCCGGTGATTTCCAACATCATCGCGTCGGACCTGCCGTGGGAGCGAATGATCTGCACCATTCAGTGGGAACTGGCGGAGAAGATGGAGGCGGAGCCGGGCACTTCAAAGTACGGCGCCATGTCGGCCTGGATTCAGTCGCAGGGTACCGTCCGAATTCTTCGCCGGCTGGGGCCAAATGTCTTCTGGCCGCGTCCTAAAGTGGACTCGGCGATCATCAGCATCTGGCGCGATCAGGAGAAGGCCAATCGAATCGTAGATCGGAAGTTCTTCCAGGATTTTCTTCGCCGCGCGTTTACTCTTCGCCGCAAGTTTATCCGCAGTGTCCTGGTGGCCCTGTATCGCAAGGAACTGGAAAAGGGCGAGATCGATGTGATGCTCGGCGAGCTGGGCCACACCTCGGAAGATCGTGCCGAGAACATGGACGTCGCCACTTTGATTCGCCTGTCGAACCACATTCTCGCAACGATCCAGAAGAAGGGCAGCCCCATCGAGATCGAAGCAGAGCACGAACCGCTGACTGCCGAGATTTGAAATTCTGACACCTGACATTCAGCCTCCCCCGAATATCGCACAATTAAGAACGGAGAATCATCATGCAGGATCGCATCGTCTACCGCGGACTGACGTTTGACGACGTCCTTCTGGAACCTGGATATAGCGAAGTGGTGCCTTCAGAGGTTGACATCAGTTCGCATCTAACCCGCAATATCAGTCTGAATCTGCCGATGATCAGCAGCCCGATGGACACCGTTACAGAAAGTGAGATGGCCGTCGCCATGGCTCAGCTGGGCGGCATTGGGATCATTCACAAGAACATGACGATCGAGCAGCAGTCGATGCAGGTCGATCGCGTAAAACGAAGTGAACATGGGGTGATTGTCGACCCCGTCACACTGCCTCCGGAAACGCCTGCCGGAGAAGCCGTCCGGTTGATGGACGAGCGAAACATCGGGGGCGTTCCGATCACGGTAAATGGACGGCTGGTGGGAATTCTGACTCGCCGCGATCTTCGATTTCTCGAATCAAAAGATCGCCCTGTTTCGGAAGTCATGACGAAGGACAATCTGGTTACGGCACCGGAAGACACGACTCTGGAAGCAGCGGAAAGAATTCTTCTGCAAAACAAAGTCGAGAAACTGCTGCTCGTGGACGATGATTATCAGTTGAAGGGTCTGATCACGATCCGTGACATTGATAAAAACCTGCAATTTCCGCGAGCGTCCAAGGATTCGCGCGGTCGTTTGCGGGTTGGTGCTGCCGTCGGAGTTTTTGATCTCGAACGAGCGGCCAGATTGGTGGAATCGGGTGTTGACGTCCTGGTTGTTGATAGTGCACATGGCCATTCTCGAAATGTGATCGAGACTGTTCGTGCCATCAAGCAGCAACTGTCGATTGATGTGATTGCAGGAAATATCGCAACCGAAGAAGGCGCAAGGGCTTTGGCGGATGCTGGAGCAGATGCGGTTAAGGTTGGGATTGGTCCTGGGTCGATCTGTACAACAAGAATCATTTCCGGAATCGGTGTTCCGCAGCTGAGCGCAGTGGCAAATGCTGCCAAAGCTCTCCAGGGGAGTGGGATTCCAATTATCGCTGACGGCGGAATTCGCTTCAGCGGAGATATTACAAAGGCACTTGCTGCCGGAGCGTGGACTGTGATGGTCGGCGGTCTGCTGGCGGGTGTCGATGAAAGTCCTGGTGAGATGATTTTCTTCCAGGGCAGAAGCTTCAAGCGTTACCGAGGAATGGGATCGCTGGGAGCGATGATGAATGGCAGCAGTGAACGTTATCGGCAGGGCCATGTCACTTCGGGCGACCAGTCAAAACTGGTTCCGGAAGGTGTGGAAGGCCGAGTTCCTTACAAGGGAGCTCTGCAGTCGTTGATGTTCCAGTTGACCGGTGGTCTTCGTTCCGGCATGGGTTATGTCGGAGTCGGGACGACCCGGGATCTGCGAGAGAAAGCTCGATTCATCGAGATTTCAGCGGCATCGGTTAGGGAGAACCATCCACATGACATCGCAATCACTCAGGAAGCGCCAAACTACTCTGTGGAGCATGCTCCTAAAGACTGAAGGCAGCCCGGCTGGCATCATTGCCCGATCCCTGCGAGACGCTGGTCTCGCAGGTCTGGCTCTGCTGACGCTTGCCTCCGCCGCTTCAGGGGATGAGCCCGCCAGACGCAGTACGTCGGCCGGACGTACCGCCTACCGTTCCTCGGCCACGTCAAATGAGTCAGCCTCAAAGGCGCCTGTTCGTCGTGTATCTCCGGTCCGTGCGGTTTCCGCCTCGGCCGAAGTGCCAACTGAAGATCTGTTCTTTGACCAGACTTTGGCTAACACCACCACAGTTCAACCTGAAGCTGTCGATCGGCAACCAGCGACTCGGCCGACGTCGGCACCAGAAATTGCCGCTCAGGCAAAGCAGCAGATTGTTGGAGAATCCAGCCCCGCATACAGCCGCTCCGAAAGGATTGACGAAGGTCTTTCGGCTCGCATGGATTATGTGCTGTCCGGCGGTATTGTCACTTCACCGAACGGTTCTGTCGGAGACTGGTGGCGGGAACGGTCCAGCAGCATGATGTCGCGCAACCAGGCTGAACAGCAGAGTGAACAAAAACGGCCCATTCAAAAACTGGCTTCTGTACCCGGTCGTTTGATGGGCCACGGAGCTGTTGAATATGAAGAAGGACCGGATTTCTATGATGCCGCTCCAATCGCAGTCTTCGCATCGGACATTGAACAAGCGGCCGCGCAGGAGGCATCAGATTCCGACGGTGATGCTTCCTCAGCGGCCCCCAGCCGTCTGCGAACCGATATTCGCGAAATCAAACCGACGCTCAGCTACGCTCTGAAAAACATCAAGCGTGATCAGTTGCCAGAAGACTTCGATTCGCAGTTCGACAACGGTGAGTATCAGGCCCGTCAGTCCAGCCCGACAGTTTATCAGTGGGCACCCACAAACTTCTGGCACTACCCTTTGTACTTTCAAGACCCTTCGCTGGAACGCTACGGCCACACGTATCATCCGATCGTTCAGCCATTCGCCTCCACAGGCCGCTTCGCCGGGCAACTGGTGGGCCTGCCTTATCAGATGGCTTTGCATCCGGTGCATTCACGGGAGTATGATCTGGGCTACTACCGCCCAGGCGAATGTGCTCCGAAGAAGCACTACCAGATTCCATTCAACGAAGAAGCGACTCTTGTGGAAGTTGCAACCATCGCCGGCCTGATTCTGATCATCCCATAATCTGATCATGCCGACTTTCAAGTCGCGTTCTTAAAACGTTGCTCAACATTTCAAGCCATGAAGTCTTAGCCGCTGGCGTTTCGGTTCAAATGGAACATCGGCGGCTGTTTTTGTTTAACCTATTTTCCGCAACCTTGAGACGAGTGGGTTTCGGACTGGTCATCGCTCCCGGATTTATTGACCTCCACAAGCACGGTCGGCTCTTCGGCGTCCTGAGCCCGCACTTCACCCAGCCGAAACGCCGGATATTCGGGCGTGGAACAGGCGGCCTGAACCTTATCAGCCACAGCCGCCGGCACCGTCAGGATCAGGCCGATGCCCATGTTGAAGACGTTGAACATTTCCTGTTCGGCCACATTTCCCAGCCTCTGCAGCCATTCGAAGACGGCAGGGATTTTCCACGCCGAACGATTCACAACCGCCTGCACATGCTTTGGAAGAACTCGTTCATAGTTGTCTGCGATGCCACCACCGGTGATATGCGCGATGGCGTGAATATTGCCTTTACCGGCCGCTTTTCTGGCAGCGGCGACGACGTCGGCATAAATTCGGGTTGGCGTGAGCAACGCATCACCCACGGTCATTCCAAGTTCCGCAACAGCATCATTGACATTCAGGCCCGCGTGTTCAAACACGACCTTTCGAACAAGGCTGTATCCGTTGGAATGAAAGCCGGACGAAGGCACGCCGATCAGAACATCCCCGGGGACAACTCGATACCGACCATCGACAAGATCTTCACGTTCTACAACGCCGACGCAGAAGCCCGCCATGTCAAAATCACCAGCGGCATAGAGGTCAGGCATGATGGCCGTTTCGCCGCCGAGCAGAGCGGCTCCAGCCTGGCAGCAGCCGTCGCTGACGCCGCTGACCAGTTGTTCAAGCAGATTTGGGTCGTCCTTGCCGAGCGCGACGTAGTCGAGGAAAAACAATGGATGAGCCCCAAGGCACAGGCAGTCATTGACACACATGCCGACCAGGTCGATCCCGATCGTGTTATATCTGCCGGCGTGAATCGCAACCTTGATTTTCGTGCCCACGCCGTCGGTGCCAGAGACCAGCACTGGGTCTTTCCACTGCTTTTCCGCGTTGAGGCGAAACAGCCCGGCGAAGCCTCCCGGAAGCTCCATAACTCCTGGAGTAAATGTCTTTTGCATCAGCTTCGGCAGCTTCTGCATGCCCTGCTCGTACAGTTCAAGATCGACGCCGGCGGAACGATAGGTCAGTTCTGACATGGAATTGGGGACCGTGAACACGTGGAGAGACTAAAAGATGGGCGAATTGCATGAGTTGCCGACGCGACTGTCAAGTGGCCGAAGTGGCAAGGTGACTCAGAGTTTCCTTTTGCCAGTTCTGAGCCAGCCGCAGATTACCACGATTTGTCTGGATCAATCACGCTGATTCTGCCGATTGTAGCAGGGAGACGGTCTTCGGACCTTTGTCACAAGCAACAGATTCCTTACCACGAGACCGGAGGATTCCGAAATGTTCGGACAGAAGACGCAGCCAGAATGGTTCTTCGACAGTTCAGTTCACCTCGAAGCCCTCAGCCGTCTTCTGTACATCGTTGAAAATCACGAACCTCTGGGGCTCGTCCGGGGCCCGGACGGCAGTGGTCGTTCGCGAATCCTTTCCAGACTCCAGGAAGAAATCACTCGCACCGGCACCATGGTGGTTTCTCTGACGCTGAGCGGAATAGACGAAGAATCGGCGCTGCGGCAGGTTGTCGAAGGCCTTGCGGTCCGAACGAAACCAACCATGCGTCGGCACGAAATTCTGACGCTGCTGCGTGACGAACTTTGCGGACGGGCTCGCTGTGGAATTCAGACCGTGGCGCTGCTGGACGATTTTCATCGGGCGGCCGGCGATCTGAGCATGCTCCTGCGAATCCTGAAAGCCATGAGCACCCAGTGCAGCAGCATGCTGACGGTACTGCTGGCTTCTGACAGTCCGCTTCCCGCGGAGTTCAACGGTGACGCGCTGGTGCCGGTGCTGCTGTCGGATCTGGACACGACTGAATCTTCCAATTTTGTGCGTTCATTGATCGGGCATCAGGCAATCCGCGAATTCAGCGTGGACGAATCGGCGGTGCGGGCAATTTCGCTGACTTCCGTGGGCAATGCGGCGCGCATGTCCCGACTGTGTGCGTTGCTGCGAGTCATCCATGAAACGTCGCCGGAAACTCACATCACCGAAGACACGGTCTATTCTCTGCTCGCCGAATTCACCTCCGGCCATCTCGGCCCCGCACAAGCTGTGATGCGTGCCAGCTGATCGCCCACAGCATCTGCGAAACTGACGCAGTGCCATGACATTTGAAATTTAAAATCTAAAATTTCAGATCGAAAATCAAAAATCGAAACTTCGATTGCTACATCAGGTTGCGTGCTTTGATACTGAGATACTCGTTGATGAGTTTCTCAGTCAGCAGGTCCGGTGGCGTATCGATCAGCATAATGCCGGCTTCCCGAAGAGACGCGGCCTCATGCGACTGGCCGGTCAGAACCTGAGCCGCCGCGGCCGTGTGGTAGGCGTCCAGATCGGTCTCCGGCACGCGGTCCGCCATGGCTCGCAGTCCGACATCCTGCAGCACAACGCACAGGGGCAGATACGGCAACGACCGCAGCTTCAGGTTTTCACCAATGACCCGCAGCTGAAGTTCGTCGGTGACAAATGTGATGAGCACGATCAAGGCGCGTTTCCGCTGCACTCGTGTCAGATACTCAAGCGCCATGCTGTAGTCGGAGACGTTCGTCGACGCCTGAATGTCATAAGTGGATCGCAGAATGGACTGAATCCCCGGCTTGCCCCGCACTGGCCTGATGAATCGTTCGATCTTGTTCGAAAACGCCAGCAGGGAAACATTGTCGCCCTGACCAAGCGCAATGTAGCTGAGCATGATGGCCGAGTTCAGGGCTCGGTCGAGATACGAAATGCCTTCGGTCTCATTTCGCATGAAGCGACCGCAGTCGACCATAATCACGATGTTCTGATTCCGTTCGACATTGAATTCTCGACTGATCAGCTGCCGCTGGCGAGCGGTGGCCTTCCAGTCAATCTGGCGAATTTCATCACCGTATCGAAATTCACGAAGTCGCTCAAATTCACGTCCCTGGCCCGGCATTCGAACCATCCGCACGCCAATTTCCGAAAGGCGATTCTGGCGAGCCATCAATTCATAACGATACACGGCTCGAATATCCGGATAGATCCGAATGGGCGTTTTCAACGGGCGAATCTGCTGACGCATCCACAGACCCAGGCGAGTCCGATAGCGAAGATGCACGGCTGGCATCTCCGAGGCACCGCGTCGATTGGGCCGGACTGCATAATGAACGATTGTCTCTTTCCCAGGTCCCACGAGGACGGTTTGCGGCAACCGGTCCGTTTCACAAAGGACTCCCGGATCGTCGTGCAGTGTGATCGCCAGCGGAACGCGCGACCGATTGCGAACCGTCAACGTGGCCGGGTTGGACGCACCGACGCTGAGCACCTCCGAAACGTCCCGATGAATGGCCAGCGCACTCGGATTGGGGCTGATCAATAAATCTACGCAGGCCACGGCGACCAACACAAGGTTCAGCAGCAGAGCGACGTCTGCCGCGGAACGGTTCAGTCCGGCCGTCATCAGCGGCAACGAAAGAACCGCAGCAATCAGCACAAGTCGCTGAGTCGGGATCATGACTTCGGAGCCTCCACGCTGTCCAGAATCGCCCGAATGGTTTCATCCGGCGTGCTGCCTTCCAGCTCCGCTTCCGGCCGCAGTCTCAGCCGATGCCGCAGGACCCAGGGAACCAGTTCCTTCACGTCATCCGGGGTCACGAAATCGCGTCCACGACTGGCCGCCATTGTTCGTGATGCCAACAACAGATTGACTCCGGCACGCGGACTGGGGCCGAGGGTGACAGAACCCCATTTTCTGGATGCATCGAGAATATCGACGATGTATTTCAAAATTTTCGGTTCCACAATCACCTGCTTCACGACCTGCTGAATCATGAGCACATCTTCCGTCGTCAGGACCGTCTTCAGATCAAAGTCTCCCAGACGCCGCGGATCTTTTCCGGACGCATAGTGCTGCAGGATTTCCACTTCGTCGGCCGGAGGCGGATAGTCGACCAGCAGCTTGAACATAAAGCGGTCCACCTGAGCTTCCGGCAGCGGATAGGTGCCTTCGTGTTCAATGGGATTCTGAGTGGCGATGACAAGAAACGGCCGCTGCAGAATGTGCGTTTTTCCGTCTACGCTGACCTGCTGTTCCTGCATCACTTCCAGCAGCGCCGACTGTGTCTTGGGAGGAGAACGGTTGATTTCGTCGGTCAGCAGGATGTTTGTAAAAACGGGTCCGGGATTAAAACTGAACGCCTGCTGTTTCATGTCGTAAATGCTGTGCCCGGTCAGATCCGAGGGCATCAGGTCGGGCGTAAACTGCACTCGGCGAAACTGGCAGGACACCGTTTTTGACAACACATTAACCAGCAGTGTTTTTCCCAGCCCTGGCGGACCTTCGATCAAAACACTGCCCTCGGCGAACAGGGCAATGACAACCCCCTCGACAAGGTCGATCTGGCCAATGATGACCTTTCCAATCTGCTCAACAACATCGTCGAACAGCCGCTTAACTTCGCTCAGTTCCATAGTAGACGCACTTATTACAGTTGGTGATGTTACAGTCGGTGATGACAGTTGAAGAAGAACGAAAAATACGAAACGTGTCAGCTTCGCCGTGCCTGTTGCCGCCAAATCGCGGCGCCTGTTCAAAGACATTTACGGTGAGCCGCGATTTCCGGAGAGTCGCTGCTGCAGCTTTGCCAGCCAGCGAAGCATGCTGGCCGCTTTTGCCCGAGACACCTGCGGAGCATCCGCCATCTGCCGAGCCTCATTGAGACTGTCGCGGACTTCCTGAACATCCAGCCCGGTTCGACTGGCGATCAGATCATGCTGGTCAAGTCGCAACAGGCTTCCATAGCGACGCCGCAGTTGACTGCTGATGTAGTCCATATAACCTTTGACCACCACGCCCCCGTCGGACAGACGATATTGCAGGTTGCCGACAGCTTGAGCACTCTCTGTCAGGGTTCGTCGCTGCGCATTTGTGACTTCGATAGCCGGGCCGAAGCGATGAAACGCCATCCAGATTCCAAGCACGGCCACCAGCAGCAGCTGCAGTGTTCCGATCCGCAGGGCCGGGCTGAACAGAATTCCGGTATTTTGAAACGAGTCGCTCGCATTAAAATATTCGCTGATCACAATCTTCGGCTCGTAAGTTTCCAGTTCGCTTTCCGTATTCGCGGCGCAACGCTCCACCAGACGCACAGCCAGCCTGCGTGACCCCTTAAAAAGCATGCTCCGATTCGAGAACAAATCGGCACTTGAACAAACAAGGACTCGCCCGTAACCCATCGTCCATGTGGCCGCCTGCACTTCGCCGCCGGCCGAGGTCACAAGGGCTTCTGTTGTCAGATGTATGGGCAGAATCAGGGTCGCCGTGCTGAGAAAATTCACCGGCTCATTCACCAGTGAGCTTGTCGCAGTAATCTCTTCGCCATGAGGTTTATCCTCTTCAACCGTCGCCGGGACAGCTGGAGCAACGGGTGTTGCGGTCGGATCGACGGGAACCTTTTCCGATGCGTCATTTTTCGATGCTTCATTCGAAGCATCGGGCATTGTTTTTTCCGCTATGCCGTCTATAGGATCCGCAGACGCAGTCGCCGGGTTCGACGAGGTTGCCGGTCCGGGAGTCACTATGAGAGAGCTTGCGGTGGCGACGTCCGTGTCGGGGCGGTAATCGAACTTAATGCCTAAACTGGGAATAGAAACGGACGGTCCTGCACTTGGAGGGTCGGTCCAGTCGCGACTCAGCCAGTTAGGGGCAAACAGCAGATCGCCGCCGTTGTAAACGAATTCGTAAAGCTGCTGCTGTTCCTCTTCATTGGGATAGCGATCCGGTGCAATCAAAATCATCGTGGCCGGTTCGTCCGGCGCCACTTTGATTGCATCGCGTTCCACAACAGGAAACAGTTCGTTCAGAGTTCGAAACAGTCCCAGCTTTCCATCGACAGTCGTGCTGTAGCTGTCCGCCGCAGCCCCGTCTTCACCGGGCAGCCACCAGAACTGCAGCAGGACCAGCAAGGCTGCTCCAAGCCCCCAGAACAAATCAGACTGCAGCAGTCGGCGTTTCTTCTTCATGGAAGGCTCCCCGAAAACTGGCCAGACAAAGTTGAAACATTTCCGACGTCGGCGTCCGCCGACCGAAATACACAAATTCAAACTGAGACGCCGTGGTCAAATACGCATTGCGTTTGTCCTGACGACGCCAGACGGCTCGCAGATAGTCCCGATTCGTCAAACCTTTTCGATAACGAATCAGGCCGGCTCGTTCGATCCAACTCATGCTCCCCAGCAGTAGTTCCCGAATCGCAGCCCGATAATTTCCATCTGACGACAGGGCAATCGCACGGGATTCATAAGTCGACGCAGCCAACTCTCCCGGCGGCGTTACGACATCCGAAAGCACATCCGCCAGATCGCTCAGCAGACTGTCCTTGCGTTGCTTCTTCGCATCCACGGATTTTATCACCATGGCGATGATCACAATCAGCACGGCCACTATTGCAACAATCGCCAGAGCAGGCAACAACTGCGAAAAGTCGCCAAACTCGCTCGCCGTGCTGGGTGATGCGGGCGGCACTGAACCCGCCGATGGAGACCGCAGACCGCTGAACAGCCAGCGGAAGAAATCGAAAATCGCGCCGAACACATCCCCAAGTCGGTCACCGAACCATCCAAGAGAACTCCACAAGAATCCTTTGTCGACATCCACCTCCGGCAACTGTTCCAGAACCCGGCGTCGCACAGAACGGAATTCGTTTCCGTTCATCACCTGCTCGCCCACACTGTCAATGGCGTCGTCCGAAAGAAGCGAACCCTCCTGCATGGCAAGCGGCTGCATTGTCATGCCCTGCGCAGGACCAATTCCCGATGTAAGGTATACCAGAAGCAATAAACCGAGGCAGACAGAAAGCAACGGTCGGATCGGCTGAAGGTCGAACATCCTCATGCCAGCTCCTCCAGGCGAACGGCCTCAGCGCGATACTGCAGCTGCAGATCCCAGCACTCGTTGCGAATCCGCTGGTCGAGATAACAGAAGAACCATGTCAGGCGAATGATGGGATAAGGCAGCCACATGGCCAGTTGAATGGTTGTCAGAAATGCCGGGTCATCATGAGTCAGCTGAAGAAAAACATCCTGCCCGTCTCGACTGTCTTCAAAGACGATGCCGAAAAAGATGGGTCGATTGAAGAGTACGGTCAACAAAAAATCCATCAGCAAAAACATTCCAAACGACATGACCGCCCAGTAAGCAAAGAGGGCCGCGACGCGTCCGACATTTCGGCTATATCCACCGCCGCCGGATAACCAGTTCAAACGAGTAATCACGGAGTTCAGTTTTGCCTGTTCCAGTAACAGGACCTCCGGAACATGCCCTGCGAAAGCGGTAACAAAAACGCTGGGGAAGATCAGGCAGAATCCGGATAGAAACTGAAACACGCGAGTCACAAAGGTCAGCAGCAGCCAACCCCAGAATCGATGGCGCCACGCCCGAACCGCCGCACGTACAGAAATGGGAACTCCAAAAACCTGCGGCCCCATACAGGCCACCAGCAGAGAATTGAAGATCGCACTGAAGAACATAAACACCATGATCGAAGGAATCAGCATGTCGGTCGTACGCGACACGATCAGCCAGACAACCGCACACGACGGAATCGCGCACAAAAGCCACAGCCGAAACAGCGGCCCCGCAAACTCCCTGCCAAACACAAAAGCCAGGTCAAGACAACCGCCAAAAGTGCGGCGTTCGACAGACACAATGCACTCTTCCACTTTCATGATGTTGTTCGCTCCCGGCCAGACACGGTCAGGTAAACAACGACGAGCAGCCAAAGACACGACCCAACGCTGTACTTGATGATCGAAGGAATTGGCAGCGGTGAAAAATAGCCTTCCAGCATCGCCGCAACGAACAGCATCCCGCCGGCGCCCAGCGCCAGCTTCAATGCTTCCGTTCCATGAAATCTGAGCGAATCGCCGCGAGTCCGTTGGCCGGGCATGAGTATTCCCTGAGCCAGCACAAGCCCGCCGGCGCCCGCAATGACGATCGCAGTCAGCTCAAACGCTCCATGCGAAATAATGAAGCTGAAGAAGTTGTCTGCTGTCGGATTGCCCTCGGCCAGAATCGCGCCTTTGATGATCCCAATCGAAATTCCGTTGGTGATCAGAACGTAGCAGGTTCCAATTCCCACCAACACACCCATGGCAAACGCTTTGAAGGCAATCCCCGTGTTGTTGTTGACGTAGAATCCGAACATCCGGCTGCGTTCGCCGGAATAGCGTGAATCAGCAGACGTGTACATGTCCTTGCTGTAACTTTCGATGGCCTGGTCGATCTGCTCTTTCCCGGCCACCAGTTCAGCCAGCTCCGGCCGTGCGTAGCCAACCCAGACTGATGCCAGCAGCGGCACCAGGAACAACGCCAATGCCAGCAGAAAGGGCTTGTAACGGCGACGCAGTAACTGCGGAAATCCGACAGCAAAAAAATCCCACACCGAACGTACGGACTGAGGCGGTGAGCGATAGAGACAATTGTGTCCCTGGGCGACAAGGTCGTTCAGATACTGCTCAAGCCGTGCCCCCCATTCACGTGATTGCACCAGGGACAGGTCATAACAAATGGACCGATACAGTCGCGACAGCGCCGTCACGTCTCCGTTTGCCCATTTCGACTGTCGAGTAGTCTTCAAGCGAGCAACAAGCGATTCAAACTGCTGCCAGTCCTGCCTGCGATCCCGGATAAATCGTTCGCGATTCACGACGCGGACCCTCCGCTGGGATTTCGGGAACCACTGCTTCCCGACTCAGGATTCGGGATCGCGTGAAAGAACTCTTCCCCGTCCACATCCACAATCTCGTCGTCCGCGGATTCTGCCAGAGAGCTCGATTTTCGTGTGGCCACCCGGCGAGCGGATCGGTGATCCGGCAGCTGCTTTTTCGCCACGGCCGCAGGACTGCTTTGAGCTACACTTTTCGCTGCTGGTGCTCCTTCCGGATCATCAGAAAACGTCTTCAAAACTCGCAGGATAAACTGAGTGTGTTTCCGTCCCTGAGCCTGAAAAAAAGTGTGCGGATTTCGCGGATCAGGGGCAGGATCCTGATAACCCAGGCGGGCGCGAAGTGCTTCGCTCAACGGACGAGCGATTTCTTCACGGCGAGCGTCAGAAATAATTCGATCTGGTTCAAACAGGCGCTCAATCACAGACAAAGTACGATCCGGAACGCTGAATCGTCGTGGACATTCAGATCGAACGAGCGGCTCCACTGTCGCAGTCAGACCGGCCGTGCGGCTGATCCATTCCCGACGCTCGTCAATGACCATTGTGTCAAACACAAGATCGCCAAGCCTCTGCATGCGGCGTGTCATCAGCATGGAGATCAGCCCGACAGTGTAGCAAAACGGCAGCATGTCGGCGGTGCGCAGGAAATTCCGACCGATAGCACTAGTCAGATCAACGGGGGTTCCGTTCGTACGGACAACGCGCAGCCCAGCCGATTTTTTTCCGGGCGTCTGACCGTTCATCCAGGATTCAAACAGACTGCCGTAGAACCAGTCCATCAAAAAACCGGCCAGCAGCATCAGCCCCTGAACCACATTCGCCCCGGCCTCCCCAAATACGCCAAGAACAGACAGGACGGTTCCGGCCAGAGCAAGGATCCCAAATTTTATGAGACCATCCAGGAACCATGCGTAGGCACGAGTCCCCGGGCCAGCGATGACAAACTGAAAGTCAACGCCCTCGGGAGTCTCCACGACAACTCGGGTGTCCACTTTACGTTTGTGTGTTTCGTTCATGTTCAACGACGCAACGGGCGACCGAGCGAAACCAGTGTTTGGGTGATAGCGACCGAAATCGAGCCGCGATTCCCATCAGGATTCAGAACCTGCCAGGGGACGTCGCAAACCACTCCTGGAACGATGACAGAAAGCCACCGACTTTGCAAGCGGACTGTGTCGCCTATGTGTCACCAACGTGCCCCGTATCAATGAGGCGAGGGGTTGATTTTTGATTTTTGATTTTCGAAATGAGCGCTTCCGGAGCACTCTGGCCGCCACCATGCTCATCGGCTTGTCACTCACACGCTGCGAGCGGTATCATTCGACGCGTGTATCCTATTGCCGCAACATGATGAACCAGGTTTTTGAATGACGCTGATCAATGCCAGTCTGATGATTGGATTGGTGCTGGCCGCTGTGCCGGTCATCCTGCACATGGTCATGCGCGCAAAGCCGAAAAGGATTGAGTTCCCCGCACTGCGTCTGCTCAAGGCCCGACAACCCTCGAACGCTCGCCGCATGCAGCTTCGCCATCTGCTGCTGCTGCTCCTCCGTTCGTTGCTGATCGCCGTGCTGGTGCTCACCATCGCTCGGCCGTCGCTCCCGGCAGCGCGATATGGACTTCGCTGGTGGGAATGGACGGCGCTTGCGATCGTCGGCCTCGGAGCCGTCGGGGTTTATTTCTGGCTGACGAAAGTTCAATCGGCTCATTCTGCAGCCTCCTTCGAAGCTCGCGAAAAACACGGACGGATCCGGCTCTGGTGTGTGATCGGCGGACTTCTGGCAGCATTGCTGAGTGTGGGTGTTCCGTGGGGCGTGCGAGTCCGTGCGGAGCTGACATCACCGCGACCCGAGACCACCGAAAACATCCCGGTCGCCGCAGTGTTTCTCGTCGACACGAGCTACAGCATGAAGTATCGCCACGAGAATAAAACCCGGCTTGAATACGCACACGACGCGATCAAAACGCACCTGGGCAGCTTTCCGGCCAGCAGTCGAGCGGCCGTGTCGGGCGCCGGAATCGATGATGACATCATATTTCAGGCCGATCTCGCCGGCGCCGGTGCGCGGCTGAGCACTCTCGAGACGACAGCGGTGCCCGATACGCTTAATCGTCGCCTGAAGAATGCTATTCTGGCTCAGGTCGATGATCGAAAACGAGTTCAGGAAGAATCAGGAACGGGCGGCTCTGCAGACTTCTTCGCGCGCGAGATCTACGTCTTCAGTGACTTCTCAAAAACGGCCTGGCACGAACCGGACGAAAGCGGCATTGCCGACCTTTTAAAACAGTTCGACTGGCTGCAGATTTATCTGGTTGACGTCTCAGCACCTCAGCCCATCAATCTGGCCGTGTCGCGATTACGACTGTCGGACGAAACCACTGTGGCAGGTCGCGATCTTGTGCTGACCATGAACGTCTCGAACACTGTCGGTGCGCCCACGGTGACCACCATTGAAACCATCGTGGTGGATCAGAGTGGCGTCGAAGCCCGCTTTGGTGCTCCACAGATTGTCCGAATCGACAACGGAATCGCACAGGTTCAGACAGCCATTCGGATCGGCGGAAATCAGACTTATCTGGAAGGCTTTGTGCGGCTCACGTCTGAGGATCCGCTGCCCGATGATAACATGCGTTATTTTTCCTGCGGGATCCGGCCACGGCCGCGAGTCCTCCTGATTTCTGACCGCGTGGAAGAGAGCCAGTATTTCCGCCACGTGTTTTTGCCGGAAGAACTGGAGCGGCTGGGGACTCCTTATTGTGAATGTGTGAGCGTGGCGACGGCTCAGGTCAGCCGGCAGAATTTCTCCACGTACGATGCGATTTTTGTCGTCAACTGTTCTCGCCCGGATGAAACGCTCTGGGCTGGACTGCGTTCCTTTGCTGAAGCCGGCGGTGGTGTATTTGTTGTCGCGGGATCCAATCGCATTCAGCCTGACGCATGGAGTGTGCCCGCCGCTAAGTCGCTGTTGCCCGCAATGCCAATCCGCAGTGTGCCTTTCCGAAGTGAGCCCGGTCATCTTCGCATCGCCAATGTTCAGCATCCGATCATGAAGGACTTTGTGAACATCGAAGCGGCCAGCACGGAACTGGCCACGGTCGCATTTGATCGACGCTGGGCGGTGGAACCAAACAAGGATGCTGTCGTGCTGCTGTCGTTTGCCGGACCGGGCGACTTCCCTGCGCTTCTGGAACGAAAAATCGGCAAGGGTCGCTGCCTGCTGTTCGCCTCCGCGATGGACAATCTCCGCGAAGGCGGCAGTCAATGGAATAACTTTGTCGTCAGCTGGAGTTTTGTAATGCTGGCTGACAAGATCCTGCAGCATGTCACCGGCGCGAACAACATGCGACGTAATTTCATTGCCGGAGAAGCCATCGAACTGGCCGTTCCCGCCAGTCAGAGATTCGAACAGTTTCTTCTGCAGCGCCCGGAAGGGCGTCAGACTCGCGATACCGTGGCTCCGGACCAACCATCGGTTTTGCTGACCGATGCCGTCGATCCTGGCCATTATCATGTGAAGCCTTTTGAATCCCGAAGTTCCTACCAGGCTGTGTTTGCTGTTAACTTTCGCGACGAAGAGTCCAATCTGACGCGCATCGGTGACGATCGCCTGCTGCAAATTGTGGGAAATGAACGTGTCAGCGTCGTTCATAATGTGGCCGAACTGCAACGGGCCGTGCGAGTCGGACGGTTGGGCGTGGAAATCTTTCCCGTGTTAATGGGCCTACTGGTTCTTTTGTTCTGCGCGGAACATCTGATGGCGAATTTCTTCTACGATGAACAGCCAAAAGCCAACGGGTTGGTGAATACGTCAGCCATTCACGTAGGTTAGGCTTCCAGCCAGACATTTTCGTAGGTCAGGCTTCCAGCCAGACAATCATAAATCAGCACGAGGACAGGCTGGAAGCCTGTCCCACCGAATTCAAATACGGCATGGTTTCGAAGTTGGCCGAGCAGGCACTACACTTCGCCCGTGGTTCTTTTTGAGGTCCGGTCTTTTCCAAAGACCGAGCCTCGCCACGAAAACGAATCTGAAATCTCAGCGGGAAATTTTCTGGTGCAACTTTCTTCTCAGGACATTCTGCTCATTACCGGTGCCACGGGGCTCGTTGGCAGTCATGTGGCCGAGCAGGCGCGGCAAAAAGGCCTGCAGGTTCGAACTCTTGTCCGTGCCGGCGCCGACATATCGCTGCTTCGTCGGTGGGGATGCGAACTGGCCACGGGAGATCTCGATCAGCCTGAAAGCTTGAAGACGGCCTGTCAGGATGTGACGGTCGTGATTCACTGCGCCGCAAAAGTCGGAGACTGGGGTCCGACCGAAGAATATCGTCGCGTCAACGTTGATGGCACACGGGCTCTGCTGGACGCTGCGCTGGCGACGGGACACCTGAAGCGGTGGGTTCAGATCAGTTCGCTCGGCGTTTATGAAGGTCGCGATCATTACGGCACCGATGAAGCGACTCGCCCGTCCACCGTCGGAATTGATGGTTACACGCTGACAAAAGTCGAATCGGAACTGCTCGTCTGCGACTACATTCAGCAGCGAGCCTTGCCCGCCGTTGTGCTGCGTCCGGGATTCATCTACGGGCCTCGCGATCGCACGGTTTTGCCTAGGTTGCTGGAACGACTTCGCTCGGGCAAGTTTGCGTTTCTGGGCTCCGTCGACAAACTGATGAACAACACTTACGTCGGCAACCTCTGTGAAGCCATCTGGCTGGCCATAGAGCGGGACAATGTGGTGGGCGAAGTGTTTAATATTCGCGATCCGCGAGCCGTCACCAAGCGTGAATTTATCGACACCGTCTGTGATGCTGCCGGTCTGAAACGACCGTCGAAAGTCGTCCCGCTGCCAGTCGCAAAGTTTCTGGCGAAGCTGATGGAATCGACGTGGAAGCTGCTGGGAAAACAGGAGGCTCCTCTTTTGAACAGTGCGCGAATCAAATTTCTTGGCCTGAATCTTGACTACAGCATCGACAAGGCGGTTCGCCAACTGGGCTACCAACCGTCAACCGATTTTCGAGATGCCATGAAACTTTCGGTGCAGTCGCGCTCCTGATTTTTCTTTCACGGACACGCAATTTCCATGAGTCCACCACATACGATTGTTCTCGCCAGCCGAAATCAAAAGAAGGCTCGGGAGGTTTCCGAGATCCTGGCACCCGCCGGATTTCAGGTCATTCCTGTGACCCAGTTTTCGGATGTTCCGGAAGTGGAAGAAGACGGTGTTACGTTCGCCGAAAATGCCGCAAAGAAGGCGTCCGAAGTCGCGCGTCAACTGAATCGCTGGGTCATTGGCGAAGACAGCGGCCTGCAGGTCGATGCGTTGAAAGGCGCGCCTGGTATTTATTCGGCTCGCTTCAGTGGCCTGGACGCGACGGATGAAAAGAACAATCAGAAGCTGATGGACGAACTGGCAGGCGTGCCGGATGAACAACGCGGTGCCGGCTACATTTGTAGTGTGGCGCTGTCAGATCCCTCAGGGCATATTCGAGTGGCCTGCGAAGGCACGTGCCGAGGCCGAATCCTGCGGGAAGCGAACGGCGAAGGTGGATTTGGCTACGATCCCTATTTTCTGATTCCAGAGTATCATCTAACGTTTGGTCAGCTCAGTTCGGTGGTCAAGCATCGGCTGAGTCATCGAGCGCGAGCGTTTGCCAGGTTTCTGCCATTATTGCGGAAGATTCAGAGCGAGTTTTCCGAATGAATATTCATTCTGGAGTGCCGAAGCGGATGTGTGAATCAAAGCGGACGTGGATGGATGGGACGAGAAATTCATGCAACAGCTGACCGGCTGGCTTCTGGCATTTCTAAGTGTTGCAGGGCATACCGAATGGTGGGTCGTGGTCGTGAATCGGTCGCATGCACTTCCATTCCGTTCCATATCACTGCGGAAATTTCGTTCGCTGCATGATATTGCTCTTCTGGGATATCCATTTTTTTTAATATGGCTGCTGGGCTTTTCGCCCGAAAGCCTGCTCAGTGGAGCTTCGTTTTCTCAGCAGTCGACGGCTGTGAAATGGCTGATGATTGGCACAATCTCTGGTTGCGTCCCGCTGTTGATGGGAATGATTCGCTGGCACTGGTTCCGCAGAGCCGAGTTTCATCATGCCGATCAGCGTGAACTGCACGATGTGATTCAAACAGCTGCTAATGATTCGCATCGTGAGGGAATCAAAGGGCCTCGTCGCCATCCGTCACAGCTGTGGCCATGGAATGAGATCTTTCATTTGGAGATCAACACAAAATCAGTTCATCTGCCGACACGGTCAAAACCAGGACATGCGAGTCGCCCACTGCGAATTGTCCATCTGTCCGACCTGCACTTCATCGGTTGTCCGGGTGAAGACTTCTATCGATTCATGGTTTCAAAAGCGGCTTCTTTGCAGCCGGACATGTTTGTGTTCACCGGTGATCTGATCGACGAGATGGATCTGCTGGATGTGGCGGTGGAAACGCTCCGTCCATTGACCGACGTTGCTCCGTGTTATTTTATTTTGGGAAATCACGACTGGAAATTTGAATACGAAACGATCCGTGCTGCGCTGTCCGCATCCGGCTGGCGATGTGTGACGGGCAGCTGCGACATCATTCAGGTCGGCGATCATCAGGTTCTACTGGCAGGTTCAGAACGTCCGTGGATGGGAGATTCGCCGCCAGCGGTGCGCGATGCTGGATGTGATGTCCGGATTCTGCTAAGTCATTCGCCCGACCAGTATCGATTCGCTCAACGTTCCGGATATGACCTGATGTTGTCCGGGCACACGCATGGCGGACAGGTGGTCCTGCCCTTGATTGGCCCTGTCTATTCGCCCAGTATTTATGGCGTGAAGTTTGTTTCCGGACTGTTTCGTCTCGGCGAACTTACGATGCATGTTTCACGGGGTATCGGCGCAAAAGATCCAATGCGTTGGCGTTGCACTCCTGAACTCACCTGTCTGGAAGTTCACGCTTCGTAAGTCTCGGCATCAATCAGCTTCCAGCGCTGCGCCCACTGGCAGTCGATTCGCGATTGTCGTAGCCGTCACTCTCCAAGTGATCAATGCCAGGGCCGCATTTAGTCTCGTTCAATAAATAATTGTCGCCTTTCGCTTCGCGAAAGTAGCGTTCTTTCCCGGGGCGAAAGGCAACGATCAGACAGTTATTGATCGAGCGATCCTTAGCGGCCTTCGTCACTCGGCAAGTGACGTCTACTTTGTCAAATCGAGTGCCATTGGCCTGCCGCTGTGGCTCGCGTTTGCGAAGCGGACCGCAGTTCGGCTACACTCGGGCGATCGTCCAATTTCTCAGGGAACATGATCATGAACTGTTCGCAGCGTCGATCGAGCCTTCTCGTTTCTGTCTCAATTTTGGCGGCCGTGTTTGTCAACAGCATCGCGGTGAAAGCCGGCGACGAGAGAGCATGGTTTCGAAGAGAACACGGCGTGGCTCCCGCGGGGATGACTCTGCCTTCCGAATTTGGCGACGGCCCTTCGCGCTTGTGGCGAACAGAACTGCCGCCGGGGATTTCGTCGCCCTGCATCTGTGGCGATGCCGTCTACGTCACAACCTTTGTGGCTGAATCCAAAGAGCTGGCCACCGTCGCACTGGATCGCACCACGGGGACGGTCCGCTGGAAAAAGGTGGCGCCTGCAACAACGCTGGAAGCCTTTCATGCCGTCGGCAGTCCGGCTTCTTCGACACCCGCCTGCAATGGTTCGCAGGTGTTTTCGTTTTTCGGCAGCTATGGACTGCTGTGCTATGACCTTGACGGCAATCTTATGTGGGAACGTCCGATGGGACCGTTTCAGGATGAGTTTGGTGCCTCCAGTTCGCCTGTCCTGATTCAGGACAAGGTGATTCTGAACGAAGATCACGACGTCGACAGCTTTCTGATTGCACTCGATCAAAAAACGGGCCAAGTCGTTTGGAAAACGAAACGGGAGGAAGCGACTCGCAGCTACGCCACGCCGGTCGTCTTCGACAATCACGGTCGGGAGGAACTGCTGATTGCCGGTTCGTTGCAGCTCGCCGCGTACAATCCCACGGATGGTCAGAAGCTGTGGTGGTTTGATGGTTTGTCACGCCTGGTGGACAGTACGCCGGTTGTCGTGAACGGAGAAATCTATTTCGCCACGTGGACACCAGGCGGTGATGCCGACGAACGCATTCGTATGGAACCGTTCGATACGGCCCTTATGATGTTCGATAAGAATGGCGACGGGGCCGTTGGAAAGGATGAGCTACCTGAAGGGAATGCAATTCTGGAGCGTTTCTTTCGAATCGATCTCGATCAGAATCAGTCGCTCGATCAGAACGAGTGGGAAAAACACGCTCTGGTCTTTGAGCGGGCGCAGAACATTGCCGCCGCCATTCGTCCGGGAACTCGCGGCCCGTTGCCGGCAGAAAATGTCAACTGGACCTGGCATCGCAGTCTGCCAACCGTGCCCAGCTCAGTCGTGTTTGAGGGAGTGTTGTATATGGTCAAGGACAGCGGCATCATCACAAGTTTGGATGCGACCAACGGCGACATGCTGAAACAGGGGCGCGCCATCGGGCGTGGTAATTATTATGCGTCTCTTGTGGCGGGCGATGGCAAGGTGTACCTGATCAGTGAAGGCGGCGTTGTCACAGTGCTGAGCGCCGGACGCGACTGGAGCGTTCTGGGTTCCCACGACTTCAAGGAACGAGTCATGGCGACGCCAGTCATCGCTGACGGAACCATGCTCATCCGAACCGATGCGGCGATCTATGCCTTTCGGTGCATGTGACAAACCGGCGGCACTGTGGATTCCCGAAAAACGCATGCTGGTCCTACACGGCATTTGATTAAACAAAGGTTGAACGGTATGCGACGTGCATCATCTTCAGAGGGTTGCGTTATCAGCATTCGTATCTTCCAATTTCGAAACAAACTCCCATGCAAGTCCTCACCACGAAGTGCCCATATTGCCAACACGAAGTCGATAGCACGATCGACCACCTTGCGGGGCCGGTAATTTGTCCGGGCTGCAAGAAACTGTTCGAGATTAAGATGCCGACGGCTGTTGTGACGTCGGTTCACGAAGTTGACGAGAAGAACGCGAACAAAAAACGCATGGCCACCGAGCCAGAGGAACGAACCCTGGCGAAGGTGCATCCGGTCGTGTTTCGCGCGCGCCCCGTCGCGACCGTGATCGTGGGACTCGTGTTTCTCATTGCCGTCTTCGCGATGGTCATGTCGGTCGCCGGCCTGTCCGTGGCTGGATATTCATTCGACGAAACGGTGATTCTGGGGTCGGCATCGTTGTTGACCTGGGTCTGTGCGATCACGATGTTGGCGATCGTCGGCGTTGTCGGATACTGGATTTCGCTCAGTCGATTTACAACGTTGACGGTGACCAACGACCGCACCATTTACCAAAGAGGACTCGTCTCGCGTGAAACTTCTGAGGTACAACACGGCGACGTTCGCAATATTCAACTGGACCAGACGTTTTTCCAGCGATTGTTGCGCGTCGGCGACGTCAGCATCTCCAGTTCCGGCCAGGACGAACTCGAGGTCGTTGCCAGACGGTTGCCGAATCCAAAAGGAATTATCGACTTGATTCGTGCAAACCAGGAGTAGGTTCTGGTTGGGTTGTTCAATGGCAAGCCGCAGGCGGCAGTGCCTGCCACCAACCGTCGCCTGCGGCTTGCCGTTAAACCAACACATCGTAAAAAAGCCGACCCTCGATTTTTGTCAGGTCGGCTTTATAATCTGAACCAGCTTGGGACGCGGCCTACAGCTTGCCCGTGATCAGTAAGACCACGAAGACGACCAGGATCAGTCCGCCGATATAGACGTTCTGCAACAGAGCCGAGACGATTAGCACAAGCAGTACCAGTCCGATGATTCCAAAACGCATGGTATTCTCTCTCTAAGCAGAAATGTTTGATTGTTATTCGTTTGCCGGCAAGTTCCGTATCGGCAGCCCATGCGATCGCCTGCCCAGCGTCGACGGTTTGGCTGACCGTGGCCGAAGTCGCCGAAGCGATCGTGCAGGCCGTCGACTTCACGAGTCCGGCTCCCGTTTGCAGCAGGCTCGTCACGCCCATGTAGCTGACAATGACGAGCAACGTGGTTGCCAATGCGTATGATGGAGATGGTCGGCAACCTCGATATCGAGGTGGAATCAAAGCGTCAACGACAACGGCTTTTGGCATGCCTGTGCGCTGCGTCGAGAATATCGAACTACAGTGACCGATCACAGATCAATCAGTTCCCTCGACTCGTACTTCCGTCTCGTCCTGCGGCTGTTCGCAGACGATTCCGACCTCAATCGCACGAAGAAGTCTGAAGACTGGATGAGCTGGGGCTTTGTCACAGCTTGATTCGAGCGTTGTGGGCAAGGCAAACGAGTCCCTGATGCTCGGTCATAATTGCAAGGACTGGTTCCTCGTGTACTCACATCGAACACTCACTGTTAGCATCGTGCGGCGTTTTAGAGTCGCCTTTCGCTCCGGGAAAGCAGCGTATTGGCACCCTTCGCAGAGCGAAAGGCGTCGCTTATTTTCCGCTCGATGCTTAGCTCACGGTCCGCACAAACTCAAGGCGAACGGTGTGACTGGTGGTCCAGCACTATGGACGCTCTGCCCTCAGAAAATACAGACCTCTGAATCACGGTTGACCGCACAGCAAATACGAGTCGCGGCGGAAGCTTATGTCCTTTCTCCTCGAATAACGCCGACCGAGTCGCGTTCGGCGGTTACCGAAACCACAAAAAAAACATCGGGTTTATTTGAAAAATTCCGCATCGTGCCTCCCAATCGGAACTCTATTTGCCGTGGAGGCCGTAATGAATGCCTGCCAACGAGGTCGTTGCGATCGTCGCAGCGAATCATTTCTTTCGTTGTTGCGGAGTCCGCTAAAACGAATTGGGTCGAAGCGGCGTGGATCCTGACCACTCAAGATGTCTTTACGAATCCGAGTGCCGCTATTTGGAGAATTCAATGTCGAATCGAAATACTCTTCGCATCTCATCCTGCCTTTTGATCGTCGCCTCGACATTCGCGGTCGCACGTGGCCAGGATGGAGGCATGATTGAGGCCGTCGAGCAGGCGATCATCCAAAGAACCAACGATTTCCGTGAATCGAACGAACTTAGCGCGGTCAAGCCGGAGGAAAGCTTGACCCAGGCGGCAAAACAATTCGCTGAGTTTATGGCACGGACGGGCAAGTACGGGCACCGCGCCGATGGCACAACGCCAGCAGAAAGGGCAGAGGCGGCAGGGTACGATTACTGCGTCGTGCGCGAGAACATCGCCTATCGCATGAATAGCGGCGAAGTGACGGAAAAAAGTTTGATTGACGTGTTCGTGCAAGGCTGGATCAACTCCCCGCCGCATCGTGAAAACATGCTCGCCGAGTACGTGACCGAAACGGGCGTTGCCGTCGCGACAACCGACAATGTCACTTATTACGCAGTACAAATGTTCGGACGACCGCGTTCGGCCGCGTTCCAGTTGAAGTTAACGAACGAATCGGGAGAAACGCAAACGGTCGTGTTCCGCGCCAACGACCAGCAAGAGGAAGTTGAGCTGACACCGCGAACGATTGTGACATTGACGCGATGCTTTCCAACGACGATTTCGTTGTCTGGTCGCGATGAATCCCTTCGAGTTGAAAAACACACGGTGTTGCGGGTCACCGATCGTGGATTTGTGGTTTCGGATCAGTAAACTCATGGACCAATTATGAACCCATTCGACGACAATCATCTGTATACCTGGTGCTTGGTGCTGGTGCTTGATGCTGGTTTGGTGTGGGTTGCTGTTCATCACGGCATTCGCCCCACTCATTCCGGTCGATTGGTGGTGGGTCCGGATTGGCGATTACCCGCGTCTGCAATTGCTCTGCGTCTACGTTGCCACGTTGCCGATCATCGCAGTCTTCCTTCGACACCCAGTGGCGAAGTGGTTAGCGGCAATGTTGGTGGTTTGTTGTCTGATTCAGGTCTACTGGATCTTCCCTTACCTGCCATTCGCACCTAAGAAGCGTTCAATCTGCTCGATCCTCGCGAAGGGCGTGGTTTCTATTCCACGTATGATGCTAAATCGTGGTTCATGCGGTATCGGTCGGATTATATTTTTCACTCGGACGATTTTCGGGTCGTCGAAATTGAAATTCTGGAGTTCACCGGCTCCGATCATTTCCCATTGCTGATCGAGCTGAGCCATGAACCGGCTGCGGAGCCAAAGCAAGAGGCTCCTGAATTGGATGCAGGCGACAAAGAGGACGCGGACGAGGCCATCGGCGCAGTCCAGGCAGTACCAGCAACGTGAGGACCTTACACTTCACCAGACGAAGGATGACCACCATCGCAAGCGGTCGCTGCACTTCAGCACCGGTATGACTGGAAACTGCCATCTGTACTAATCCCAGCGCCCCGCAGGTAGCGGTCACCAGAACCGGACGAAGTCGATCCACAGACCCCGTCACAACCGTTTTTGCATGATCCCGAATTCTCACGAATCCGGCTACAACAATCCTTAACGGCGTTGCCCCTCCCACCTTCGCAAGGCGGGTGGTCTCACGTGACGCTGTGCTTCTACGGTTGCCCGGTCGGCTTTGGAAAATTCACTACGGCGCCCGCGTTCCGATGTCGCCGGGCCAGAAGCATCAGATCCAGCTGCTCATTGTCCTGCAGAAATTCGCCCGGGGGAACCGGGATCACCCCGAGACTCACCTGACTCCGGCGACTGAAGCCTTCAGTCACAGACTTCGGAGCTCCCTTGGGCGCATCTCGAAACGGCAGGACGCGGTACGTTTCTCTTTCGGACCACAGAGCCAGTGTGAAACGTTGCCCGGCAGGAATCGGATGACTGGCCGTCTGTTCGATCAATCCATTCGGACCGGGCACAAGAAACACTTCCTGAAGCGTTCCGCCTGATTCACGAGCCAGCCGGATTTGGAGTTCTCCTCCCGCCGGAATTTTTTCCTCGGGTGGCTGGCGTGGATTGAACAGGTCCACAATCTGCACGACCATAGGATCTGTGCCCGTGTTGATCAGCGTGACCGTCGCCGGAGGCAGTTCGGGATTCGGAATGAACTCGCGGCTGACCATCTGCAGAGCGTACTCAAGCGATGGCAAGGCGTACCCCGTCGACCAGTCGCTCCCGCTCCAGTTTGCACAGACCAGACGGCCCAGTGGATCGATCGTGAAGAACGTGCCCACGGCGGGAGCCAGAGCCATGGGGGCTCCCGACATAAATCCGGCTCCCACCAGATGGCCGGTCCAGCCCGTCATCGGCCCGTGAATCCAGACGTTCCATTGCCCAGCCGCGCTGATTGTGGACACCATCGGCCCAAACGACGTGCTGCCAATTTCCACCGGCGAACCTGGCGCCTGTCCGGTCATGATGATTGCCGGTGCCGACCATGGCATCCCCGTGGGTTTGCTCCACAGAACAAGATTGCCGGCAGGATCAATCGCAGCCACATTCAGGCGTTGAACGGGCGGCAGTCCGATCGGAAACACGTCCGTCGCCACGGGTGTTCCGGGAATTAAACCGCCACCGATGGCAACGGACGTCCAGATTCCGGCAGCGCCGAAGTAATAATGCAACGTTCCGAACTGATCGACTGCAAACGCGTGGTATTGTCCGCCCGCGGCAACCGCCGACACATTGCAGCCGAAAGGAAACGATTCCGCCGGGCTGTTGATTCGGTGGCCAACATTTGTCAGAGCATCGACGCTCCAGAGATCGCCGGTCGCGGTGACCGCAAGTACCAGAAACTGCGGACCGTTCTGCACAAGATCCACATAGGTCCCGACCGGAAAGTTATGCGCCGGAAGCAATACCTGCGGGACACCACCATTCACAATGCGAACCAGTTTGTTCGCTGGGGAAACCGTGACCACGGTCGGCCAAACATCACCGGCAGCCTGAGGCAATAACACAATTGGTGCGCCGGGAATCAAGGCATGCGGATAAACGCCCGGCCGCGGTGTCCAGCCAAGCAACCCGCCATCGAACAGAATAAGGTTTCCATCCGGCGCGACGTAGCCAGCAGTTGTCAGCGTGCCGTGCGGCGTCCAGCCAATTCCCACCGGAGCGGTGTTGCCTACGCTGCCCGTCAGCAGCCAGACGCTCAGCAGAGCCACACGAAATCGAATGGCCACATGCGAGCCCATTGCCAATGTTCGCTTCATCGTCTGCATCACAGATCTCCGTTCCGAGCAACGTATCAAACGTATCACGATACGATTCTTACAATCAGGGTACTCCGTCGGGGTACACCGTTTGGCACGGGCCGATAAGCCTTCACCCAGCTGCAGGCGGGAAAATGATTACAATGCTGTGAGAAGTCTGCTAACACCTCCAGCAACACACCACCCCCCGCCGTAGCGGAACGCGCCAAGCGTTTCGGTAATCACCGTACCTCTACACATCCGCTGTCCCCCCAGCAAACGCCGCCCCAGAGCACCCCTGGCCGCGTTCGCCGGAAAGTTCAATCGCCAGATCCGCACAGCACCGTTGTCGGATGGCATCAAATGTTGCCAACTCACAACGGCGTATCTCACCGTTAACACATAAACATGAGTGTTTTATCTGGTTTGCGCCCATCCGAATCGTATGGCACCGTTTTTGTTCTGTCAGGAAAGCACTGTCTCGAGCATCAACTCTGGTGACAGATAGCAACATTGAACAAAACACGAGGTGCCGTAGTGAAGGCTCTTGAAGTCGTATTGATCTGCAGCGGATCCCCTGGATTTCTGCGCAGTGTAGGAACGCTGATGGCCGGACAATGTCGGCTCATGGAATGTTATTCGCTTTCCGAAGCCGCTCAGATGATGAAACTCCATCGACCCGACTATGCGGTGTTCGACATCCGATCGGCGGCGCCCCAGCAGCTGGCTCGCACCTTCGCAGCCATCAGTCACGTCAGGTCAGGCGACTGCATTCTGGTGACGGTCCCCGGCCAATTGCCTCGCAACAGTCTTCCGGAAGAAGTCCTGCACTGCGCCCGCATCGTCGAACTGTCGACTCACGATGAGAATTATCATGAGCTCGTAGAAAAAATTCTGACTCCTTCATCCCCCAGCTTTCAGACATCTGCCAGCATTCAGGACGAATCCTTTCCGCCAGAACTGGTGCCGAAATCGACTCGCGACACCGCAACGAGTTCCGGCAAGCGACCGGCCGGACCCGATTTGCTTCCCAACGTTTTACGACCTCCGCCAAGTGTGCCTGCAAGCAATGAGCCTCAGCGATCAACGCCGGCCGAAGCTGCTGCGGCATCGAGCGCCATGTGCGATCGATTCCGGACTCGCACGCCAGAACTGCGAACCATGCTGAAGCGGCTGGAAGTTGCGGCTCGGCACAACGTCACGATTTTGCTGATCGGCGAAACAGGTGCTGGCAAGACACATCTGGCCAGTCTGATTCACGAAAGCTCAACTCGCAGCCATGAGCCGTTTCTTCACGTCGCCTGCGGAGCGTTGCCCGGGGAGCTGATTGAAAGCGAGCTGTTTGGACACGTCAAAGGTGCGTTCACCAGTGCTCACGCCGACAAGGATGGGAAATTTCTGGTCGCCGGCAACGGAACTATTCTGCTTGACGAAATCGACGTGCTGACTCCTGACCAGCAGGTGAAACTGCTGCGAGTCATCGAGAAGGGCGAATTCGAACCCGTCGGGTCCAATAAGACTCTGCACGTGAAGGCCCGGATTATTGCGGCCAGTAATCTTCAGCTGCAGCCGCTGGTGGAATCCGGTCGGTTTCGGCCCGACCTTTATTATCGACTCAATACTCTCAGCTTCACACTTCCGCCCCTGCGAAAACGTCTGCCGGACATTGAACCGTTGGCCCGATTCTTTGTGCATCATCATGCATCGATTCTCAGCGTGGACATCGTCGAGATCGCTCCCGATTTTATCGAGTGCCTGCTGAGCTATCCATGGCCGGGGAATGTTCGTGAAATGGAAAACGCGATCCGTAGTGCGGTGATCTACAGTCAGAATGGAATTATGACGGTGGATACCCTGCCGACTCACGTCGTGGAAGGAACCGCGGGCCCGGCGAATGATCCGTCGGTGACCGCATTTTTTGCGGTGCGTCGCGGAGAATCTCTGGAGAACCGCATTGAACTGACGGAAAAAGATATCATCGAACAGGCTCTGTTGAGCAACAACTTCAGCCGCACAAACACCGCGCGGCATCTGGGAATCAGTCGTGTTACGCTGTACAACAAAATGCGAAAGTACGGCATGATGCCCGAGCGTTAGTCTCGTTCGATCAATAAGTGTCACCTTTCGCTCCGCGAAAGTAGCGTTCTTTCACGGAGCGAAAGGCAACGATCAGCCACTTATTGATCGAGCGATCGTTGATGGGCATCGGAATCCGCCTCGTCGCTTTCGAAGATTTACCGACCGTCGCCGATCACCGGCCGAATTTTAGGCTGCCTGTGTCTACGCCTTGCATTACGAGCCGCAAAACGGCGAGAATGAGGTGTCTCACGCCTGCGGAATGATGTCGGGAGAATCACAATGACGGGAACTGTTCTGGAACGCAGCCTCACTTCTGTAATCGGACGATTGCAAAAGCTCCGGATACTTCGAAGGCAGGCGGCCTGCTGGCTGCTGCTTCTGATACCGGCCATCGCCGTCACGCTCTGGCTGCCTCGGCAGAAGGGCATCGTCGGGCCGGAAGTGGTCGTCCTCCTGCTGACGACTCTGCTGGGAATTTTTCTCGCCCGCGTCTTCGTCAAGAATCCGTCCCGCACAGAAGCCGCTCGACTGATTGAACAGGCCGACCCGGAACTCAACGATGCCGTGATCACCGCTGTGCAGGTGGCCGATCGAGTTGGACATCCGCCTTCCGTGCTGGCCGCCATTGCGATTCAGGAAGCCGACGCACTTGCAGCCCAGCGCGACTGGTCGAGCGCTGTGCCTGGGCGACAGATCATGAAATGGACAACGCTCAGTTTTCTGTCCTTTGCGATTATGGTGTCCAGCGTCATGGCGGCCAGTCGTTATGGTCGCGATCTCATGCTGCCATCAGCCGATCGCAGTGGTGCTGCAGAGCCCGAACGGGCGAACCCACAAATCACCGAACTTGTGATTGAACCGGGCGATACGGAACTTGAGCTGGGTTCCGCCTTGACCGTTGTCGCAAAGTTTCCCGGTGTCGTTCCGACGCATGCCGCACTTGAACTTCTGGACTCGAAGAACAACATCCGCCAGATGTCCATGACCGAGACTGTGGACTCCGGTGTCTTCGCGGCGCGGATGGAAGAAATCTCCGGCGACGGGACGTATCGCGTTCTCTACAGCCAGACCGAACCGCGTCAAGGAGACAATCGAAAGACCGAGGCTGGTGCCAGCAAACCGCTCATTTCGCCATCGTTCAAAGTCACCACGTATCAGCGTCCGAAACTGGAACGTGTTGATGCTCAGGTTACACCGCCAGCCTGGGCCGAGCGGCCGCAGCAGGTGCTGGAAGACATCATGCGGTTGACAGTAACGGAAGGCTCAACCGTTTCACTCCAGTTGTTTCTCAACAAGCCCGTGGCTCGCGCGGAATTGCGATCCAAAGACGGCGGGGCTCCACTTGGGCTGACGCCGAATCCCGGCGACGCAAAGATTTTGGAGACCACTCTTGATCTTCATGAAACCAATGCATGGATTATCGATCTGATTGATGCGGACGGTCGGACGCCGGCGGATGAAGAGCAAATCTCCATCAAGGTGACTCGCAACGAACCGCCCGTCCTGAAAGTCACTTTCCCTGGCAAGGACACGAACGTCTCACCGCTGCAGGAATTTCTCATTGAGGCCACGGCCAGCGATGACTTCGGGCTTCTGAATTTCGGTGTGCAATATTCACTGTCTGGCGGAACGGTAACTGACATCGCGGTTAAGCCGCAGTCTTCTGCAATCGATGCAGACTTCAAAGTCGAAACAGGTTCGCCAGAAGAAACAGACTCAGCGACGTCTGCTTCGAATAACCAAACCACTGCGGCGATTTTAAACGCGAGGATTGCCCATCGCATCGAGCTGGAAAAGTTGAACGCCGCGCCCGATGATCTCGTGACCTATTCATTCTGGGCGAGCGATCTTGCGGCCGATGGTACGGAGCGACGGAGCTATTCAGACCTGATGTTTGCGGAAGTCCGCCGCTTTGAGGAGATCTTTCGTGAATCTCAGCAGGCCGGAGAACAACAGCAGCAGCAACAAGGCCAGCAGGAACAGCAGGGAAGTGCGGTCGATGGTGTATTGAAACTTCAGAAGGAGATAATTTCGGCGACATGGAACACGATCCGCACGGAAGCAGTGAGTCGTCGGAATGGTTCCTTCACCGAAAACGTCGAAACCATTGCCGAGTCCCAGGGTCAGGCGATTGATCAGCTGGAAGACGCAATTGCGAAGTTGGATGGTGAGCCGAAAATGACACAACTTGCAAAGCGGGCGATGGAAGAGATGACGGCCGCTCGCAAGAAGCTCGAAGATGTCCGTGACGACACGGAGGGAGCCCGCTTGATCGATGCGATGCCAGCCCAACAGTCGGCGGTACAGTCGCTGCTGAAAATGAGAGCCGCAGAAATCGAGGTACGTCAACAGCAACAGGGTGGCGGTGGTGGAAGTGGCGGAAACAGTGCGTCTGAGCAGCAACTCAAACAGCTGGAGCTGGACAATAACCGCAATCGCTACGAATCCGAAAAGCAGGCTCAACAACAGCAGCGGGAACAGACGCAACAGCAACGCGAACAGGTGCAGGTGCTGAACCGCCTCAAGGAGCTTGCTCGCCGTCAGCAGATGGTCAATGAGCGTCTCAAGCAGCTTGAATCTGAATTGCGAGCCGCAACGACTGAGAACGAGCGTCAGGAAATTGAGCGCGAGCTGAAACGGCTTCGCGAAGAACAGCGTGAGATGCTGCGGGACGTCGACGAACTAGCCGAACGCATGGAGCAGGCCACTGAACCGCAGAATCCTGAAACATCGAAAATGAAGCGGCAGATGCAGGAAGCGCGTGAAAACGTACAGCAGGCATCGCAGGCGATGGATGCCGGTCGACTTGCCGAGGCCATTGCCGAAGGAACTCGGGCCAAACGTCAGTTTGAGGATCTGAAGGAAGACTTCCGCAACCAGACGTCGTCGAAGTTTAACGAGGCTGTCCGAGATCTGCGGGATCAGGCCAATGAGCTCGCCGCGCGTCAGGAAAAACTGGCTCAGCAGCTGAACGGAGACACCACCGACGACCAGAAGAACAAAAAGCCGTCCCTGAAATCCGAACGCAACCGGGACGATCTGCAGAAGGAATTTGGAGAGCAGCGTGATCGACTGAATCGCGTCGTGGAACAGACAAAACAAATGGTCGAGCAAGCCGAACAGACCGAGCCTTTGCTGTCGAACAAGCTTTATGACACGCTGCGTGAACTGAAGGATTCAAGGCCGGAAGAGGCGCTCGAGGCCACGGAGTTCCTCGCCGGGCGTGGCATGTGGTCGCAGTCGATGGAAGCCGAACAGGCAGCTCGGCGTGGCATTAATCAGCTTCAGAAGGGCATCGATAAAGCCGCCGATTCCGTGCTTGGCAGCGAGGCCGAATCATTGCGAAGAGCTCAGTCGCAACTGGAGGATGCCACAAAGAAACTGGCAGGTGAAGTTCAAGCTGCGACCGGTGAAGTGCCGGAAGAACCGCGTCGTCCCGGTCAGCGAGGCACTGCCGCGCAGAGGGACGGCGACCGTGAAGGCGCGGCAGAAAGCGAGCAGAATTCTCAGCCGGGCGCTGCAGACTCGGATAGTGCACAAAAAGGTGAATCACAAAAGTCTCGTCGCCCCGGACAGGGCGGTCAGAATAGCAGGGCCGCCACAAAGTCGGGCGATGAATCGTCGGAGGGAACAGGCGATTCAAAACAGGCCGGCTCGAAAGAATCTGAAACGGGGCAGCCATCTTCCGACGCTCAGAGTGGCGAGTCAAAGAATGCACCGGGCGCTTCCAGCGAACCGGGTGAGAAGATGAGTCCCGGTGAGCAGTCAGAGTCCCAATCGGATGGTGATCAAAAGGGCCAATCCGGCGAGAAAAAAGAGGGAAGCGTCGAACAAGGAAAAAGCGGCCAGTCAGAATCACAGAAAGGACAGGCTCGACAGGGCAAGCGTTCTTCGTCTTCGTTAATGAACGGCGGACGAGAAAGCAATGGCGGCAGTATCGCGAACAACTCGGCCGCACGGCCGCTGACGGGTGATGAATTCAGTGAATGGTCTGATCAGCTCCGCGATATTGAAGAGATGCTGGACGACCCTGAACTGCGAAACCGAGTGGCTCAGGTGCGCGACCGGGCGCGAGCCATGCGAGCGGAGTTCAAGCGGCACGGGGCAATGCCGCAGTGGGATCTGGTCAAGTCGCAGTTGCTCGGCGAAATGCAGTCGTTGCAGCAACGGCTTAATCAGGAAGTTCTGAAAATAGAATCCGACCGGGCGATGGTCCCTATCGACCGAGAACCCGTGCCTGAAGAATTCGACTCCCTGGTTCAGCGTTATTACGAACTGCTGGGACAGGAACGCGATCCGGCCAATGCGACTCAGCGGAAGCAATAGGAGGCCGCATGTCGGCAACACAGGTTCTGTTGCTCCCCATTTTCTTTGTGGTAATGAGTCATTGCAGACGCTGCTAACGCATGCCATTCGGGGTTCATGCTGAAGCACGTCGTTGCTGAAAAAAGCTACTTCGTGGTCTTTCTGAACAACCTCAGCAGGAGGGCGAAACACCATTGAATGCCGCACGCTGCGAAGCCATGCACAAGAGGACGAAATGGTGTCATGAAACGCTCATAGGTGTGGTACGTCGCCATCACCGTCAGCGAGTTAAGCAGAAGAAGCAGAAACATAACCCGCGACAGCATTTCGGATCGTGTTCGGAACATTCCAGCGAGCATGCAGACAAAAAGTCCGCCATGCAGCACACTGCCGCATTCCCACAGGCGACACAGTTTCCACCAGGTCAGCTGAGGCAGATCGGACGCATGTTCCCGCATCCAGATTCGAGCAGCTGAAGATCCCCGTCGACTGTGTTCTTTTTCAAACTCGATAGGGGACAGATTCTGCATTTGAGGATCTTTGCGAATCTCGGCAGCAATGCGATTGGCTGTCTGAGATGTCCAGCTTCCAAAGTTCTTCATGGCACTATCGCTAAAGCCATCTGCTATTCCGATGCCTCCCTGAGTGCCAGTTGGCATCATCGCATCCAGAATCAGGCAGTTACGAATCCACCACGGGGTGGTCAGCAGCAAACTGGCAATGCAGAAGGCAAACAGAGGCTGCCATCTGGAACGGCGTGAATCATTAGACGGAGGCATTCTGAACGGCAAGACGGCTGCTGCAAGTATCCAGAGAAATGGATACCAGGCGACGTAGAAAGAACGGATAAGGACCAGAACACTGAGTGCGAGACCGCAGACGGTCGCCGATCGAGTGGTCTTGCTGCTGAGACACCAGGACAGTGAGATGGCGAACAGAGAGAACGCGAGCGTTGCGGTGTTTTCGGTCAGAAATGTGCCTGCAAATTCCCGCAATCGCGGATCGATACTGCAAAGCAGTCCTGCAAGAATTCCCGACGTCAGCGAAACTCGTCGAGCAAACACAACGGCAACTGCAGC
>JBDNHX010000142.1:0-3715 GCA_041688565.1 Planctomycetaceae bacterium
AGCCGCACCCAATTGCCGCCACCACCGTAATTCCCATTGCCAACAACTCCGGAAACGCGGAATCGATTCGCATCGATCACAGTGACTTTGAATGTGCCATTGGCGGCCGTATTTCCCAGAACGCCCGTAATTCGAATCTCGTCGCCGGTCTTCAGACCATGGACGGGCGAGGTGATATACGGATTTACCGAATTTGAAGCGGCGGTGACCACATTCGCTGTCCAGCTGCCAAAGCCAGCAGACGTATCATAAATCCCGTTTCCTGCTGTTGCGTTCAGGCGGAACCGATTCGCATCGATGACCGTGATTCGCTTGACGCCGTTGGCCGCAGTGTTTCCGGCAACATTGCTGACTCGAACCGACTGGCCCGTCACCAGACCGTGGCCTGGCGACGTGATGACGACCAGGCTGGCATTCGTTGCAGCGCGAACAGTTCCGGTTGGAATTGTCGTCTGCATGTCGACGGTGACAAGACCGCGTGCTGATCCGTCCGGTTGGAAGTCAGGCACATACCATGTGCCGCCGCCAACGTACCGAACCCCATTGGCCGTGCCGTCGACAGGAGTCAGAACGTTGGAGGAATTAAGGTACCGAAGGGCAAACCGGTCATTGTCAATTCGAGTGACGGTCCGCAGACCGTTGCCCGGATGATTCACTGTCGGATCATCATTCACAAGCCCCTGCAGGATGATCTGATCACCCGTCAAAAGTCCGTGATTGGTAGATGTCACGATCACCGTACTGGCATCGAGCACAGCTTCGACTCGGCCCGACCGAGACACAACAGGAAGCACCGAAATCCCGTTCTGACCGTTCCCCTGAATCTCGTTATCAATGACAGCTCCAGTGAAGTTACTGTCCTCCATATCGAGGCGGATACCGTCTCTCCCGGCTCCATTCAGGATGTTCTCGCGAATGACGCCTGTCACATCGCTGTATCGGTCGGCATCAATCTGCAACGCATGGCCCGGCGCACCAAGGACCGTGTTGCTGGCAATGGTCATATTGGTCGCGGGCGAATTCGTAAGATCAATTAAAATCCCCTGAGTAGTTCCGGCCGACCGTGGACCAATCGCAAATTCTGAGGACGTCAGTTTGTTCGGATCACCGATCATCTGTCCGGCAATTGATCGATTGCCGGTGAGAGTCGCGCGAATATCCGCACCGATCAGGTCGTCACCAAAAATAGCGGCTGGCTGTGGCCCGGCGAGGTCGACGTCGATTACAAATCGCAGGGTTTCGCCCGGAGCAAATGTTTCCGCGGCGGGATTCGTTGTATCTGTGTTAAATGTGAGCGTCAGCACTCGCTTGTTAGCGCTGAGCACTGCCGATGTCAGGCCCGTCAGCGTTCCGGATGTGCCCTGAACGGTGAACGGTTTGCCTGTCACCGGATTGTCGTCGAACTGCAGACCAATGCCTGATACATCAAACTGAAATGTCTGAATCAGTTCGCCCTGAGTGGAATTATTGGTCAGCGTCATTGGCTGAACAAAAGTGTCGCCATCTGCCGTAAAGACCAGACCGGCGCCTTGAGTGACTGTGCCAATCTGATTGTTCTGGATGGTCAGTCCATCCACAGGAGCATTCGTGGAATTGATTCGCACAAAGTCGCGATTTACGGACGCGATCCGAAGATTATTTTCAATGTGAAAATTATCAGCCGTGCCTGCGTTTACATTCAGCAGGATACCTTCAACACCAGAACCACCATTGATCGTGGATTCGGTGATCAGACCGTTCTGAATATCAGAGCCCGCGATCGCATCGATACGAATCCCGGCGATGGTCGAATCATCGACGGTAATCGCAAACACGTCGGTGTTTCTTAGAGTCAGGTCAAGGCCTCTGAGGCTTCCGCTCACATTGACATCTTCGATCGCAATCGTACGCAGGCCCGTGACGTTGGCCAGATCGATATTCATCCCCAGTGTTCTGTACTGGCTGACGACAATCGATTCGATCGCGAGGCTCTTCAGCGTGATCCCGCTGAGATTGATCGAGATCGCATCGCCCGACGTTGCGGAAATTGTAAAGCCTTCGATGACCAAGGCGTCTTTGCCAACCATGTCGGCATTATCAACCTCGATCCCGCCCGCAGCGTTTGTAAAGGCTGCCCTGGTATCCGGATTGATCACAAGCGCTGTCAACAGAGAACGAACTTCCAGCGACTCGACACTGCCAGGATTGCCGGCGGCGGTGCGAGCCACTCGTCGTGTGCTGGTTTTCAAATTGAACTGACGTCGAGCGGCTGAAAGCCATGTATTCAATAGCATGGGGCTGTTACCTAACTGCAGACAGACCTGAGAAACTCACCGGTACAAATGACCCTGACACGATTTTCTGGTTTGAGGCGTTCCAGCAGAACCCGTCCTGCTGCCAGCCTCTTTTTCCTATTCCGAACATCCAGTCGGAGCGCAGGACTCCCCCTGGTGCACAGAGGTCATCTCGTCCTTCACTCGGATGATTCTTCTCAACGGATTGAGAAAAACCCAGGAGGAGATGCTGTTTGCCAGGGAATCCGGGAATCAGACGGGGAAAGGTTCGCTACCCAACATAATCCGCCCACTTCGGTTTCAATTCCTGACGAATTCCGCCTGCACAGCCGACCCCTGCGATCCATGGAGACAGTTCCGTGGACGTCTGCTCCTGCAGAAACCCGTGGCCCTGACTCTTAACTTCTCGCGCATCAGGTATTGTGTGGACATGGTGGGTGGCGAAACGACGGGAAATTTTTCAAAATATGCAGATGAAGGGCAATTAACGTTCATAAGGCGGAGGAAACCGATTCATGATGCGTTATGCAATAATTTTTCTGACCCTTGGGGCCCTCGTTTCCCTTAAACTGGCGGCTCCGCAGAAAAAAACGCGGGATCAGAAAGTTCGGGAAGATCAGCAAAAAGTCACGCAGCACGGTTTTTGGATTTATAATGACCTGCTTCAGGCGTTTCAAAAAGCCCACAACACTGGCAAGCCTTTACTGGTCGTGCTCCGCTGCCTTCCCTGAGAGGAATTTGACGCGGGCAGGCTTATGACATTTCTGGGTTCACCCATTCACGGTTCTTCGGCCGCGCTGCGTTCACGGCGCAAACTTCTCCACAGGATTCTTTCTGCAATGCTTTTTCGCCTGCCCTTAAACACTGCTTTCTTTCTTCTGCTGTCTGCAGCTTGCTGCTTCATTGGATGCTCGGGGGCCAACGAGAGCCAGCCACGCTCCGTTCTTGATTCTCTCGCGGACGTAGAAAAAACAAAGAAGGAACTGTCCGAGCCCCCTGTGATTCCGCCACCGCCCGTAGAGCCGACATCAGAAACTCAGGCGCTGGCACCGACCACGGGAACGTACAAGGTGAAGTTCGAAACTTCGGCAGGCGATTTTGTTTTGCTGGTTCATCGAGACTGGGCTCCGGTCGGCGCACAGCGATTTCATGAGCTGGTGACTGCTGGATTTTACGACGAATGCCGTTTCTTTCGCGTTGTCGAAAACTTCATGGTGCAGTTTGGAATCAGTGGTGATCCGGCGGCCAATGAAAAGTGGAAGCAGCACATCCCGGATGACCGCGCGAAACAAAGCAACAAACGCGGATACATGACCTTTGCGACGTCCGGGCCAAACTCCCGCACGACTCAGGTGTTCATCAATTTCATCGACAATGCGTTCCTCGACTCACAGGGTTTCACGCCAATTGGTGAGGTCATTGAGGGGCTCGACAAAGTGGAT
>JBDNHX010000143.1:0-3659 GCA_041688565.1 Planctomycetaceae bacterium
GTGTTGTGCGCTGACAGACGTCGACAAATCGAAACTCCTGCTGACGGGCAATGTGCCCGATGTCGGAGAAGAACTTTTGAGCTTTGAAGTCTTCACTCCTCTGGGGCCAGTTCGAGGAACGGGTTCCATCAAAACTGCGACTCCTCAAAATGAGACCGGGGTGACTCGCGTTCTGGTGGTGAAAAAGTTTGAGGAACAGGGACGCGGCACCCTTATGGCCCTGCGCGAATTCACGGCGACGCCAAAACTTGCGTCGGCCGTCAGACTCACTCCGCACGGCCAGCGGCGACGCATCAGAACACCGTTCATGACCACTCTGCGTTGGGTGAGTCCGATGGTTTTGCTGGGCGTCGCAATGTTCTGTTTCATGCATGAACGACAGGTTTATCTGACTCGTCTGACATACGCCTCAGAGCTCTCTGAGTCACAGAAGTCTGCCGTCGCAGCCATGGTCAAAGATGTTCCGGACGTCCAGGTTTCCCAACTCGGTGAGCTCAGCCTGCTTCTGAAAGTGCTTGAGAAGCACGGCACGGCCGAAGATCGTGCCGTTGTGGCAAACGTGGCCTCTCGACTTGATCCTCAAAACGAAGGGTTTTTACTTCTCGCAGTGGATGCGCTTCGCGGTTCGTCCGGGGCGGATGCTGCACTGGATTTGTGTCTGGCACGAATCGGGGACACCGATAAAGCCGGCACACAACTTCTGCTGCAGGCCATCCGTTGTGCGGGTGAGTGTTCACGAACCGAACAGGTTACTCCGTTCCTGAATGAACTGGGCAGCCGAGAGTCACTCACGGCCCTGGAAGCCGAAGAATGCGTGGGACACAGTCTCGCATCCAAACAAACCAAACTGGCCAAGTACTTCCTGACCCGGCTGGACCAATCCGGCACTGTTTCCGGAGGCCTGCGAATTCGAGCATTTGTGGCGTTGGCCGACAATGATCTCAGTCTGACGGAGGCACTCTGCGACGAGATTGTTTTGGGACATAGCGATTCTGTGGAATCGCTGCTGCTTGCCGGCGACTGCTACTACTGGTCCGCATGTTTCTCCAAGGCGGCCAATGTCTGGGTGCGGGCTGCAAAACGGGGGCCTTTGTCTGCCGATGCAGAAGAACGCCTGGCCGATGCCTTTTTGCAAAGCGGCCAGTATGCGGAGGCACTGACACTCTGCCGGAAATGTGCCGAGACCAAATATCGAAGTCAGTTTCGAACGACGGTGGCGCTCGAACTCCTGACACGCCCGGACCTCACGGCTCTTGTCCCCGATCTCACTGCTGAAGATCGGCAATTGGAAGAAAGTCTGATGTTGAGTGCTCTGAAGGAGAAGGCGGCTTCAGAGCGACTGATCTGGGCCGTGTGCAGCGTTCAGCGGGCCACGGCCCCTGGTCTGCTGGTCACCTTCCTGGAGCAGAATCAGAAACAAATTCAGAGCAATCCGGATCTGCTGAGTGAATTGGCCGGAGCACTGTTTCAGATTGCGCAATTTGAGCCGGCCATCCGTGTTCTGGATAATCTCAAAAGTCGCGGCCTGGTGCCGACCGCGGGAGCAGACGACAGCCAATTGTTGCGGGCCAGGAGTCTTGTGGGTCTGCAGCGATATCCAGAAGCCGGTGAAATTCTGGGGAATGTGTTGTCACGAAAACCGGGTGATGTGTCCCTGTCAAACGAAACAGCCGGTGTGCTGCTGACGGCGGGTAAGCTGCAACAGGCGCTGGATGTGATGCGTGGGATTGCTGACCCATCCACGACAGAAGAGTCGGCTCTGATGATGATCAGCGTGCTTTCTGTTAATGAAAAATGGGACGAACTGCTTCAGTTCCTGACACAAGTCAAAGCCTCCGGCAAGATGACGTCCGATCTCCGGATTGCCGAAGCCCAGACTCTGTTTGCCACCACACAGTTTGCCGATGGGGTTGCCGTGCTGCGTGAGCTGATGCCGACAATTGCTGAAGGGCCAGAGCGACAGCGAATCCAACTGCTGCTGGCTCGTGGGCTGGTCTGGAATCAGCAATTCGACGAGGCGACTGCCCTTCTGGTGACGCTTCCTGAACAGACGAAAACAACGGACGACAAAAACCTTGAGGAAGCTGTGCTGGCAGCAATGCTCGGCCAAATCAAGCCTCATCCCGAACTGACACGACGCGCGGTCCAGATGATTGAGCGACTACGATCGGAACAACCGATTGAGAAACTTCAGTTGCTGGCCTGTGATGTGATGTTAAAGCTGCAACGGGCAGAAGATGTGATCCAATGGCTGGTCGCTGGCGTGCAGCCAGACCATCTGTCTCAGGCCCAGCGCATGCGCTTGGCGAACGCGTTCTCCGACACAAAGCAGTTTCAGTCAGCTTTGGGCTACTATGAACAATTGCTGAAGGAAGAGCACAAATCCGATGCACATGATCAACGTGTAGAATCCAAAGACGATGCCGCCCCAGTGTCTCCTCAGACGACGTCCCGCCGGGAAGAGCTGCTGTTGGCTACGGCACGCTGTGCTGCCAATGCCGGAAATATGGAACGCGGAGTAGAACACTTTGAAGTTCTGGTTCAAGAGTTCGCCTGCAAGCCGGAAATCCTGTGTGAATTCGCGGGTCTGCTGCTACAGCAAGGAAGAGCCAGCGAGGCGCTGCAGCACCTGCCGGATTACGCCACGCTGACGACCGCCCAGCGGATTCTGATGATTGACGTGATGATCGCCGGCAAAAAGCTGGACGAGGCGAAAGTCCTGGCCGACTCGATGGCTGACGATTCCGCTCAAGGAACGCAGGAAGACCGGCAATTGCTGGAAAGACTGGCTGTGATTGAGCAGGTTCGAGAAAACCATCGGGCAGCAGCCGAATATTATCAGAGGTTGGTCGACCTCGGTGATTCTCCACCGCAAATACGCGCCTCTCTGGCTCAGCAACTGCTTTTTTCAGGCAGTCTGACTGCGGCTGTGGAAAATTATCGATGGCTGGTCAAAGAAGGTCAGCTTCCCAAATCAGAACGCTATTGGCTTCTACTGGCTCTGAACGGCAGTAAGACTGTGCCTGAGTGGAGCTGGACGACTTTGGGCGCAGCAGGCAGACAGGCTCTCATGGACCCCGATTTTCCGGTCAGGGAAGCGGAGCAGCTTGCCTACGTGCATGTCCTGGCAGGAAACAAGTCCTCGGCGCTGGGCTTGATCAGGATTGTTCTGGCAAAACCCGATGCTGAACGCGAAGACCTACTGCTTTTCGCTGCCAATCTGGCCGCGGAACAGGGTGAGTTTCGAGAGAGTGAATCTTTCTTGAGACGCCTCACAAAGCTTCGAAAGCTCACGACGACGGATCAGCCGTCGTTCCCCCGGGCAACAGAAAAAAGTGTTTCAATACGGTGAGCAGCAAAGCCAAAAGAGAGGGGAAAATCGAGTGATTCAACCCGGAACGGGTTCCACAACATAGCGTGGGGGCGCCGCGTTGCAACGCACCCTAAGTCAAGGGGCTCATTGAAGTAGGAAGCGACGGCCTTCTTCGCCAACGAAAAGAACTGAGATTTCAGTTCATCGAAGATCACCGCGAAGAATGGCCGATTACTTTAATGTGCGAAGTGTTGGAAGTTCGTCGGAGTGGATTTTATGCGTGGCGAAATCGTCCGGTGAGTGTTCGTTCCATACGGCAGGCGGACGTCGTTTCGAAGATCAAACA
>JBDNHX010000144.1:0-16438 GCA_041688565.1 Planctomycetaceae bacterium
ACCAGATAATCCAACAACGCTTTATCCAGTGGCTCATCCGTCACCAGTTCGACACGTTCCACTGACCGATTTCGAAACTCGGTATCAAGTTGCTCTCGCCATTCAGTCACCGCCTGAACGTATTTTTCTCGCACTCCATCCGCGTACGTTGTCAGACTCCCCGCAGACTCCAGGTCCTGAAACTGAATGTTGCCTTCCAGTGGAAGATCGCGTTCCCAGCGATCGAGCACATGAAACACAATGACTTCATGATTCCGAAACCGCATCAGTTCAATGGCCGTCAACAGCGACGGCAAATCATCAAACAGGTCGCTGATGACCACGCAGATTCCTCGATGTCGTGCCAGTTCCGCACACTGCTGCAGCGAACGGCTTGAGTCCAAAACTGGTCGCGGCTTCGAGTTCTGAATAGTCCTCAGAATGTCTTCCAGCTGATGAGTCTTTGCCTTCGGAGGCAAATGAGCCACAACTTCGTCGGCAAACAAGGTGATGCCCACCGCATCGTGCTGCTTCAACGCCAGATGCGCGAGAGCAGCGGCCAGCGACTTGGAATAGTCCAGTTTGCTGATGCCGGTATTGGCACACGTCATGGAACCGCTGATGTCCAGCATGAGATACAAATTCATGTTGGTCTCAGCATCGTACTCCTTCACGTACAGCCGCTTCTGCCGAGCATACAGTTTCCAGTTGACGTGTCTGAGATCGTCCCCGGGGACATATTCACGATGCGAATTGAACTCGACACTGAACCCGACGAATGGACTCCGATGTAAACCATGCATAAACCCTTCCACAATCCCATGCGCGCGCAGTTCGAAACTTTCGAGCTTCGAAAACAGCGTGGGTGATGTGAAGGATTGAAGGTCAGAGGGCATGGGGCAGAGTTTTCAGTTTTTAGTGTTCGGCAAGACAAACATTGGTCATTAGGCTTTGGTCAATGGAAACGAGTCAGTGGTCATTCCCGCTCGGGTTATTTTCCTTCCGGTACACCTTTCAGCAACCGATCGATCAGTGCATCTGCGTCGAGTCCATCGGCTCGGGCGTGGAAATTCAGAACCAGTCGATGTCGGTAAACGTTATGAGCTACCGCGCGGATGTCGGCGAAGTCGACGTGGTAGCGGCCTTCGATGATTGCTCGAGCCTTAGCACCCAGCACGACGTACTGCGACGCACGCGGGCTGGCTCCGTAGCTGATGTATTTGTGCAGCGACGGGCCGCCGACTCCCTGGCCCGGACGAGTGGCCGCCGTCAGCGTCGCGGCGTAACGAATGACAGAATCAGCCACCGGGACGCCTCGAATGAGTTCCTGCAGACGAATCAGTTCGTCGGCCGCCAGAACCTGATCGGCTTTGGAAGTCAGTGTGCTGGTTGTGCTTTTGATGATCTGGATCTCTTCATCAACTGTCGGGTACTTCACCTTCAGGCTGAACATGAATCGATCGACCTGCGCTTCGGGCAGTGGATAGGTGCCTTCCATTTCGATCGGATTCTGAGTCGCCACGACAAAGAACGGCGGCTTGAGTTTATAGGTCTCACGGCCGATTGAAATTTCACTTTCCTGCATGGCCTGCAACAGAGCTGCCTGAGTCTTGGGAGGCGTTCGATTGATTTCGTCGGCCAGCAGAAAGTTGGTAAAGATCGGTCCCTGCATAAACTTCAGCGACTGCCGACCGGTCGCCGGATCTTCTTCCATGACGTCCGTCCCGGTAATGTCGGACGGCATCAGGTCGGGCGTAAACTGGATGCGACGAAAGTCCATATTCAACGTCGTCGCCAGCGTTCGAGCCATCAGCGTCTTGCCGAGTCCAGGCACTCCATGCAGCAACACATGGCCACGGCACAGCAGTCCGATCAGCATCGAATCGACGATGCCTTCCTGCCCGACGACCACCTTCTTCATCTGCTCACGCACTCGCTGCCGAGCTTCCCGCAGCTTCTCGACGATCGCTAGATCCGCCTTCGAATCCGTGCGAGTGGCTGCCACTGCCACACCGTTACCCTGATCTGTCATGAAGTTTTCCGACGGTGTTTCTGATTCTTAAATTGTTCTGAGTGGTCTATGTTCGTTTCACGTGAGTTAGGACCGTGCGGCCTTCTATTGTCGCCTTTCGCTCCGAGGCTGTTAATTTATGTAGGGTGGGACCAGCGAAGCGCCGGCCCACCATTGTCAACGCCGGAGAATGGTGGGCCGGCGCTCGCGATGCTCGCCGGTCCCACCCTACGAAAACAATAGATTCACAACCTCTCCGCGAAAGAACGCGAAAACGTTGCTTTCGCGGAGCGAAAGGCGACACTTATTTTCCGTACGATGCTTACTTTTCTCTGTACCCAGCCCGTTGAGCTGAGCCAGGTAAATTTCCTGGGCGTTGCCCCTTTCATTGATACCGCCATCACAACCCGACGCGTCAGCGAGGGATTTTTTGGCACACTGCCGATCACCCAAAACTCAATCCCTCACTGACGTTTCGGGTTTCGAAATCTGAAAAGGCACAACTTCACTTTTCTAAATGCACATCGTTCAATCACCTTCCGCCTCCGCTTCTTTCAGGTCAATCAGCCGGTCCTTGTCGACATCCAATCGATCGAAGTCGCGGCGTGAGCCGAGGAATTCTTCCCACGTTAAATCGCCGTCGTTGTTTCGGTCCATTCGCTGGTACCAAACTGGCCCCTGAGCGACTCGACTGACATAAACGGGAGCTGCGGTCGCCTGCATACCGCGCGGTTCGATCTTTCCAAAAAGAACGAAACTGCCCCGAGTAAACTCGATGCGGTAGTTGCGAGTCGGTTCTGTCGGCGACAAACCCGGCGTGCCGTCGCGGTCCATTGCGCCGAGCGACTTCGAGACGTCCTTCATCTCGCGAGCCGACAACCGACCGTCGGAATTAGTATCCAGGATCTGGAAGAAGCCGAAACCTGTGTCGTACACATTGAGTCGACAGGTCGATGAGACCGGTATCCCTGCGACCGACACAAACTGCTTCATCTCCGGGCCAAAAATCTTGGCGTCTCGATCTGTGTCGATCATGTCGAACAAGCCTCGCTGCATGCGAATTCGCTGGCTGGCTTCGGTCACATCAATGTAACCATTTGCATCGGTATCCAGTTCGTTGAATCCCTGCATCGCGTTCGCAACGCCGTCTTCGATCGGGTCGTTTCGGCGCGACACCAGCGTCAGTCGGAAGCCCGTGCTTTTGATCGTGACCATGTCATTGCGAGTGCTTTCTGCCACTGCTTCCATCGCCGACTGAGACAGCAAGATCGACGGAACTGTATCGTCCTTCGGATTCAACTCGACCGAAACCTGCAGATCAAATGGCACCTGAGGAGCAGTCTGCAGTTCGTGGAAATTCAAGTCTCCGTCGTGATTGGCATCCATGCGGTCGTAAAGCTCGACAGACCAGTGCAGCTCATCAGCCGTTAGCCGCTTGTCGTTGTTGCGATCATACTTCTTCAACATCGCAGGACGTAGCTGTCGCGATGACTGAGACTGAATCATCATGTTCGACAGCACCGACTTCGCCTGTTCGTCCTCCGGCAGACTTGCGACGACAAGCTGCTGATTCATGATGACCGGTTGGAATTCTTCGAAGCTGACACACTGGTCGTAGTCGGAATCCTTCTGCCGCAACCGCGCCTCGGCACGAGCCAGCTCGTCGGCATCAGCGAGCCCCGATTTGTCTGAATCGATCAGATCAAAGATCAGCGTATCGTCCCGTGCCGTGGATGCGTCAGCACGAATGGACAGCATCGCACCACCAGCGACCCGCGCAAACTGTGTTCGAATATCGTCGACTTTCAGATCCGGCTGTGTGCCGAGTGAGTTCAGGAACTTTGCGGCTTTGGGCCGAGCGACTTTTCGAACCAGCGGAGACTTTTGGAATTCTTCATGGCTGAGTTTTCCGTCAGCGTTGGTATCAAGCTTCCGGATCAACTCCTGTACGCCATTTTCGCGAGCCTGACTGAGCGAAACGCCGTCGATGGTGATCTGAAACTGCAGATGCAGCGGCCGCTCATCCAGCAACAGGAACGCGCTGAGTGGAGGATCTTCGCTGCTCATTGCCGCCGGAGCGTCGGCCGGCAAAACATTGGCCGGTGTAACATTGGCGGTTGGCGCATCCTTGCTGGTCGCTTCAATCGCCGTGAGCTCCGAAGTCTGCGCGTGCAGAAAGCGACTGGCCACGAGGGTCAGAAGTGCTGCGGCAAAATGTCGGAGGTTTGTTCTCATGCAGCTTTTGAAATTTCAAATTTCAAATTTCAAATTTCAATTCGATCACCCTACTTTACGCTTCCGCTAAAACTTCCGTCACCGGCTGAGCACCGGTTTCTGCCAGAGAAATGGGTCGACCGATGGTCGAAATGTTTTCCTTTGCCGGATCAACTCCCACCGCTTTGCAGATCGTTGCATAGAAATCCTTCACCTGCACAGGACGATTAACGACCTCCGTGCCCGCTTTTCCGGTGTCGCCAATCACCTGACCGCCCTTGAGCCCCCCGCCCGCCATGACTGTTGACCATGCCAGAGGAAAATGGTCTCGTCCGCCAGATTCGTTGATTGTCGGAGTTCGTCCGAATTCTCCCATCCAAACAATGGTCGTCGTCTCCAACAGGCCGCGTTCACGCAGATCATTCATCAAAGCGGACCAGGCAGGGTCGAGAACATCGCAGAGAGACTTCACCTGAGCAAAATTGTCTGTATGAGTATCCCAGCCGAACGCATTTCCGGAGTTTGCCAGGGAAACTTCGACGAAAGGAACGCCTCGTTCGACCAATCGCCGAGCCAAAAGGCATCCCTGACCGAACCGATTTCGGCCATAGGCGTCGCGCAGGGCCTCGGGTTCTTCATCGAGCTTGAACGCATTACGGCCCTGAGTTTCCACCATTCGGATCGCTCGATCGTAGTTGGCCTGATGCACCTTTGCCGCTTCGCTCGCGACTTTGGACGTAAACTCCTGCTGAAGAAACTGAAGCATGTCGATACGAGACTTCATTGATCCAGGGGTCACATGCGCTGGAGGCAACATGTTTTCGACAGTCAAGTCGGCTCGCGCGTTCGGATCGGCGCTGTTGCCACTGACGGTCAGCGGAGCATACTTCGGACCGAGAAATCCCGGACCACCCACACCGCCGAAACGAAACGGTGAAATACTGACAAAGCCAGGCAGCTCACCATCCGGCGGTGCGAGTTCCTTCGCCAGCATGGAACCAATGCCCGGATAGTTCACCGCTTCGACCGGTCGATAGCCCGTCAGCATCAGCTGTGTGGCTCGACCATGGTCGCCTTCTTTAGAAGTCATGCCTCGAAAGAGCACCAGATCCTTCGCCTGCTTTGCAAGCCCCGGCAGGTACTCACTGATCTGCATCCCGGGGACTGCCGTGTCGATCGCTTTCACCGGCCCGCCATTTTTGTGACCTGGCTTCGGATCAAATGTATCCAGCTGACTTGGACCACCACCCATCCACAACAGAATACAGGCTCGGCCTTTCTGTTTCACAGTCTCCGACTGCGCAGCCAGACGGGGCATCCAGCCCGACAGGGAAACTCCAGCAGCACTCGCCATCAACATGCGAGCAACATCGCGTCGTGTGAATTGATCAAAGCGTGACATGGTTAACTCTCCCCAACATCTTGTTCCGAGGCTCCAGCCTCGGAACACACTGCCCCGAAGGCTCCAGCCTTCACCTGCTACCGGGAGGCAGGAGCCTCCATTCATCGCGTTCCAGGGCTGGAGCCCTGGAACGAGGTTAGACATCACCGACTTAAAACGAACTCCGGTGAATTCAACAACGCCCACATGATGTCAGCGAACACCGTCCCGCGTTCCGCGCCATCGGCCGTCACGTTGGCGAGCAGGACTTCCTTTTCATGTTCGGAAGGCCGTCGAGTCAACGTGGCGAGGAACAATGTTTCCAGACGATCTTCGTCCTTCAAAAATGGAGCATCCACGACGGCTCGCAGAGTTCTGCTGGTCTGGAGATCCGTCGCTTCAGAAATCAAAGTCCCGTTCATCATCATGAGTGCCTGAGGAATTCCGGCACTGAAATCTTCCGGAGTATCGCTGAAGGCTTCGTTCATTCGCGACACGACTGCGATTCGCTGCCCATTAAACCGGGCCGCGTTATCTGTTCGTCCCACCGGAAGCATCAACGCTTGCTCCATCGCATCAAATACCTGCTCGGGTGAAAGCGTCTTGACGGGCCTCACGTCTGCCATCTTCAGTTGGCCACCTAGTTGTTCGGGCGAAACCGTACTACATTGATACGACTTGCTGCGACAGATCGCGCTGATCAAATGACGCAGGTCGTATTTGCTTTTCACAAATTCCATGGCAAGACCGTCCAGCAGGATCGCTCGCTGCTCCGCATCCGCCTGATCCAGATCGTCGACCGTTCCCGCCAGACTCCGCCCGTTCAGATGCTGCCAGACTCGATTGACGGCCGTCGCTGCAAAGTTGGGATTGTGCTCTGAAATGACCCAATCCGCAAAGACTTGTCGAGGCAACGCGCCTTCGATCTTTGTTTCTTCTTCCCACAGCAATTTCGCTGCGTACTCTATATCGCTGTCCTGCGGACGGATCGTGGTTCGCGGGCTGTCTTCGACCGTCCCGTTTTGCACGCCGGCAAAGAACGCGGCCATGCCCCAGAAGTCTTCCTGTTTCCAATTGGCGAACGGATGATTGTGGCATTTCGCGCAGCCAAGCCGAACTCCCAGAAAGAAGCGAGTCGCTGAATCTGCCGCGCCTTCTGCATTTCCGCCGGCTGCCTGATAGAACATGATGGCAGACGTGGCATACGGCTTTGATGGATCACTGGCATCTGCGGTCTTCACGGTGAGCAGCGTCTTTGCAAATTCGTCGTAGGGAACATTGCGAAAAAACTGATCCTTCAGCCACGGCTCGATGGATTCTCCCATCGGCTCGTTTGGAGTTCCCGTCGGAACAATCATCCGCCGCCAGACTCGAGCAAGATGTTCTGCAGAACGAGGCTCCTTCAAGAGCACTTCAATGGCGATATCGCGCTTATAGGGATCGGTACTTTCGAGGAACTCACGAGCCGTCGCAACAGATGGAATCGTGCCAGTGAGATCCAGATAGAGCCGCCTGAGAAACGTGGCATCATCCACCAGCATCGGCGAGGCTACGCCTTCCTGATCCCAATGAGCCTGCGACTTCTGATCAATCCAGTCAGCCAGCACTCGCCCCGCATGCAGATCAACGTCACGGATTGAATCATTGTTCAGCAACTGAGCCGAAACCGGACTGCTAAAAAAAACAGCAAAGAACAGCACCATGCCACACTGCAAAACAAAAAACTGCGATCGCGTGGTCATAGGAACCTGCCTTACCAAAAGCAATTCGGATTCGATCGGCATCAGTGTAGACAAAATGTCTATAAAATCAAGCCAACCTTCAAAAGCTCAGATTTTATTTCCTGAAGCAAGCCTCGGCACTCAGGTTCGCTCACGACAAGGATGCTGAGAAGCCGTTTCGTCTGGAGCAGAAACCGGTCCTGACCTGGACTCACCGAGTCTCCACAAACGCAACCGGCGCGACCAAAAATAAATTCTGAAAGTCGCCCGATGCAACAATCGCCGAAAGCGGCAAGCCGCACTATTGGGATTTTCCGGACCAGCACCACAACCGGATTTCGAATCCGTACCGTGTAGCGTGCGTAACGCACGCGTTCTGGCTTGTGATGTTTCGACGCCGCGATCGACATCGCGACGAGCACCGTTGTGGTGTGTTTCGCTGCGCTGCACACAACCTACGATCGGATTCACGAAATCTATCGCGGGGATAGATCATTGTGTCGCTTGATGGAAAGACATAATGTCTATACTCTTCGAGAGATGCAGCCAGAGAAGTCAAAGTGTAATGCGTCAAATTTCACTGCACTTCCTTACCGGATTGATCCTCAGAACGAAAGATTCACAATGCCAAATCTTCGAACAGCAGTCCTGCTGACACTCGTGTTGATTGCCGTTGCCGTGTCGGGTATCGACCGAGTATCCGCACAGGACGCGAACGCAAAGCCGAGTGCTGACTCAGATGATTCGTCACCCAAAGACGAACACTCTAAAGCGAGAAAGGAGCTGATTCTGAATGCGATGAAGAAGTACACGGTAGTCATGGATGGTGATTCGGAGAAACGGGCAACCCTGGATGCATCAGTACTGCTGCGATGGTCGAATCCGCTGGGCGATGTCTCGGACGGTCTCATGTCAGTCTACTCAACCGGTCCCGGCGAACGCCCCGCCGTGATTTCTCATATTTACGTTCACGGTGCGAAACTGAATGGTCTGGCGATGCAGGAATTTGCAGACGTGTATCCAGGAGAACTGGAACTTCGGCGCGGCGATCAGAAAATCTGGCGACCAAGCTCACGGTACAGCAAATTCGAAATCCTGCCGGATGCTCCGGTCCCCGTGGATAATCCGGCTCTGCGACTAAGTCAGATCAAGCAGATGGCGGCTCGCTTCGAGATCATCGACGGTTTTCGTGAGCCCAATTCCGAACCAAGTCCACATGTGCTTCGAATGCTCTCTCGCCCGACATATCGATATGGGAACCCAGATGGCGAGATCATTGACGGCGCGTTGTTTACCTATGTGGTCGCAACTGATCCGGAGGCGTGTCTGCTGATAGAAATTCACAAGAAAGCAGATGTCGTCTCCTGGGAATACATGGTGCTTCCAATGTCTATCTACTCACTCGAGGCGAAATTGGATGACAACACTGTCTGGAAAAAACCGGAGGCAATGGTCTTCGGCGATGCAATCGCTCCGCATTTTATTGCTCCCTATCGCGGCGATCCTGGTGAACCGTCGTTTCGTTCCCTGCTTCCAAAACAATAGCGATGGAAGCCTCCGGCTGGGGGCGCGACAAATGGCAGTTTTTCTGCAATTTCGATAACGCTCGACTGAACTTCCGTCCCTTGCCGGCTTGCCTGGCAGGAACGCAAGATTTGAAATTAGTAGCCCACATCGACACAACTGCTCCCCTGCCCAGCTTGCCTGGCAGGAAGCCAAGTTTCGCTGCGTTGCTCATGTTGCATGGTGCAAAAACTTTCCGGTCCGGTTGGACAAGCCAACCGGGGCGGTATCATGTTCGTTCATGTCGGCTAACTACAAATCTCCCGCTCGTGCCAGGCGAGCTGGCACGGGGCGAGATCGAATCTGTCCTTAACAACTTTTCGACAGATTGCTATTTGTCGCGCACCGCAGCCTCTGACTGGCGATTTTACTCTTAATCAATTCCAAACAACTTTGTCGCTCTCTGCTGCCTACACATCGATTCATCGCTCAATGAAAGTACCAGTCTAAGCACCCATTAGTAAGTTTTGGGGCATAACGTTCGATTGCGGAAACAGTATCCGGAGACTGACGTCTCGCGGCTCGCCGAGTTCCAGGCGAGCGGGGGACGTTAGTCCCCTGATTGTGATTCCTGCGATTCTGTCATCTAACTAGTGCATGGGTGCTTATTTTAATACGCCCGAGGAGTGATCAATGAAAGTTACATCTTCTGTCTCACGAATCGCCCTAAGTCTTGTGTTGGGCGCGAGCACCTTCGTCCTGTTAACGTTCGGAGGTCATCAGCAAATAAGTGGCTCAACCGACACTGACGAGAAGTCCGATGGAAGCTCGAAGTCGAGTGATACGGCGAGTCCGAAGACGTCCGTTCGAATCAAAGAAGCCATCGCCCGTGTGGTAAAGTGTGAATTGACACTTGCGAAAGCAACGACAGCGAAGGTATTGAAAGTCTGCGAACATCCCTTGTTGTCATTTGGCGATCCGGCTCGTGACAACGAAGCCGGAACCTTATGGGCCTGGAGCGATGGAGGGCGGCCGATCGCGATGATGGAGTTGTTCCGACGGAGTGATACGGACACAGTTTGGATCAGCGCATGGACTCTTACGTCCACTGAACTCGTATCCATGACGTTAGATTCCCGTCCGGAATGGACTCCTGCGAAAAGCGATTTCGCGCTCCAGGATTTTTCTGATAGTGCTACGGTCAGTGATCGTCCGCTAATTCGGCTGCGCCAAATGAAGGACATGGTTCGACGATTCGAATCACATGAATTCTGGGATCCGGGCAATTCTCGCTTTGAGTTGCGATGTCTTGAAACTCCTGTGCTGCGATATTCTGACGAAAAGAAAGGCATCATTGACGGATGCGTTTTCGCTTTTGCTCATGGAACGAATCCGGAAATTCTGCTTTTTGTGGAAGCTCATGGCACGTCCCCCGAAATGGCCAAATGGCAGTTCGCCGCATTCCGCCTCGGAAGCGCGGAAATGCATCTGGAAGTTGCCGGAAAAACATTGTGGTCACGCGACCGAGCCCCCGGCCGCACAGGCACGCCAAACGAACATTACTGGGTGCAGGTCGCCAGTCGTGAATCATCTGACGCAAAACAGTGACTATTTTACGTGCACGAAGTGATTTCGACCTGCAGTGAGTGACAATCCTAAAGGCGACAAGAACTGTTTCTTGCGGAGTGAAGTATTGCAATGAGACAGAAATTGGGCGTGTTTTGAGCTTCTCTTCGGCGGAACCCTCTCTGTACTTTGAGCGCTAACGCCGCTCGATTTTGCGAGCTTGCCGATGCACCGCCCAACTGTCATTTGATGTGAGCATCACGGAATGAAAAGTAGTAACCCCACGTCGAAACCTTAGATGGGCTCTGCTCCGGTTCTTCCCAGACGGAGTTTCCGTCAAACAGCAGGAACACTTTGTCCGCTGTCATGTGGACTCCTCGAAACACCCAGCGTTCTCCGGAATCCGTCTTTTCCGCCTGCAGGACGAGCAACACCGAAGGATTTGTACCGCTCGCCATGCCATAGACCGCTCCGTAGGAAATCCCTTTCTTTTCGGACTTAAATTCCATCAATGGACGAGGCATCAATCGCAGCTCGTTTTCTCCACCCCGCGACGTAAACTTGCGACTGATTTGTCGAGCAGACAAGGCCAGCGCTGTTGGATTCGTTTTCACTTCGGGATTTCCAGGGACCGGCTGAAGCGCCACAGGATCTACAGTGACGGTCTGAGTCCGGACGCTGGGCCAGCCACATTTGACCTTCTGCGAGCTGCCGTTCGAAAAACACCAGGTCCATTTGTCATTGGACCCCTGATGCACGTTCACTTCAATCTTCTGAAACATTGCCGGGACGTCTTCGTCCATCCACGTCCACAACTCGGAAGCCCCGATATCTCGCGCAGGATCGCCGTAACGCAGCAGCGGTTCTTCGCGCATCTTGAACGGAGCAGACTCGCCTTCCGGCTTCTCGGCGAATTCGAAAACACACTGCTCAGCCATTTTCTTAATGTGAATCCGGGCCGAACTTTCCTCCTCGTCATCGCGCTTTGCGGCTGCTCCGTCAACTTCCTTGTTTGCCTTGGCGGTATCGGATTTTTGCGGCCTGACCTTTTCATCATTCGCGATGCTGCGAAGATTTCCGACGACGAAAGCCATCAACAGAATCAACCCAACTAACCAACGAAGCTCATATCGTTGCCTGCTCATTTTGGGCTCTTTCGTTCAACAAGGAATAGTTTCGCCGATTTCGATCAACCCAGATTCACTCAGTCTGATAACTTGTGGCTCTCAAGTGCTTTCAGCCACATCGCCTAAACATAGACATTATGTCGATAGTTGTCGAGCGATTGCCTGACTGGCGATTTTCCCATGTGGGACGATTGTGAGCATGTCCGATAGCGTAGCGGGGACTTTTCGCTAAAACTAATCGCTCCTGACAGATGCGGAATTTTGGATTCGAGCAGCCGCAGACGATTTCGGGAGCGAATCGCTTGAACGCACTGCGAAGATCGTCCATAAAGAATTCTTACTTTGAGATTGCCTCATGACGAACGAAGTGTCCTCAGTGTTGCCTGGTATGGTGATGTGTGCAAAGCAGCATACGGCCACGGTGGAAGCCGTTCGTGAGCTGGCTCATGACACGTGGGCTGTGCGGCTTTATGCTCCGGAACTGGCGGTGTCCATCACGCCTGGTCAGTTTTTTATGATCCGACCGGCGACTGGCAGTGATCCGCTGCTTGGTCGGCCCTTTGCATTGTTTGACGTAATTCTTGATCCAGCCGGGCAGCCGACGAGTGTGGAATTCGGATTCGTCAAAGTCGGAAAAATGACGACTCTGATGAGTCATTGGGGGCACGGAGATTTTGTCAGTGTCTGGGGGCCGCTCGGCAACGGCTTTCCTGTTCCCGACTGTCAGCATCTCATCTGTGTTGCCGGTGGGATTGGCCAGACGCCTTTTCTGGGCGTCGCTAAAGAAGCTCTGGGTCTGGCAAATTACGGCAATCCGGCACGGCAAGTTGTGCGGCGTCCGGAAACGGTCTCGCTGTGCTACGGCGTGCGATCGAAGAATTATCTGGCGGGGGTTGAGGAATTCACGATTCCTGGTCTCGACCTGCAGATTGCCACGGATGATGGCTCATTCGGACATCATGGCTATGTGACTCAGCTGCTGAAGAACAAGCTGGCACAGAATCGTGACGGAGTTCACATTTACTGCTGCGGCCCGGAGCCGATGATGAAAGCCGTGGCCGAAATCTGTCAGCAGGCGGCTGTCCCCTGCTGGCTGTCGCTGGAAACTCCGATGGCCTGTGGATTTGGCGCCTGCTTCAGCTGCGTCGCAAAAGTCGTTGAGCCCGATGGCACCTGGGATTACCGTCGCACGTGCGTCGAAGGTCCGGTCTTTAAAGCCGAGCAGCTGGTTCTGTAAGTCCGGATGTTGGAAGGGCTGCGCTAGCCATGGGGTTTATGCGGTAGAGACTTCGCGTCGACGCTTCGCGAGGCCAACAACTATCCGCGCATGAAAATGGGCACCGGCATGATACCGGTGCCGCGAGGGGACGCATCAAATTCTGGAACAGAAAGGAGAGAGAGGAGAGGAGAGAGGGGGAGAGGATCGGAAAGTGCCTTCCGGCAGAAGGCACTGTGTCTCGGCAGAAATCAGCCACGGTCTATTTCTCTGGTCGAGAATCGGACATTGAGATCGTGGGCTTGCTGAGTTTGCTGTCGAGAGAAATATTGCTTTCGCTGGTCTTGCGTGAGGCACGCCAGCCTGATGAACGAGTTGACGCAGGTTTTGAGGCCGCGGTTTCCGTGGACGTTTGTTTTCGATAAACGGCCGGGATCACGATGTTGTCAGACTTCTCAGAACCGCGGCGGGTTTCTGATGGGAATGCAGGTTCTTCCTCGTTAAGAGGAGCAGATCGCTGGAGTGAAGATCCCCTGATCGTGGCATCATCCGTCGCACTGCGTTTGAATGTCTTGCTGGTATCTTCATCATCTGCCTTGAAGGCTGAACGGTCGGAACCAGAACCAATCGAGTCTGGCTGAGGAGCGAGAGCGGATCTAGTAGCGGTGCTGTCGATGATTGGATAACCGTACGCCATCTGGCTTCCACCGAAGTATGGATTGCCATACGCCATTTGAGTCCCGCCGATAAACGGTGAACCGTAGGCCATGGATGTTCCGATGGGGACAGTTCGATAGGCAGTCTGCGGCCGCATGACCGTGACTTCTTCCTTTTTCATCACCAGCTTTTGGACAGGAACTCGTTCCATCCTGCGTTCCGCAACCATTTCAGTTTCCTGAACAGCCACCTGGCGAGTTCCCTGGATCGCGACCTGGCGAGTTTGCGGGACACTGCATGTCACCATGTTGGGAACATACTGGCGGGAAGTCGTGTAGTTGGGTGTGAACGCGTTTCGCATCGAATAGCCGGTGCGATTCATCCAGCCGATCACGCCTGGTCGAGGATCCACCTGGCACGGAGCACACTTGGAAATCGGATGGTAGTTGGTGGTCCAGCGTCCCATGTCCTTGTTCACTGTGCGGTACTCGGTGACGCTCTGATACGACACGGTCGGCACTTCCACTGTGCGGGTTCTGGAAACCGGCTTCATGTAGGTGACTTCGCGCTCTACATAAGCGGTTTCGTAAGTCGGTACTTCAACCGTTTGCTTCTCACGAGTGTAGGTCGTCACAGGGACGGTCTGATAACACGTCGCCTGAACCGGCTGGATGGGCGTGCATTGTGCGATTGGCTGAGCAGCGATAGCTCCACAGCTTCCACAACCATCATAGTACTGAGCCTGAGCGGCTGTGGCTTGCAGCGAAACAACGAGCGCTCCGAGAGCGGCAGCAAAAGTAAATCTTCTGGACAGCATGTGCTTCTTCCCTGAAGAAAGGGTCACAAACGCGCAGCCAGTTTCACCAAAAACTGATGCGGGCGGGTGAGCGGAGATCCGGTTTTCAGTTGAAGGTCAGACAAATTTCAGTGCGGCTGAAGTTTGTAAACCCTGTTCCAAAAACCATTGAGATGAGACGGGAGGTCAGCCCAACCCCTGCAGGACGCAGAGATTTTTCTGACCGACGGAGAACAGCAGAAAGTGGAAAGGAGATGCAGGCGTTTGGCCGAATCTGCCGAGGAACGCGTTGCGTCGGGCAGAGATTTATCTCAATGGAAAAATTGGGTCAATAGCGGTTAAAGTTTTGATGGCGATTCTTCGAGGCTCCTGATCGCCGTTTACGTTTTTGCCCGCTTTTTGAGCCGTCGACTGGCAGGATTTGCAGCAAAAAATAATTGTCGGCAGTTTTTGCCGAAGTCATGGGCAAATTTTTTTGTTGCGGCGACCGTCAACTGGCAAAGAACGTCTTTTATTTCTTGCCCAGAGCCCTCTGTTGCCGGAAAAACTCCTGCAGGATCGCCTTACAGTCTTCTGCCATGACGCCTCCCATCACCGCCGCCTGATGATTCAGACGAATATCGGAGGTCAGACTGAAGAGAGTGTGGCAGGCTCCGGCCTTAGGATCGGTCGCTCCGTATATCACTCGCGGAATACGAGCCTGCACGATGGCCCCGGCGCACATAGGGCAGGGCTCCAGCGTGACATACAGCGTGCAGTCCAGCAGACGCCATGACTGCAGAACCTCAGCCGCCTGCGTGATGGCAATCATTTCTGCATGCGCCGTGGGATCATTCAGCATCTCTCGCTGATTGCAGGCTTCAGCGATGACTCGTTCCTGATAAACAATCACGGCTCCAACCGGAACCTCGCCCTGATCGAATGCGGCCACTGCCTGGTCGAGTGCCTTCTTCATCCAGTAGTCATGCGGCGCGAGTGGATTGATCGAGGAAAGTTCGGACAACGGAGCTGATCCTGCTGAGTCTTGTGAAGGCGGCTTCGGTGAGATTGGTGAAGCTCAGGGAAGGATAGACGGACGACAGCTGCCGTCAATCGATGGCACAGAGTCGATGATTGCGCAGAGGCTGCGACTCAAAGGCCGTAAACTCTTTGGCTTAGTCTCGTTCGATCAATATTTGTCGCCTTTCGCTCCGCGAAAGGCAACTATAGGACACTTATTGATGGAGCGTTCCTAAAGCATGGCGGCGGCCTGAAGCACGCAGGTCTCCACGATCAGGTCATGAGTTGGCGAAAAATCAGACTCCTTTTCTCCGCGGATAATCTTCGCCATATCGGCCGCGTCGTCGACGTAACGTACATATTTGGGGAACGAGAGCATTTGCGAGCCCTGACGATAGTCTTCATGGGCCGCAGCAAGGGTGATCTGAGCCGAGGGGTTGTCGAGCGGCTGGATGTGAAATGTTCCTTCAGTGCCGCAGACCACCAGATGCCGACGTTCTCCGCCGTCTACTTCGACGGCACTGGACTTCACCGTGGCTGTGGCACGTTCATACTCAAAGACAGCCAGCATGTTGTCAACGAGCGAATCACTGCCGTTAACCTGGCGTGGAAACGGAGTGACTTTTGATGGCTGGCCGAGAACTCCGATGACAAGGTCAATGACGTGGCAGCCCAGTTCAAACATGATGCCGCCAGGAAACTCAGCAAGTTCCTGACGACTGGCCGAATCCACCACTTTGCTCATCACGGTATGGACTTCGAACACGTCGCCCAGCCAGCCTCGTTTCAGGAATTCCCGCAGCAGCACCACGCCTGGGTTGTAGCGGTACATATAGCCCATCTGCAGCAAGAGGTTTTGCCTTGTGGTCGCTTCCAGGATACGAGCGAACTGCGGCAAGGAATCGCCGGCGGGCTTATCAACGTGGACGTGCTTCCCAGCAGCGACGCAGGCTTCAGCAACGTTCAACAGGTTCCGCACCTTTGTTTCCACAAGCACTGCCTGAAGGCCAGGCACGTTGAGCAATTGTTCCTGAGTCATCCATGGCAGGTTACGATAGGGCGGTTGAGACTCAGCTTTTCTGCGCAGCTCTTCGTCAGGTTCGACAAGGCCCACAACTTCGTAGTCCGGCGAATTGCGATACACAGACAGCTTGCTGGCATGCGCATGGCCGACGCCGATCTGGCCAATTTTGATTCGCGGTTTGTTGGCTATGAAACCGGCGCTGACGGGCACAGCGTTTCCCAGCAAGGACAGAAGCGTGGCGCTG
>JBDNHX010000145.1:0-15090 GCA_041688565.1 Planctomycetaceae bacterium
GATCCTTGGTCGCAACATGCACACGCTGGGCCGCCTGCTGATCGCTCAGCAAGCGCCGAACAGTGAGGCTGCTCTCACAAGACGCCACGCCGCCTGAAGCGGCCGCGAGTGATCCGAAACTGCAAAAGGCCGGCCTCGGTCTCTGGGAACGTACGCGCCGCGCCTGCAAAAATCGCATAAAAACGACATCCAAAGACATGCGGGCAGACTTTGTTGTCGCCTAAGATTAATTCTTCATTTGGCGTAGGGTGTGCCCGCAGGCTGAAATCACGCCGCGAAGCCATTTTTCAGACACGCACTCGCTAGAAGGTGTCAGCGAGGAATCTCGCTCATGCTGGCCCGTGACGCGAGATCCTTCACAGCGCGTTGCTTTGTTGAGGGTGACAGGTTTGCGGGTTGCTTTGTTCAGGGTGACAGAAAAGGTCTCGTTCCACGCGGTGAGCAGAACCGCATCGCTCGGGGTTTCTCGTGCAGATCTGGCGGGTTGAACTGGCGGCGGTCTGGGAATCGTATTCGGACCGGCCATTCTCGCCGAAGTTTCCCGGTTTGAGATCACTTTAACGAGGTGATCGTCAATGCGGAGTGGTTCAAACGAGTTGCCAGGAACGTGGATGCTTTGTTAAAAGGTGGCGTTCTGGTCTTTGTGGTTTACCGAGTTTTGAGTTCACGGAGGAAGCGGCGATGAAGAACGCTGCGTTATGTCTGGTTTCATCATTTCTGGGTGCCTGCCTGGTGATGTGGCTTCAGACCGGTGCATCCCCGATGCCTATGGCGATCGGTCAGCAGGGACAAGCGGCCCCCGATCGCAGCACCAGATCCCCTACCAAAACTGCTTCCTACGGCAGCCCGGCTCAGGCAGACGCTATTCCGTTTGACAGTCTGAGTGATATCGCGCCACCACGTGTTTACAACGGTCAGGGACTGGCTCCGGATGAAGCGGTCTCTACGTATGTTTATGAGACCAATAATCGCAGTGTCGCCAATATCGCCACTCGAATTGGCTCCGCTCGCGGAATCTTCGGCGAGAACCCCACAGAGGATTCCGGATCTGGCTTTGTGCTCGATCAGAACGGCCACATCCTGACAAACAATCACGTCATCGAAGGAGCTCAGCGAGTTCTCGTGACTCTGACAGGCGGTGAAGAATTTGACGGCGAGGTCGTGGGGGCTGATCCCATCAACGATATGGCCGTTGTTCGTATTAAAGCGCCACCGGAAAAGCTGGTTCCTGTTCGATTCGCCGATTCGTCCAATCTGAAAGTTGGAATGCGTGTCTTCGCCATCGGAAACCCGTTTGGTCTCGAACGGACCATGACCACGGGAATCATTTCGAGCCTTGATCGAACTCTGCCCGTCACGCGAGCTCGTTCCATCAAGTCGGTGATTCAGATCGACGCGGCGATTAATCCGGGGAACTCCGGCGGACCACTGATGAATTCGCATGGTGAAGTGATTGGCATGAATACAGCGATCGCCAGCAAGACCGGTCAGAATTCCGGGATTGGATTTGCAATCCCTTCGAATCTTGTGGCCCGAGTCGTTCCCGAGCTGATTGAGCACGGCCGGTTCATTCGCCCGGAATTCGGAATCGATGAAGTCGCGAAAATGAAGGAAGGCCTTCGGATCATGACGCTGGTGCCTGACGGCCCAGCTTCAAAAGCAGGCCTGCGTGGCCCTGAACTGCGACGCACGAAACGCGGCTTTGTCACGTTTGAAACTCGGGATGTTAGTCGAGCCGATGTTATCGTTGGCGTGAATGGCAAAAAGACTCTGAAGGCGGATGAGTTTCTGGCGGAAGTCGAAAGCCATCGCCCGGGTGATCAGATTACTATCGAAGTCATTCGTGAAGGCTCCGTGGTGTCGGTGCCGCTGCAGCTGAAATAAGCACCCCTGCACAAATGCTTGAGCAACATTCGTTTTTTGGATACAGAATGATGTTTACAAAATGATGAAACGGAGCGGGCGGAAGATCGCGGCGGACAACCCGGCTTTTGTTACGTGCAGCAGTCTTCCATCATTCTGTAGTCATCATTCTGTCGCGAGTCACCTCGCTGAATCGCTTACGGTTTTTCGGCGATGACAACGGCGCCTGGTGCGAGAAACACGCCCAGCGTTTTCCATAGAGCGATTCCAACTCCAAAGCTCAATTTGACCGCAAGGCTGGTGTCGTCGCTGTGAATCGCTCCGCGAGGCGACGCGCTGATGACTCGAAAGCCCGTCTGTTCCAGCAGCTTCAGGAAGCTGCTCGCCGGCATCGAAAACCTGTGATCATTCACAGCTCGACGCAGGACTTTGTGTCCTCGCGAAGGAGACACTTTCTGCAGGATTGCACCGACATGGGCCATCCAGGATTTGTCCACAATTCGCATGACCAGAATTCCGCCGGGCTTCAGGCGATCAAAGATATCGTTCAGTTCCATCCGCTGATCGGGCCAGTAAATGTTGGCATCCAAAACGGAGATCACGTCAAATAATTCTCTGGTCAGGCTGAAGTCTCGAACCTGGGCACAGCACTGAGCCGCCATGCTGTGTTGTTGTACGTAGCTGACAGCCTCCGGAACAATATCAGAGCCGCTAACCTCGTAGCCGGCCTTCGCAGCCGCCTCCATAAATCCGCCATAGGAACAGCCAACGTCCAGCAGGGTTTTTCCAGGCGGGGCCACGATTTTCGTTAACTGGCTGAGGATCGACTTATACATCCGCTGCTTGAACTGGTTCAGCTGCGCACCCTGCTCTGCATCTCCCCAGGTCATCTGTTGAGTATGCTCGATTTCATTTGCGAGGTTGTATTCCCCGTTCATAAAGAACGAACAGCAACCAGCACATCGCAGCCATTCTGTTTCACCACGCGCGTTCACAAACTTCCAGGCACGAGCGGCCTCGGCAGACGGCTTTCCACAGGCCGGACAAATCGAGACTTCGGTACCGCTGCTGGTGACTCGGCTTGCGTCGGATGGGTCAGAAGATAAGGCGATGGCGGACATAGGCAGACTTTCAGAACATCATGTTCCGGGGAGTAACAATTTCCTGGCAGCAGCGACAAGCATTCGATTCGTCTGGGTTGGTGGACAAAACGTTTTACGGCAGCGACGATTCCACGTTCCTGGCGGAAGTATCCGCGACGTACCGGAATTGAGTCAATATGGCTGTGAAATCAGTCAATTTACGGCAAATTGAACATCCCTTGAAATCTCTGAGAGTCCATATGCCGGCGGCAACTGCACCTGTTCCCATTTCCATGCTGACTGACTTCGTCACGAAGGCACTCCTGTTGACGGGGTTGTCTGCGACGGATGCTGACATGACGGCGCAGGCACTCGTGATGACGGATACTTTAGGCGTCTATACACACGGGACAAAACTGCTGGCCGGTTATTTGAAGAAGCTTCAGGGCGGCGGATATCCGCCCACCGCGAAGCCGAAGATCGAACGCGAAGGACCAGCCTGGGCGATCGTCGATGGAGACGCAGGCCTGGGTCAGATCGGCTGTCACTTCGCGATGCAGACGGCCATGCAGAAAGCGTCACAGTGTGGCGTGGCTTTCGTTTCTCTCAGAAATACGGGGCACATCGGAGCAGCCGGGCACTTTGCCGGTCAGGCCGCGCGAGCTGGTTTTATTTCGATGATCACTGGAAACGATATCCCCAGTGTCGCAGCACCGGGTTCAAAAAAAGCGGTCCTTGGCAGCAACCCACTGGCTTATGCAATTCCCACTGCGGGCGATCCGATCCTGCTGGACATGGCGACAGCAGCTGTCGCGGGAGGAAAAGTTTACGCGGCGATTCAGCGAGGCGAAACGATTCCACCAACCTGGCTCATTGGACCAGACGGCTTACCCACCACCGATGGAACGCTTTATCCACATGCCACGGCATTGGCTCCCATGGCGGGCCATAAAGGATATGGACTTGGCCTGTGGTGCGAAGTTCTGTCAGCTCTCATTCCCGGCGGAGCAATGACGTGGCAGGTTGGCAGCTGGATGTTTGATCCCCCCTCTCGTCCTTCGTCGCACAACGCATCGTTTACGGTGTTTCATGTGGACGCGATGACCGATCGCGAAGCATTCAATGTTCGCATCCAGTCCTTGATCGACGAGATCCATGCTGCCCCGGCCGCTGAAGGAATCGAATCGGTCCTGCTGCCCGGGGAGCGCGAGTGGAAGAATGCCGCAGCCGCTCAGGTTCATGGAATTCCACTTCCCCCTGACGTCCGGATGAAGCTCCGCGAAGCCGCTGAAATCGCTCAGCTGCCCGTGCCGGAGTTTGTGCAGTGACCGCCTGGCTACGTGTTCTGTTTCCGAATGCCGCACATCCAGTATGTCCCTGCGTTTCTGGTTGATCCGTTCACATTGTCGCTGGTGTCTCTCAAGTGTTTTCGGAACACCTCGCATCAGATGATCGCCGCAGCAGCGTGAAGTGGCGGATGATTGTCAATGTAGGTCCTTTCTGCCGGAAAGGACTTTCGCCGCAAGGCGAACGGCGTGTGCGATAGGCGACAGGGGATCGGCCCGGTCCTTGTAGTTGACGTGCACAGAGGTCGCGGCAAGCCGCGAAGTCCTCCTCGGCAAGGAGGACCTACCGAAATCCGTGACTACACCCGCCGCAGCAACCTGGATATTTCGAATTGGCGGTGAACGCGAAAGGTGATTAGAATTGCCTCATGAGTACTGCATTCCGATTTCAGCCAATTTCCGTGCACGAGTACCTTCTCGGCGAGCAAACAGCACAACACAAGCACGAATACGTCCATGGCGTCGTCTATGCGATGGCTGGTGGCAGTGTGCAGCACAGCCGGATTGCATCCAATGCGACCGTTTCCCTCGGCATGCAGCTTCGTGGCCAGAGATGTCAGGTGTTTAATTCGGATATCAAAATTCGCGTGCGCATGAGTCAGGGAACTCGGTTCTATTATCCGGACATGTCAGTTGTCTGTCAGCCAAATGCGGACACCGACAGTTTTCATGACGCTCCAGTCGTAATTGTGGAAGTTGTCTCAGAGTCGACTCGGAGAACTGATCAGTACGAGAAGTGTGAAGCGTATTTGACCATTCCTTCACTTTGCGTTTATGTTCTCGTTGAGCAATCGTCAGCAGCGGCACACGTTTATCGCCGCAACGACACCGGTTTTGACCACGAGGTTTACCGGGGCATAAATGCTATGATTCCGTTGCCTGAAATCAAGTGCGAACTGCCGTTAAAAGATCTGTCCCAGAACGTGGAGTTCGAGGCCGTGATAACGGACGAAGCAACCTGAAATTTCAGACTCCTCGGGACTTGCAGCCAGCCGCGGCTGGACCTGGGAACAGCCTCAATGAAGTTCCGTTTTGTGGTTAAGCCAAAGCTGTCGCTTCAACGCAGACCCACGTGAATCTGCGATTTGTGAATTCGCCCGTGTGCGGCGAACCAAAAAGCGAAATCAACACACACACACAATGTGTCCTGAAATGCCAGTCGATTACAATCGTGAAGAGTTTGTTTTTTGCGACGCAGATTTCCTCAGACCTGTAGGAATCGACGCACCGTCTCTCATCCGATTCCGCACCGTCGCCTGCTTCCGCTAGTCGTTACGAATCGAGTGGATCTCAAACTCCGACGGATCCAGCGGACGACGTATTTCATCCCCTGATGCATGACACTCAGGCGTTCAATGTTGAATTGTTCAGCGTCGCAGGCCGAGTCAAACTGTGGCTCACCGGCTCGCAGAGCCTGACGATGTCTGAGCGCGGGATCAAAAATGACCGGACGTCTCAGGGCGGAAGGAGCCTGCTCTGTGGGAAGTGTCGCCGGTAAAAATCATTGGCTGGGAAGCATTCTGCCAGGAAGAAAGCACAATGTGCGTCCATTTCATGTTTCGAGCAGTCGCCCACTCTTTGATCAGCGAACGATCATTGTCCGATGGTCCTGCAATACTTGCGGCGGCCAGCGTGAGATGTGTTTCAAACCGGTCGGAGTCTGTCATTATGGGTGCCTTTCGGCTATTCGACTACCCTGATTCGCAATTCAATCTCAGCAGGATACTTCGGACGGTCGTGATTGCCAAAAAGAGATTCTGCTTTAACAGAAAAGTGCATGTCGCCTTTTGCCTTTCCAGAGCCGATGTTTTCTGCACGGCCCCTCGCCGGCTCGCCCGGCAGGACCGGACGTTTTGAAGTTAAGTTGAGCACGCTCGAAAGGGTGACGCGATACGGCCTCCTAACCTAAACGTTCCCTACGGCTTCACGATCTCTGTTATCGTTGTCAGCACGACGCTCGATCGGCAGCCGAAGTACGGATCAATCGCGATTGGATTAGACGAATCTGAGCAGCGGAATGCTCCCTTCTTGTGTTGACGTATTTCCAACTCTGCGAGGAACAATTTTGAATGGAAGTAAGCCCGAATCCTCCCCAAGCCAAAATGATTGTCAGAGCCTCTTAATATCCAATGTAACTACATTGATAAGTCGAACCTGGTGCAGTCGATCGACAATTCTGACGTATATCGTCAATATGCTTCTGGTATCTGAACAAGGAACTCTGGCTAAGGTGGTTCTTATGGGTCGAGAAGATCTGTTGATGATGCAATTGTTCGGCGGCGGTGCTGTTGGTGGTGGCGGTGGATGGCTGCAGTCGGGCGGTTGGCTGCATGTCGTTTTCCTGGCGTTTCTCCTTGCCGTCCCCATCTTCAGGCCGGAGCGGATCAGGGTGGTGGCATCGTATCGTCGTGCCTTCGTATGCTTTGCATTGTCCATTATTACTCCAAGTGCGGTATCCATCCTGATGATGAGCCTTGTGTCGCCAGGCGGAGGACCTGGAGGCGGTCTCTCCGGAATTCCGACGTTTCAGTTGTTCAGTGCGGCAGGGCCGGTCTTCTTCGGCATCAGCCTGATTTTTGCGATGAAGGCGATCGTGCCAGGATTCATTCCTCCTCAGAATTCCGGCCGCCCGACAGGTCTCGACGAACAACGATCGAATGCTGACAGTAGTTCATTCACGGGTATTGCTGAGTCGATGTCGCCATGAATACTGCAGGTATCTTCCGAAGTCTTCGGTTGGTCATCGGCGTCCTGCTGACGATTTCGCAGGTCAGCGCAGCCAATCCTCTGAGGCTGAAGCTATCAACGGTGGCCTCCATCATTCGGTCTCATGCGCCGGTGTCGCTGAATGTCCATCTCGATTGGGCATCGCCGACACTGCTTGAAGGACGGCTTGAGTTCACCTGCTACGACGGCGAAAAATTGCTTCACCGAAACGTTGAAAGTGAAGTAGCATTATTTGCCGGCGACAGGCATTCGCGCACTGTCCTTCCCCCGATGTCACTGGCCTCAGACCAGAGGACGCTAACGGTCAACGCCCGTTTTCTGAGCGACACGGAAAACTACGACTTGGGCACTTTCGAGCTGCGAGTGCCCGTGTTTTGGCGACGTTCCTTTGTGATTGGAGTTGTCCTGCCTGACAAGCTTGCTCGCGGCGCAGAAAGCGGCGAACTCGGGCAGGCTCTGCGACTCGATCAACTTAGCGGAGATGAAATCTCCGCCCGTGAACTCGTGAGTATTCCGTCGCAGATTACCCCCGAGAATCTTCGTTCCAGCGGACTCGGTCTGTTCTCGTACGACGTCCTGGCACTGACGAGCCCGGGGTTCAAGGCGTTAGAAAAAAGTCAGCTCGACGCGATCGGCGATTGGGTTGAGGCGGGGGGCAGCGTGTTAGTGATCATTGATGATGTGAATTCGGCTGAGCAGACACGGTTCCTGAATCGTATTGCTGGACTTCCAGGCAGTGCACCGGGGGAGTACATCGGCAGTGAAGCACTGCCGACGGGAGGCATCGGTGACCAAAGCGGTCGTTTGCGAATGTATTACCCGGGACTCGGGCGATCAGTCATTCTTCTGGCGGAGTCGCAAACAGTGGCGAACACCGACCTCAGAGCAGCGACTGCGCATCTGTGGAAGCTTCGGAGCGAAATGCAGTCGGAGTTTCATCGCACAGGCAGCTCGTTGCAGTTCACAAATCAACTGTCTGGCTCCGGCACGAATCAGTCTGGCTCCGGCACGAATGGGGCAATGAATTGGCAACCCGGTAACGACGATTATGACGTATTGTACAGTCCGTTTCAGCAGGTCCCTCTGCAAGAAATGGACTCGCTCGCAACGATCCTGTTGCCGGACGATGTACAAACTATTCCGTTGAGCGTCGTGGTCCTCATTCTGGCGTTGTTTCTCACTGCGATTGTGCCGGTCGACTACTATGTGCTTGGTCGGTTCAACCTGCGTCGGTTCACGTGGATTTTGCTGCCAGTTGTGTCGCTCGTCTTCACGGGGTTTACGGCATGGCTCGGCAATGCTTATCTGGGATCGACAGACTATCGGACGTCGCTGGAATTTGTGGATTTGACGACAGGCAATCGTGTCATCCGCAACAGCCGTTTCGAAATGTTATTCACGGCTACTCAAAAGGAAGTGGCGACAGAACTGAAGCAGAGTCTCTATGCGGACGTTTCTGTCGACAGCACCAGGGAAGCGGACAAATGGGATTCCGGACGTGGAATGATGACATCCGACATCGCTGAAGAAACGGTCGATCGCACCGACCAGTCAAACGACGCGGCATCGTCCCTGTACGAGGGAAATATGCCGACGCTGTTTACGGTTCGGCAGCGAATGCGAAAGTGGAGCCCGAAGGTGAGTCGTCAGACCTCTTTTCAGACAGAGCGTCCGATTCCGCAGTTCAAGCTGGACGACATTAGAGCTAACTGGCAGCAATCATCGGATGTGCTCACCAACCTCGAAAAGCAACGATCACTGCGCGATGAGATTCAGACGGTTCTGCCGGAGTCGACCGTGCTGCTCTTCACGCAGAACAGGGTACTCGACCTGACGCGAGGCGAAGACCTGCAGAATCTCGACAAACCGTCAGTCTCGTCGGATACGAAGTCTCAGAAACTGATAGACCTGGTTTGCAAAGTCTGTGTCCGTCCAGCAGTTGGGTTTTTCTCGATCGCATCTCAGATCTCGCCGAACGGCGCGGGTGATTTCGAAGACCTGTCGATTCTGGATCCGAACGATGCGGGTCAACTTTTGCTGGTCATTGTCACCAGGCAGGGCGATGACTACGTGGTATTCCGACGCGTGTATCATAAGGGATCGTAATGTCCTTCGTGCAAATTAAAGAACTGTGGGTCAATTATGGTGCAGTGCATGCGGTACGCGGCATCTCATTCGAAATTCCGAAGGGGGAAGTCTTCGGATTCATCGGCCCCAACGGAGCCGGCAAAACGTCCACGATCAAAGTCCTCGCGACATTAATCGCACCCGATTATGGCACGGTTACAATCGGCGGGATCAATGTGACCGAAGATCCTCTGGCGATCAGGAAAAGCATTGGCTACATGCCGGATTTTTTCGGAGTCTACGAAGACCTGACGGTCAATGAGTACCTGCATTTCTTTGCCGCGGCCTACGACCTTCCAATTTCTCAACGCGAACATACGGTCAAAGATGTGCTGGCATTGACCGACCTGACGGCCAAGGCAAAGCAACCGGTGGATGCCCTGTCACGTGGCATGAAACAGCGACTGGGACTGGCTCGCGTGCTCCTGCACGATCCGGATTTACTGTTGCTGGATGAACCGGCCAGCGGCCTGGATCCTCGAGCTCGTATTGAAATGCGAGAACTGCTGCTCGCTCTTAAGGAAATGGGCAAGACGATCATCATTTCAAGCCACATTCTCCACGAATTGTCGTTGCTGTGCACACGGATCGGCATCATTGAAACCGGACAAATGGTCACGGAAGGGTCGCTCAATGAGATCTATAAGCGACTTGGGCTGATGCAGTTGATTCACGTACAACTGGTCGACGGCAGCGAAACGCTGATCGATCAGATTCGACAGATTTCCGGCGTTGAACAAGTTCTCGTCCAGGCAGACCGACTTGCCATTCGTGTGCGTGCAGAACAACTGCCGCCGGAAGAGTTATTGGACCGCATGTATGCTCTGGGCGCTCGCATGAGAATGTTTCAACCGGAAGCGATGGACATGGAAACGGCATTCATGAAGCTTACTGAAGGCAGGACAGCATGAAACTGCTCGCCCTCAGATGGAAGCTGCCGTTGCTTGTTAAGGAGCTTACCGAGCAGGCGGCGCGAAAGCGGACATATCTGGTGCGCTTCGGATACACCGCATTGCTGTTTATCGCAACATGCCTGTTGTTCTATGGCAATGTGTCGCCTGACGAGATGTCGAGCGTGCTGGGACGCGGACGACCGATGTTCAACCAGCTTGTGGGAGTGCAATTCCTGGGAATCTACCTGCTGCTGCCGGCGACTGTCTGCGGTGTGATCAGCAGCGAAAAGGAAAAAGAAAGTCTCTGCCTGTTGATGCTGACAACTCTGACACCCTGGCAGATCATCATTCAGAAACTGTTCGGTCGACTGATCCCGATGTTTGCCTTCCTGTTTATTTCGTTTCCGCTGATGGCCATTGCGTTCAGTAACGGCGGCGTCACTTCAAGCCACCTGTGGTCCGGTATTCTGTTGCTGGTGCTGACGTGTCTGCAGGTTGGTTCGTTTTCCATTGCCTGTTCGGCTTTCTTTAGAACGACCTACGAAGCCTTTACCGCCAGCTATCTTTGCTTCTTTCTGATGTGCTATATGATGCCCGCTTTGTATGCGCCCAATGTGTTCGCATCGGCGGAGTCTCGCACGTTTGCTGCGACGGTCGCGGACTCCATGATGATCGTTCTTTCAATCTGTGGATCTCTGGCTCTCGCTCGCATGTTTCTTGAGTCGCGAGCCTTTGTCCCTGCCCGCAACTATCTGCTGGAACTCTTCCGGCATCTTGACGGCATCTTCACCGACTTGAACAACGTGACGGGCGGCATCGTTTTGACTCATGATGTGGACGTGTTGCCAGGCACGCAGCCTGTGGCCTGGCGCGAGACTTCAAAGAAGTCGCTGGGCACAGTTCGCTATCTGTTCCGCGTGCTGGTGGTGCTGGAATTGCCTCTGCTGTTTACGTTCCAGCTAATTCGCGGGCCCCAGGGCGGCACGTCCGTTAGCAGCGTGACGGTGTTGCTGTATCTGCTTTGGGGCGTTGCAGTGGCGATGGTTGCCGTTCATGCGTCCGGCCTGGTTTCGTCGGAGCGATCCCGACAGACTCTGGAGGTGTTGCTTACGACTCCCATTTCCGCACGCGACATTGTTCTGCAGAAGTTCCGAGGCGTCAGGCGACTGATCTGTGTCTTGTGCGTTCCATTTCTCAGCGTTTATTTGTTTGAAAAGTGGTTTCAGAGCAGCTACCGATGGGATTATGTTTTATGGTCATCGGTATTTGTTTTGATCTACCTGCCGCTGACGGCATGGTTCTGTATGTGGCTGGGGTTGAGGATTCGATCGCAGATCCGCGCGAATCTGGTGGCAGTTGGTCTGATTGTCGCCTGGATCACTTTGCCGGTGGGTGTGCTGTACCTTGTTGCGGGTGGATTCAACGTCGAGCTGTCAGGCGCAGCTCGGTACCTGCTGATTCTGAGTCCGACGGTCGTGATCCGCGGCATCGAATCGGGAACCCCGGCGAACTTTGGAATTCCCAGCCCCTATTGGCCATTCTATTTAGGTAACGCCGCGTTTTATGGATTCCTGCTATGGCTGTTCCGCCACATTTCGTTGAAAAACGCCGATCGTCATCTGGGGCGAATTAAAGGGGCTGCCGTCTTGAAGGTGTCTCCGGGAAACCCCGGCGACAGACGCTAACGGGGGCCCTCATTGAATCCTAGCCCGCTGCCCCGGTGCGCCATCCCTGGTGCGTCAAACAGGCTTTCGTTCGTTCCGCCGTGGGGCGGCGGTTTTAGGAAAAGGATGATTCAACTCCCCAGCTGCTTTGATATTTCGAATTGGAGGTTCTCGCGAAGAGTGGTTAGACGTGTCTCATGAGCACACCGTTCCGATTTCAGCGAGTTGCCGTCCACGATTACCTTCTCGGCGAGCCACTTCGGCAAAGAACCATCGGGCGTGGCCGAGGCGGCTATCGTGCCGTCTTTCGAATTACACACGACGCTGTGCAGGTGCTGACAATTTGTCGTGGTGCTCAGACTGAACTGGAGCCACGCAACCTCAAATAGGGCTGTGGGACGTCATCTGTCAATAAACGGTTCCGGACGGTTTTTGTGTTCCTGGCCTGTGCCTCAAAGTTGCTTCCAGAGCTTCGATCTTCACCCGGACAGCGGGTTGATTGAGTTGAGTCAACTCAGTCCACAATTCGAGAGCCTTCAGCTTCTGCGTCTCAAGCGTGCCGCTCTGCTGCCACGAGATCATTGGCTGGGAAGCATTCTGCCCGGAAGAAAGCACAATGTGCATCTATTTCATGTTTCGGGCCGTCGCCCACTCTTTGATCTGCGAACGATCACTGTCAGATGGTGTTGCAACACTTTCGGCGGCCAGCGTGAGATGTGTTTCAAACCGGTCGGCGTCTGCCATTTTGGATGCCTTTCGGCTGTTTAGTGCAGTCATGACAAAGAACTGTCGGAGTAACTCCCGTCATTCAGACGATTCTGGGCGGTCTGATGGCTCAGACGGAGTCGTAACTCCACGGCTTCCGCAACTCACGCCGCAGCCAGCGATTGGCCTCGTCGTCGCCGACAAACTGCTCGGTCTCGGGATTCCATTGCAGCTTGCGACCAAGGCGAAGGGACAGAACTCCCAGATGGCAAAGCGATGCCGAACGGTGGCCAATCTCCGCTTCACAAATGGGCGCTTTCCGAGTGCGAATGCAGTCAAAGAAATTCCCCATGTGGTCGTTGCTTTCGTAGAGTCGAATCGCATCGCTCGCCAATGGCGTCGTAAGGAATTCCGGATTGCTGGCTTCAATCGAGCCGCGTGTGACCCAGATCCAGCCGTCTGCCCCTTCAAACTTCACGCCATGCTGCTGTCCCTTGGGATCTGCGACTGCGCCATTCCATTCGTTGGCCGCTGTGCTATGGCAGGAGTGCGTCACACCGTTCGCATAGGAATATTTGACAGCATATTCACTGGATGCGCTAAACCCCTCGGGAATCATTTCGACAAGCGGTTTCGCTTCGATAGACACTGGTCCGCTGCGTTCAAGTCCAAGACCCCACAATGCAATGTCGTTGTGGTGCGCTCCCCAGTCGGTCATCGTACCGCCGGAGTATTCCCACCAGTACCGGAACGTGACGTGCGTTCGCTCTCGAACATACTGAACCTCCGGGGTTGGTCCCTGCCACATATTCCAGTCAAATCCAGAGGGAGGGGACGACTTTGCGAACGGGCCTTCTCGTCGCCCACGTGGCAGCCAGACAGAAACGTGCTGCAGTTTTCCAATGCGTCCGTTGCGGACAAGTTCGCAGGCCAGCCGGAAGTTCCTGTCACTTCGCTGCTGACTGCCTGTTTGCAGAATACCGCCGGTGTCGCGGACGGCGGACACGAGTCGCTGCCCCTCTTCAATGGTAAGTGTCAGAGGCTTCTCGCAGTAGACGTCTTTCTTCGACCGCAAAGCGGCCAGCGAGACCAGCGTGTGCCAGTGATCCACAGTGCCACAGATCACAACCTGAATATCCGATCGATCCATCACTTTCCGAAAGTCTTTGTACGTCTCCGCGTCTGGCCAGAGCTTCGTCGCTTCGGCGAGCTGGCTATCATCAACATCACACAAGGCGACGACGCGGCCAAATCGCGATGCGTTCTTCGCGTCACCTCGCCCCATGCCTCCGCAGCCGATCAGCGCGATCGCCGGTTGATCGTCCCTGACTGTTGCAGCAGTCGCAGATTGAGCCAGCTCGTTCAGGTACCAGTTCGGCAGTGATGTTGCTGCTGCGACCGCTGCGGCTGTCTGGAGAAAACTTCGTCGGTTGGTATTCATGATTCAACTGCCCTTTCGCATCAACCATCAACTGTGGAGGTCACTCAATTCCCCGGTGCTGTCAGCAAAGGACGAGCATTCGATGCCGGCTCGGTTCAGCATGGTGACGAATAGATTCGACATGGGCACCTGATCGCTGAACTTCAAAAAGCGACCATGTTTCAATCCCATTTCGGAGCCGCCCGCCAGGATCAGTGGGTAGTTGTTATTGTCGTGAGTGACACTGTTACTGCTGCCGTACAGGACCAGCGAACGATCCAGCAGCGTGCCTTGTTGTTCCTGTGCAGACTCGAGGCGACTCAGGAAGTAAGCAAACTGTTCAGCCATAAAACGGTCCCACTGGCCCAGCCGCTCGGAGCCGCCCGGTTTGTCCCAATCGTGCGCCAGAGTATGCAGCGAATCCTTGAAACCCTGCAATTGAGGAAACTTGGCTGCTTTGGAAGAACAGTCGGCCATGTTCGTGATCTGATACGTGGCCACTCGTGTCGAATCCGTTCGAAACGCCAGATAAATTAAATCGTACATCGTGCGAATGAACTGCAACGGGGCTTTATCGTCAGACTCAAGGTGCAGCAACGTCCGATCTTCATCACGCAGTTCCGGGCGTGGGATCTCAAGCCAATGCTGAGACCTCTCGACACCCTGTTCGATCTGTCGCACGGCCGCCAGATACTCGTCCAGCTTTTCGCGATCCTGATGGCCCAAACGGTTTCGCAGCGAATGAGAATCACCCAGCACTCGGTCCAGCATGCTGGAAGCACTCTTGAGTCGACGTCGCTGGGCGATCGTATCGGGATCACCCGCACCAAAGAACCGATCGAAAATCTGCTGTGGCTGATGAAGTGCAGGCAGCGGACGACCTTTGTCGTTGTAGGAAAGTGTGCTGGAGCGAGTTGGTTCGCCCACACCTCCGTCGGTCGACATCACGAGCGATGAAAACCGCGTCTGATCGCCCGTCGACTGAGCGGCTATTTGATCAACCGAAATCGTGTTGATCAGATTTTTGTTGTTTAAATACGCACCGGTCAGAAAAGTATCGGCCGTGTCGTGTGCTCCCATTCGACGTCCGTTGGGATGTGAGAGACCGCCAAGGATCGTCAACTTTTCGCGATGACCTTCCAGCGGCTTCAACGTTTCGGTGAACTGGAACTCGCGACCTTCGCCTTTCGGGAACCATCGCCAATCGGCATGTTCGTGCGTCTCAGCCGGCAGGGCCACGCCGAATCCAAAGTACAATGCGCA
>JBDNHX010000146.1:0-21467 GCA_041688565.1 Planctomycetaceae bacterium
CGTTGCAGACCTGGTGCACGTTGCAGACCTGGTGCACGCGAAGTTCCAGGCGCCTGCCTCTGGCCTCCCTGTGTAGGCCCGCCACCGCCACGCGGTGCGGCACCGCCACCTTTCTGGCCACCACCACCGCCCTGGCCACCGCCGCCTTTTTGACCGCCACCACCGCCACGCTGGCCGCCGCCTTTCTGACCACCACCACCGCCCTTTTGCGGCTCCACCGACGGCGTCGCCGCATTGGCGGTTCGGTTTATCGTTTGATCTGCAAGTGACAGTCCCAACGCCAGACTAAAGGCGAGAGCTGTTTTCCATGATATCCGGATCATGTTATTCTCCATTAAACCAGCGTTTCGAAAACGCGGTCGTTAAAGATCCCTTAGTGGGATGGAATGTTTCGATTACTACTTTTCATTCAAAGCGACAGCGGGTGTCGGAGCAGGTGCCCGTTTGACGATCGAGAAGATTTCACTATCGCCCTGAAGGACGCCGTCGATCTCCAGATCCACATACTGCCATGTCATCGTGTGTTCATTAATAATTGTATACAGCGTGGTGTAAGAGACGCTTTCTCCATCAGCCGTGACGCCATTGCACTTCAAAGCCCAGTCATCGCCATCGCGGTGCCAAAAGCCGTCCGCGTAGCCACCTTCCGAATCAAAGATCCATGTTCGCAGCTTGCGAGTCACTGGGCACCAGCCGATGCGTTGCGTTCCGCTGAATGCCTCCTGCCCATCCATAACAATGGCAAATGTTCTCAACAGGTAATGCCCGTTGTCGGCGGACTCACAGGAAAAATGCACCAATGCATCGTCGCCCTCATCCACCCAATCACCCATCAGCCAGTCCAATTCAGCCAACTGAGACTTGTGGGCTCGACGTCCTTCATGTGGAAAATCGCGCACGCTCGCAATCAACCACTTTCCATTCACGCTGACGTAAACGGCCGAATATCGGCTCTCAATGCGATCGGGATTGTTACCCGAGTGACCGCTTTGAGGATCGTCAAGTTCTGAAGGGGAAATCATGGCCGACTCTGCCTCTTCTTCATCAGGAGCGGGTGTCTCATCGCCGGCCGGTTTCTGCTTGCCTTCATCGTCCTTGTTCCCGGCGTCAGGGCTCTTCTCTGCGTCAGGGTTTGCGGCAACAGGGTTTGGAGCCTCAGGATCTGCAGGCTCAGAATGAGGGACGTCAGAATCGCCGACTTGGGTGTGTTCAGCATTGGCGTGTTCGCCATGCGTGACAATGGTCGTGCCATCCTCCACAGCAACGCCCTCACTGATGAAGCGGATGGATTCGATATCAATCTCCAGAGAACATGCGGGATGCTCAATAAAGTATTCCGCCAGTAGTTGCTGAATCTCTTCCCGTCCTCGATAAATATTCCCCTGTTCATCGACATACTCAGCGGTTTCGGTGAACACAGCTGCCGCGGCCGCCGCTTCGCCTTTGGCATAAGCCACGGCGAACTGTTCGGCCGTCGTCCGCATCGCTGCGACATCAGCCAGCTGTTTCTCGGTCAGCGGGGCCGGCTCTTCCGCCATGTCCTCAGTGTCTTCTTCAGATTCCGGTTCGCTGGCTGACTTTTCTTTTTCACGCGCCAGTTCTTTTTCTTCCGGGGAGGCTTCGGATTTTTCTTTCTGCGGCTGATCGGCCTCGGACTTTTTCTGATCGTCCGTACCTGATTTTTCGAGCTTGTCAGCCGCTTCATTCGCAGCGGGTGGCTGGAAGGAAACTGTCAAATAGGGCCATCGCAATTTTTCGTTTTTCGGGCGAGCTTCAACGTCATCCGGCTGAAGCCATGCTGCACCGAAAAGAAAGGTCGCCATGTAGATGACAAGATGGGCTCGCATCGAGCAGCTCCTTTGAAACTAATGATTCTGAACGAGGTATAAACGAAAATATCGGTCAAGCGTCCTGGACGCTCTGCCGACTCCAATGGATTCAAGAGGCCGCGACGCCCCACAGACAACAGTGGTGGCTGCTGGCCATGGGTGCCGCGAATTCGACCTCTGTCCGGGTTACACCGGCGACCGATTCAGTCGCAGCGGATCCGGGTTACGTAAGCACTCCCATAGCTGGTTGGCTATAGCAGGAGATATGCGACAGCCGGTCGTCCGGTTGGTCGATGTTTACAACTTATTTCTCTTCGATCGTGATCGCAAACTCGTTCGTCGCGTTTGCCCCGCCGGCCGATGGTTGACCACTCACGGCAATCGTAAAATCGCCGAGGGCCGCGTCGGCTGCCGCTGCCACAGCCAGCACGATTTCCTCGTCACCAGCCTTCAAAACCGGTTGTTCCGGAGTGATCGTCACGCCTTTCGGAATGTTGGTCAGTTGAAGGGTGACGTTCTGATCAAAGTTGTCGCCGCGATTGATGCCGATCGTGACGTTTTGAGTTTCGCCCTGAGTAATGTCAGTCGAAAGGTTGGGCATATCCAAAGTAAAGGTCCCTTTCTTTTCTCCGATCAGCGGTTTGCTGGCCGAATGGTCGACCGTGTCACTGGTCGTGTTGCGGACCGCGTCCGTGTGATTTCCTGGTGTGGAGTCCGTCATGTCGGGGGTAGTCGTGCGGGAGGCATCGTTTACCGTGTTGTCAGTCACCGCGCCGCCAGGTTCACCCTGATTACATCCGGAAGACACCACCAGGGTCAGACCCATAACACTTGCCAAAAACTTTTTCATTGTAATTTCCTTTTTATAACTTCTCTTCAAATATGCTATTACTGGGATTGTTTAAACACTATTTGTAACGACGTCACTTTGCATCACAATTTCGTACGCAGGTTCGTGGTGAAGTTGTCGATTTCCTGCTCTGCCTCTTCTTTCGCGTATCCATACCTCTCCTGAAGCAGACCTGCCATCTGGTCTCGCTTACCTGCGATGGCAGTGAGGTCGTCATCGGTAAGCTTGCCCCATTTTTCTTTCATTGACCCGGTTAACTGCTTCCAATTTCCTGCCAGCTGATCCCAATTCATGGTTACACTCCTTCTTGAAGCGATGTCGTCTCGCCCACAGGTCCACAATATTTGTGTGACCGCGTCTCGGTACAGCCATGTGGCTGATGTGAGCGACAGGGATCAGACAGGCATTTTGCGCGCCAATTGTTTTTGAACATCCACTGATCGCCGAAGCCACACCTCCGCAAAGCCGTGCAATTCAAACCCACCGCGGAGCGTAGGCATTGCTTAGAGCCGCTTTAAGACCGCAAGACTCATGAATTCGCGGTGTCAATAACGCGGACGGAGTCCTAATTTTTCATGGCTCATCGCTTTGCGAGGCATCTGGATTTAATTCAGGAATTTTTGGGGCACGAGTCTGGTCAGGATTCTGGACTGCTTTATTCAACAAGGGTCAAAGCGGATCCGGGGAGAGTGATGAATCCTTTTCTTCCACGCTGTTCGCTCGCCACGCATGAATGAACGCGGCAGCAATCTCTTCCCTCGGAGAGACTCGGCACATTGGGCTGTTGTGTCTTACCCGGATGGGAAAAGAACTACGCGTCGCGGACGGTTAGACAGCGCGGGCGCATAATCCGCGTCGCGTCAACTGCATTCAGCCCAGGCAAAATCAGTGGCTCAGTTTTTGAAGAGTTTCGATCAGGCGAGCGAACTCTTCATCGAGTTGCGTAGTCAGATGTTGCATGCGCGTGGTGGCTTCCGAGCCGCTGAGATTTTCGATTTCCGAAGTTAGCTCCACCACCCGGCTGGCCTCAAACGAAGACGCCAGTCCTCGCAGACGATGAGCGTTCTCGGTAACCTGACGAGGCGAATTCTTCCTAAGGCCTGCGTGAAGATCTTCAAGAAGCTGCGGCGCGTCCTCAAGAAAGAATCCCGCCAAAGTGGCGAGCAGCGCCGTATTGCCGTTCAGCCTCTTAAGGGCAATGTCGGCATTCATGGAGGGGGCATTTACGGTCGGTTTTCGTCTCATGGTCGTGACAAATCAATTCAGCAAAGGCATCCACGTCCAGGCAGTCCCAAAAAGAGATCCATCTGACAATTTGACCTGCTTACATTCCCAAATTGGAATGTTAAGCATCGGCAGCCTTCTCGACACGCACTTTTCGTTCCATCGAGATACTAAACGCCGCTATTCGATCGCGAATTTTGCCGCGAGTGACTCCAAGTATGTCGGCTGCCTGACTTTGGTTGCCGTTAGTAACATCCAGCACGCGCGCGAAAAGATAACGTTCGACGCGTTCGATCACCTCCGCGGCCAGGTTTGTGGAATTCGCCTGCAGGCGTTGTTCGATAAACTGCCCAAGGTCCGCAATTCTTGCTCGCTCGCCATCCATCCCGGGCTCTGGTTCGGCAGGTATTGGTGTCGGGGCAACCTGCAGCGGTCGCGGCTCACTTCTCGTGTCCCGACCTTCGGTTAGTTCTCGTGGAAGGAACTCGGGAACGATTATCGGGCCACTGGCGTTCAGAACGGCCTGCTGAACGACACTTTGCATTTCGCGAACATTTCCGGGCCAGCGATACTGAGTCAAAATCTCCAGAGTGTCGGGACACAGTCCCTCAATGTGGGGCTTGTTGAGGGCTCGCTGGGCCTGAGCCAGAAAGTACCTGAGCAGCAGCGGCACGTCATCCCGGCGCTCGCGTAAGGGAGGAAGAAAAATGGTCATGCCGTTGAGCCGATACAGCAGATCCGCTCGAAATATTTTTTCCTCCACCATTTGTTCCAGCGGCCGATTTGTCGCCGCGATGACTCGCACGTTCGTGCTGATTGTTTCGTTCCCTCCAACGCGTTCAAATCTCTGATCCTGCAGCAAACGCAGAACTTTTCCCTGAACGATAAGCGCCATATCGCCGATTTCGTCCAGAAAAATTGTGCCGCCATGACATTGTTCGAATTTACCGATGCGACGACGATCGGCTCCGGTGAACGAACCTTTCTCGTGCCCGAACAGTTCGCTTTCCAGAAGCGTATCCGGAAGCGCCGCACAGTTGATCGCCATGAATGGCTGATTGCGGCGATGACTATGCTGATACAAAGCCTGAGCGACCAGTTCCTTGCCAGTGCCACTTTCGCCACGGATCAGAACAGGGACGTCCTGAGCGGCCACGCGGGCGATCGCTTTGAAAACATCCAGCATTTCCTGACTGTGCCCGACAAACGATCGAGCCGTGGAATTTTCCTCCAGATCGGCCGTCAATGCGACCGGTACATTCATCATTTGGTGTGAATTGATCGCGTTCTGGACGAGCCGATTCAGTTGTGGCAGGTCGAGGGGCTTGCAGACATAATCATACGCTCCCAACTGCATGGCTTCGATGGCCGTGCTGCTGCCGTTGTCGGCCGTCACAAAGATGACAGGCAGGCGACGATCAATCTCCTGAATATCACGAAGAATCTCAAGACCTGACCGATCAGGCAGCATAATGTCCAACAGAACCACGTCCGGAGCATGCTGCTTCAGCAGTTCAAGACCCTCTTCTGCCGTCGCCGCGGTTAGGACATCGATCTGAACGGATTCGAGAGAGACCTTAACCATGTACCGCAGGCTGCGGTCATCATCCACGACAAGTGCTAAAGCCATACAGTGTCACCTGCCCTTTGATGTTAAAATAGATTGCCGAAAGGATTCGGCCCTTATCCATCGCCGGTATTCGCGCTGTCTGCACCTTGGGGAGATGTGATCAGGTGGGCGAAAAGATGACGTCGGTACCGGGACCTCCCATGCGACGTGGGTACAGTTCAGTGATGTGCGACTCTGATGGAGAGTAATCGATAGCCAATCCAGATTCCAAGCGGTTTGACAGGAATTCAACAGACCGGCAGTGAGTTTCTTGAGGAACGTTGCAGGAGATCACCCGTTCCTGATTGCCGATCTGAAAAAATCGGTCGTCATTCATCAGACAAGTCTCTCTTATGACGACGAAACACTTCTCATGGGTGCGTCTCAGGCCAAGGTGTTTATGGTTGCCGACGGAGTTGGCGGGGGCTCATCCGGTGACCGCGCAAGCCTCATGGCCATTCGACTGACGCACGACCAGACCCTGGTCAATGCCGGGGTGATGGACGAAGGAGATCAGCATTTCTCTGCTTCGAAATGTGTCGTCAGCTAATCTGCGAAGCAAACAACGCTGGGGGCAAGGATAACACAACGGTGGTGCTGGCAAGGTGGTGCTGGCAATGTTTAGAACCTGTCCAAAAACAAATCCGTGGAGCCGCGCCCGTCAGGCAGCGGAGTCGACACACCACTTCCTGACGGGCGCGGCTCCAAATCACGGACATGTTTCTGGACGGGTCCTTTGCGCTGGGCGCTCAATCCAGTCGGAGCAGAAGTGAGCGAAGATCAGCCATCCCAACATCGTGGCGGCTTTTGATGCGGACTGTGCCAACGGCGTCCACTGCCGAAATTCGCCCAACATTGTATAATTTGTGGACGACGGACGAAAATTCCACATAGTTCGCAAGACTCTTGTCTATTCAAAAACTATTGGGCTACCACCATAAACAGGATTTCTTCGAAATTTGCGAGCTGTTTTCGTTCAAATCGGGGGGCTCGGCGATTTCGCAGAACGCTGCCGGAGTCCTTTCAGGTCCTCGAGACACGATGTCTGCCAACGGGTACCGTGACAGGTCGGGTCTGGGTGGATTCAGACTCCGATGGGCAGCAGGACGCAAATGAAACGTTGACCAGAGAAGTGACGGTCTTTGCGATTAAATTCCCCAACATCCTCGCACAGGCGACAACTGTGAACGGGGTTTACACCCTGAATAATCTACCAGCAGATACATCCTTTGATCTGTACTTTGACCTGCCCACTGGGTTCACATTGGGTCCGAGAAACCTCGGTAATGATGCGACCGATAATGATTTCGATGTCACCAGCGTTGCCGAGGCAACTCGTGCTCACCTTGACTTTGTCAGAGTGGCAGACGGAGCCACGGTGGACCTGGACGCCGGAGTCGTGCAGGGAGCCAATCTGACAATTTTCAGCTGGCGAGATGCCGATGGCGACGGGCTTCAGGATGTCGGCGATCCTGAAGCCACTGGCCTTGCAGATGTTGATGTCTCGCTCACGCAGAGAGGAGGAGTATTCTACAGTGCGACGGGGTTGAAATCAGATAGTAATGGTCTCGTGACATTCCGGAATGTCAGGCCGGGCCTCTTTCAACTCGGGTTTTCTCATTCGACACTTGACAGAACGCTGAAGGATCAGGGCGGCGACGATACTACAGACAGCGATGCGGATCCGGTCACCGGAAATACCGTGAACTTTACCCTGACGCCCGGTTCGACCACGACAAACATCGACGCGGGCTTCGTGGATCCCGGGCAGGTCATTGGCAGTGATGTTGCCGATAGTGATGCCGGCCTGACAAGCGGTCGTACCGCACTCTTCAACGTGACGAATCTGGCAAATAACCTCACGATCGATGCCGGGCTCGTACCGTCAGCGTCCCTCACGGTAACAGTCAAGTACGACGATAACAACGACGACGTCATCGTGCCCGGTGTCAATGCACCAAACATCGAAGTCCTTGTCTATGATCCGCGCGGTGGTATCCCCGGAAGCGGTAACGAAGTCTTCGTCCGGAAAGGGAAAACGAACCCCTCCGGAATTGTGACATTCACCAACCTGCACCCCGGTTCTTACTATGTCTGTGTGCTACTGCCAAAGGGGCATGGCTTCAGCCAGGCTAACCGGACGACCAATGCAACAACAGACAGCGATATCATTTACTTTTGCAATGGCTATGGAAACACCGACATTCTGACATTGAATCCGGGCCAGACGGGCGATGTGACCGCCGGGCTGGTACCGCTTCGCGGCAAGATCGAAGGAACCGTCTGGAACGATGCCAATCGGAACAAGGTTCGCGACGCAGGTCTGTTTCAGGGCGATGCTCCGGATATTGTGCTTGCGATCGACATTTCCGGAAGTACCAGTGAACCTTACGCCGGAACCATGATCGGTGATGCCAACGGGGATGGTTTGGCGGAGACTATTTTGGACGCCGAGATTCTGGCGGGGATCTCACTGATCCAGCAACTGAACACCGCGGGGTATGGCAACATTGCTCGGATCGGAATCGTCACGTTCGATGGTACAGCACACCGCATCGATATGAACGGGACTCAGACTGGGACCGTCGCGTTCATTAAAGTCAATTCCAACACCGACAGAGATAGTTCGCTCGATGCTATCGAAGCACTTCAGGCAATTCGATTCGGCGGCGCTACAAATTACGAGGCCGCTCTGAAAGAAGCGATCAGCATCTTTTCGGTGATGCAGCTGAATAATCCCTCTGGTTTTGCCCGCGAACGCGGAACGCCGCGTGTTCGACTCTACCTTGATCTCGACAACGATGGCATTCTGGATACCAATGAACCATCCGTCTTGTCCCTCGCCGATGACCCCGACACAACAACGATCGACGAAAGCGGCACTTATCGCTTTAATAATATCCTGCCAGGCAGCTACATCGTGCGGGAAGTCATTCCAGCAGGATATAGACAAACATCTCCCGGCTTGGCGGGCGGTCTGGGGTGGCTGGCCGCCGTGTTGGGAGGGAAAACAATTCGCAACTTTGATTTCGGGAATGCGGCGAAGCCAGACCTCAGCGTGCTTCCGACTTCGGTCAGTTACCGCGCCGGAACTGCCGGAATCATTCTCTCAGGCTCCGCTGCCCTTTCGGACGCGGATTCGCCTGTTCTGACCGGTGGATTTCTTTCCGTCAGAATCAAACTCAACAGTCAGTCAACGGATCGGGTTTTCATCTGGCATCGGGGCACTAACGCCGGGCAGATCGGAGTCTCCGGGAGCCCGGTCTCTTATGGTGGAGTCGTGGTCGGAACCTGGACGGGTGGCTCCGGCGCAACAGTTCTCAAAATCACATTCAACAGCAAAGCCACAATCGCTGCGGTCACTGCACTGTGCCGACGGATTGCTTACAAAAGCACCATTTCCAGTCCATTGACGTCGACACGCTCATTGGAGTGGGTTCTCACGGACGCATTCGCCGGTGACAGCAGCACCCGTACACAGACTCTAACGCCAGTCCTGTAGCATTTTCCCGCGGCGATCCTCCCGAAGAGATCGTGCGGCTTTTAAGTTGTTGGATCCCTTCAACTGGAGCAAACGAAAAGGCCCGGCGGTGGATTCTGGCCGGGCCCTTTTGGAGGCAATCGAAAGGTCTGATCAGTCTGTCAGACAAAAGGAGTCTTGCCGGGGATGGCGACCGACGGAACCGGGTTTTCGGCCCATTCATAGGCTGACGGGCTAAGATCTTCTTTCGAATTCATCACAGCGTCCCAGGTCAGTTTCTGCCCGGTGTAAGCCGCCATCCGACCGGCGATGGCGAGCATCGTGCTCTTGCTCATGTAGTCGCCGTTGTTGATCGGGTTTTTCGCTCGAATGCTGGCGAACAGCTCGTTGTGTTCCAGCTGATACATGTCACCGTCCGGCCCTTCGTATTTCCAGATCAGGTTGCCCTGATGGTCCGTGATCTTGTGACCCATTACGTCGATCGTGCCTTTGGTCCCAAAGATGTAGTCTTCCACTTCGTTCTCGCAGTTTGACCAGTGACGGCAGCGAGCGAACGCTTTGACTCCGTTGGCCCACTGATAAACGATATCGAAGTGGTCGTAGATGTTGCCGTACTTCTCGTCTGTACGAACCTGACGACCGCCGGAACCACTGATTGTCGCCGGGGCCTCGTCCTTCATCGCCCACATCATTTTGTCGAGACTGTGAATGTGCTGTTCGACGTTGAAGTCGCCGGACAACCATGTGTAGTAGTACCAGTTGCGAAGCTGGTATTCCATTTCGGATTTGCACTCGTCACGCTGACGACGCGGATCCCAAACTCCGCCCGTCATGTAGCTGCACTGCATGGCCACAATGTCACCAATCGCGCCATTCTGAAGCTGCTCAAAAGTGGCTCGCTTGCCCGGATGGTAACGCCAGCAGAGGCCTGACACCAAAGAGAGTCCTTTTTCCTTAGCTTTCAGCGACGATTCGATCACCGATCGCACACCCGGCGCGTCCACGGCGACCGGCTTTTCGCAGAAGATATGCTTGCCGGCTTCCACGGAGGCCCGCAAATGTTCAGGGCGAAAATGGGGCGTGGAGGCGAGCAGGACGACGTCGCAACTGTCGATGACTTTTTTGTAGGCATCAAAACCGACGTAACACTGATCGTCTGTTGCGGTGACGCGCGCCGGCTGGCCGTCCTTGTTGAACATCCGGCTGAGCTGTCGTTTACCACGCTGCACGGCGTCTTCGAAAACGTCGGCCAGTGCAACAAGTTCTGTTCCTGGATCGGCATTCAGAGCCTGCTCGGCCGCTCCTGTGCCTCGTCCGCCGGTGCCGACAAGGCCGACTTTCAGTAGATCACTTCCGCCCGCATAGGCTCCGGCGCTGAGGCTGGAAGGAACTGCTGCCAAAGCCGCGGCCCCGACGGCAGATGTTGTGAGAAATTCTCGCCTGGAACTGGCGGAGTTCAGACTGGATGTGTCCATATTGAGCAACCTTTGCATTGAGGGCGGGGAAACAAGGGCGGGGCGGCGCAGATCTGCCGCATTCTTTCTATGAGAGTGACCTGGTAAAGCCTTCAGGTCAAGGGTCAGAGAAAACTTCGTGAGCGACGCACCGGAACCTGCTCCTTCCCCGCCGAAAAAAACGCCGTCAGCAGAAAACTCCCGTCCAAACCGAGACCCGCGCAACAGCGGCAACAGAAACGTGAAGAATGATGTTCTTTTGTTCTGTCCCCTCTCCCCCGCGCGAGACGGGATGGAAATGTCGCTGCACAGACTAGACCTCGTTTTTTAGCTGTCACGGTGCATCGGTAACAACGCAGCGGACGTTTAGCGAGACACCTGCTTTAACCCGGCGGCTTTGGCGGCCGCTTCCGGATCTTCATAGGGAAGCGATTTCAGGAACTGGACCAGATCCGACACCTGCTCGGACGTCAGCTGAGATGTCATGCCGTGTTTGTCGCCCTGGTTCGCTGTGGTCAGTACGTCTTCCAGAGTCGCCGCTTTTCCGTGATGCAGGTACGGAGCCGAACGATAAACGCCGAGCAATGTTGGTGTGTCGTATTTCGGTCCCATCAACTCGGAAGCATCCTGAGTTCCTGTGCCCACATCGTGCAAAGCGAACTCCGCAATCGCTGTGGGTTTCGAATCGCTGTAGATCGGGCCTGAGTGGCATGAGGCACACTTGGTCGCTTCGGAAAAGAAGAGATCACGTCCGCGTTTTGCAGCTTCGCTTAAACCGTGCTTCGCATAAGGGCTCATGGAATACTTATGCGAATTCGTATAGGCCGCCAGCGCGTCCAGTTCTTTGCTGCGACCGCTGATCGGGTCGCCCAGTGCCTGCGGCAATGCGCCTTTCATCAGGCCCTGACCCTGCATCAGCTTGCCTCGCACCGTGTGTTCAAAATCCTGCACCTCGTCACGATCGGCCGACCAATGAACCGGATGAGTCCAGGACAAACCGGCCAGCGGCTGAGTGTTGCGAAGTCCTTCCGGGTTCTGCCAGGTTCGGCCATCCGCGTCGCCATCCGGATGGCAGCTGGAGCAGGAAATCCAGGCCCGCGCCGTCATGGGCTGAAGAGCCGTGTAGAACAGCGTCTTGCCACGCAGCAATTCATCCGATAGAGGGCTCTTTGTGACCGCCACTGTGCCGACAACGGAACCATCAGCCAGATTGTATTCGACGACTTCAAAATCCAGAGCGTTATAGACCAGCGCGGTTTTGCCGGACGGAGTGAATCGGACAGCCCGTGGATTGTTGCCGAGCCGCATTCCGTTATCGTAATCCAGTTCCACAAAGTCATCGCCGACAATGCGGCACAGGTACATGTCGTTGGTTCCGGCGAAGACGACCGCCAGCTGTTTTCCACTGGCAGACACATCGCAATCCCAAGGATTTGCAGTAACGCGAGCACCGCGCAAAGAATCCATGGGGACTCGCAAACGAGTTCCCTCTTTCTCGCCCGTCAGACGCGCGACAGACACGTAAGGAAAAATGGAACCGTTGCCGTGCGCCGCCGTGACGCGCGAACGAATGTGAGTGAAATAGGCCTTCTGATCACCCGGGGCCAGCACAACTTGGCGAGCCAGATTGTCGGTGGATGCGGCTTCCCAGACCTCCTGAATCTTGCCGTCAGTTGTCGCAATTTTCAGCAGGTTCGATGTCAGATATTCCGTCACCAGCAGAAAGCTGTTGTCGGAACTGATCGCCATTCCGCGCGGCATCCGGCCCGCTTCCCATGTCGCCTGAACCTCGCCCGATTTCGAACTGATCGACACAACCTGGCCAGGATACTCGAGCGTCACATACAACGTCTTTCCGTCTGCGCTACTGACGACTCCATAGGGCTCATCGAAGACATCAATGGTCTTCGTGATCTTTCCAGTTTCGGCATCCAGCAGGACGATCTTGTCGTCACCGTAAACACAGCAGGCCAGCTGCTTCGTTGTGCCGAGCCATGCGACGCCCTCCGGATGATGGCCGACAGAAATCTCATGCTGAACTTTCAAATCCGGCCAGCTCACAATGGTGACTGTTCCACTGTCACGATTTGAGCAGGCGACGAGACTGCCGTCGCTGCTGAAATTCATCAGCCCGGCCGACCGTGTTTGGGCGGTGAGTTGCGGTGCGCAGCAGAGGAGCAGGAAAGCGACGAAAACAGGAAGAAGCAGAGAACGCGAAAAACGTGTCATTTCAGATTTCTCTCCGGAAACACGTGACAATCATCACACAAAACTCAAAATGCAGGCACTGGCCTGGAAGTATAGCAGACTCGCAGTTTTCGCCGAATGAGCAACTGAATCTGACCAAAAGGCCAGCTGTCGCGAACACTTCCGGCAACAGTGATGGACATCCGCTCTAGCCTCAATCCTGACCCCCGGTGATACTTACGACTGAAATCCACGCGCGATGATTTGTTCCCTGGTTCAAACGCCGATGGGTTCCAGTTGCGAGACCTCCGTTTCGTGCGTGATTCCGTCAGGAGCAGCAGGACGCTTGCAGCAAGTGACGGCCTGAACGACAAGCGATCGACACCAGTGAAAAGAGCGGACAGACATCTGATGAAGTACCCACAAACACTGATCCTCCGGAAACGGCTTCGTGGCAAAGGTCTTTCACATAAGCTTCTACGGCTTCTTGCGATCGTGATGGCATCTTATTGTGTGACTTGTTCGCAAAGCGTTGCGGATGATGCCGTTCCACGTGAAGGTTTTGATATAGCGCACTATTATCGCAGGTTCGGCGTATGGGCAATTCCGGTCACAGTTGGCGGCGAACCGAACATGGCGATCCTGGCGACGGGTTCGAACATTGCTGGCGTCCAGGTGTTCGAAGGAGACGATAAACTGTCTCGCGTGTATTCTCATGAGAAACTGCCCCAAACACCTTTCCTGCTTTATCGAAACGTCCCTTATCGGTTGAGCGATCTGCCAGAGTCAAAGCTCAATTTGATGACGTTTCAATGGCCGGAGATCTCAGAACACCTGGACATCCCCCATATTGGAATGGCCGGTCTGCCCTGTTACTCAGCTCATGCCTTATTCATGGATGGGGAATCCGGGGCCTTTGATATTCTTAGTTCTCCAGTCCAGTCTGCCAGTGGCACGAAAGTAGAAATGACCGTTCAGGATGATGAAGCATTCCTGCCGGTGACCTTTCCGGTTGTCGGAACGAGGCCGTTTCGAATGGAAACCTTCGACACTGGTAGCCTTCGGATGACAGAAGACCGCATCCGCGCCCTTGAACGCATGGGACACCTGATCAAATTTTTGGAATCGAACGAATTAGGAATGAAAGACGGAGTGACTATGTCAAGGCCCGTCAAAAACTACGTACTTCGCTGGGCTGACATCGGCGGTGTTCGTTTTTACAACGTAGACGTCCAGCTTGGTGATGAGGACAAGATTGGTCTTGGACTGTTGAGACAATTTCGTATGACTGCGGACTTTCCGCAGGAAACAATGTGGCTGGAGGTAATTGGGAATCCGCGAGAGAGTCATTCCCAGCCACGGGGATGCGTCCCCCGTTTTTGTTTATTGCGAGACGGGCGGATGACGGTTTCTGATTTTGGTGATGTTCTGCCGGAGGCTCGCCAGGGACTTCAGGCTCAGGACATCATACGCAAGTTGAACGGCGTAAGGTCCGAAGAGTTAACTTTCCGTGGGCTCCGGGACACTTTGAGCCGTTACGGATCAAGTGTTGCTCTCGAAGTAGAACGTGACGGTCAGCTCTTTCCGATCACTCTGAAAATTGAAGCACCGAAGAAATGGCCTCCACAGTGGGCTCCCGAACGGACTGCGATGTTGTCCGATTTTGAACAGTTTGTGGAACAGACATCTTCGCCAACAGTCACTGAATAGTTGTCCTTCCATGCGAATACTGCTTTACGAAGACTCCCATGCCGAAGATCTCTGCCCGGTTGCGTTGCTGCGGCCGGTGTTTGAACTGATCTGTGGGCGCGAATCTTTGCGTCGGCGTTTGCAGCGCTGGTTTCCTTCGGCTGAGTTTGGAGCCTGGGTCCGACCGTGGCTGGCGGATGTTTACCGCGAAGAACAACCGGAGATGCATGTCAATGCTGAGCGCTGGGTCCGCAAGGGGCCGGTGCTGCTGATCAACGGGCGCTGGTTGCCCGAGCGTCGTTTGACGCCCCAGGATTTTCTGACGCATCAGACCGGGTACGTCGACGGGCATCCCGCCTGGGTTTTGTGTGACGGTGAGGAACTGAGCGAAGTCCTGAGGGGCGAGCTGCGGATGTCGCTGGATTCATTTGCCAGCAGTCGCCGAATGACAGAAGCAAACGGCCGGTTTGTGCAGTATCCATGGGACCTGATCAGTGAGAACTCGCCGCAGCTGATTCGTGACTTCACCGACGAAGGCGTGTCGCATCGACCGACGCTCGATCATGTTCAGATTCTTGGGGATCTGCCGGACGTTTATATTTCGTCACAGGCGATGATCGATCCTTATGTTGTGATCGATGCTCGCAGCGGCCCTGTATCCATTGATCGAGATGCTCAGATTCAGTCCTTCACACGGATCGAAGGTCCATGCCACATCGGCCGGGGGACTCAGGTTTTTCGAGCCCTGATTCGCAAAGGCACGACGATTGGTGAGCAGTGTCGCGTCGGCGGGGAAATTGAAGAATCCATCCTGCACAGCTCTGTGAACAAATACCATGAAGGATTCCTGGGACACAGCTATGTGAGCCCATGGGTGAACATTGGCGCGATGTCATCCACATCCGATCTGAAGAATGATTACAGCAACGTGAAAGTGCCTCTCTCCGGACTGCTGGTGGATTCCGGAATGACCAAAGTCGGATCGTTTATCGGCGATCATTCCAAGACGGCCCTGGACAGCATGTTCAACACCGGGTCCTCCATCGGAGTCATGACGATGGTCGTTTCCGGAGGCCGGCTTTTGCCGCGTCATATTCCGTCATTCAGCACGGTCATGTGGGGCCAACTCGGGGCCGAGCATTCGCTGGACAGCGGCATCGAGACGGCTCGCACGGTGATGAATCGCCGCGGCCAGCTACTGACCGTGAACGCTGAACGCCTGCTGCGAATCATCTACGAAAGAACGGCCGCTGAACGCCAAATGGCAACGCAACGCTCCGTCGATCGCTTAAAAACACCAAATTGAACCGGGGAAAGCACAGAGCAGCAGCCGAACTGATTTCGACGACGCTCATTGTGGTGTTTGGTTGACGGTCTGCGTCATTGGCGGTCCGTGTCATTGGCGGTCAGCTGTGCAATCATGAAACAATAAAGCCCTGTGTCGCCGCCGCTTCATCACTGTTTGCAAATCCGTAAACGCCTATCCACCGATGGTGACGGGGAATCCCGGTGGCGGAAGTCCAATGGCACTCGTTTTAACCCAAAAGTAGCAGGCACACTCCGCATGCCGTCCGCCAATTCACGTGTTTTCAAGGGCTACGGCACTTGGAAACTGCCTGCTACTTTCTGTATCGAGTGGCATTGAGCGGAAGCCGCAACGGCTTTCGGCCCGTTGGCTTATCAAGCAGAAAACTGAAACGCATGGTCCGTTCCGCTACAGAATGATCTCCATTGGGCGGCTTGACTTCCCCGGTTATCCGTCCACCGGCATCCTATCGAGGTTTGACTTCGCCAGCCGTGCTGGTCAGCACAAAGTCGATCGTGTTTTCACCGGACTTGACATCGACCTTCAGTCCCGATTTTTCGAGGTCTCCATAAAAATCCGGGATCACGGAAACAGGAGCCCCGTCGCCATCAATGACATCTTCGGGAAGCCCCGATCCGCCTGGCGCGGTAAATGCCGTGATCATCACCTTGTGCTCGCCCAGCACCGCACCGTCGTCATCATCATAGGTGCCCATCTCGAAACTGCCGTCCGTTCCGATGTTCGCCTCTGCCGATGGACCACCGGTGACAGGAACAAACAGCAACGAACCAATCTGAAGCGGATCACCGTTAAAGGTCACGGTCCCCGACACCGTTGCGGTCTCAATTCGATTCTCGGAACTACACCCGCTGGCGGCACTCACAAAAATAAGTGCCATCGCCCCGCAGATCACTCCTCGATTGGTCAACCAGTTCATTACGTGAACCCCTTTGGACGCTCTGTCCAATCTTCTGTTGTGGAAAAGTTCGCTCACTGCACATGTCACCAAGAGCAGTCATCGCGAGTCATCCATCTCGACGCCCCGCCGCTGTTGAAAACACCGAAGCGTTCTTTCACAGCAAAGCGTCGAGAGACAACCGCGGATTGACGGAAACGAACCGCCTATGCAGGCGGGACGCTGTTAGAATTCTCCGATGACTTCACCGGTGCCGCGAGTGCCAAGGGCCTTCAGCAGATTCAGGTCGACGTTTTCACTGATGAACCGCACGGAACCGTCGGTCATTGTAAATTGAGCTCCGCCGGTGTGAGTGCTGGTGTAAGGCGTCGAATTGTTGCTAAAACTGCCCTTAAAGTTGATCGGGAACTGGATATGTTTGCTGTCGACGGTCAGACGGCGATTGTCGACATACCAGTAAATTCCCCAAGTCCATGGCTGGATACCGCCCCAGCCCACTTTCATGGCCGATGACCATCCCTGCGACGAAGACGATTCTCCCAACAAAATTGTGTTGCTGGTTCCGTCGGTGACATCACCAATTCTTACATTGCTGTGAGGAAAGATGATTCCGGAGTTGGACCAACGATGAGTCACTGCATCTGCGGGATTCGCCAGGTCTTCCACTCGTCCTGAACAGCCTCGATAGTGTAATGCACCGTGATCTCTGTTGTGAGGCGCGGCCGCCACAATGATATCCGGACTGCGGTCGCCCAGCGGTGAAGACGGACAATTCAAACCTGGAACAGGTCCCCAGACCTGATCAGCACCATTGTGAGGCGCGGTGGCCAGACGCCATGGGCCAAGTTCTGTCGTAGGATTGGCAGAAAAACTCTGCATCCGGCTGAATCGATTAGCCTGTTCAATGTACGGAAACAGCTTGACCGCCCAGCCCATGTGATAACCACCGCCCAAATAGGTGGGGGTTGGGTGACTTCCATTTGTGAACGTCAGGAAAACGTCGTGATAGTTATGAAACGCCAGCCCCAGTTGCTTCATGTTGTTTTTGCACTGAGTCCGTCGAGCGGCTTCTCGGGCCTGCTGCACAGCGGGCAGCAGAAGTGCAATTAGAATGGCAATAATCGCAATAACAACCAACAGTTCGATCAGTGTGAATCCACGTTTCCTGCTCATAAGTGTCTCCTTTTATCGCAATTAAAATAACTTAAACAAAATAATGAGAGGCATCACAGTTTCAGTCTTGATCAGTGAGGAAGCCGTAGATGGCAGCGTGGCAAAAAGAGGAATTTTACTGGCTCGCTGACTGCCTTTGGCCAAAAATAGTCAGGCCTCTTCACAGAACAATTGCCAGGTCAGTTCCCCTGATTGAAACACGAGCTCAAGATGTACCCCACCTCGAAATGCAATCACAGTGCCAAATTTAATTAGTCTGTGATCGCTCTTTGTGTTGTTAACGGACGTCGATCGGCCGCAGACAACGCGGGCCATCATCAGTCGGAATCAAAATGCCCTGTAATAATCGCCGCCACGAAGCATACGTCCACTTCTTGCGAGACGATTGCAAAAAAAAACATGCAGTCATCATCCAATTTGAGCTTACGGCAGCAGTTCGATTAGAACAAGGTTCGTCCTGTGTTTATTTATTGTTAAATTTGGGAAATTTCTCACATCAAAAGCTGACGATCCGCTTTGCAAAAATGTTGCACAGCATTGCCGCGATCCTAGCACTCCCCATCGAAATGGCGTTCAGCAAGGAAGAGCTCAAGCATGGGCAAGGTGTTCCTCGTGGTAGCCGAAAGCGGCAAGCGTTTTGGAGGATTTCCCATGTCGACTCGGCACGGTTCAAACGCTTTGGGCGGGCAAAGACTGCGGTTCAGCGGGCGCTGAGGGCGGGATCCTGGGCGAATTTCCTTGACGGCGGCGCCCGTCTTTTCCGGAAAATGTCTACAATTCACAAGTTGGTTCCCCGCCTTCTGATCGATTTGCGTCGTGCCCTATGCCTGTAGCCGCTCCGGAAACTTCCCGTGATTCGTTATCCAGACTTCGCATTCAGCGAGACGAGGGACGATCGCGGCCATCGTTCCTCGGACGCCTGTTCAAATTCGTGATCATCCTTTGTTTTTTCTTCGGTGGCGTGGCCGGCCTGTTTGTTCTGGCTCAAAGTCGTGGCTTGCTGCCGGACACTCGGAAGCTGACGGAATCACTGCAGCCGAAACCGGAAGTGCGAATCGCCATCGTGAGTCTCGAAAAAGGTCGATCGGCCGACGCCCTCGTCGTCGCCACGGGTTATCTGGAATCGCGCCGCCAGGCACGCATTGGCGCTCGAGCCACCGGTCGCATTGAGATCGTCAATGTCGAAGAGGGAAGTCGTGTCAGCGCCAATGATATACTTGCGGTCCTGGAGCACGCGGACCTTGACGCTTCCCTGTCGGCGGTGAAAGCCACGGCCGCTCGCTCACGAAGTGAGCTGCTGGAACAGGATGTGGAAATTGCACGATCCAGAAAAGACCTTGACCGCGCGGAAAAAGCTATCGCCTCAAAAAGCATGACTCCTGCTGACTACGATGCGGCTCGTTTCAACCATGACGCGGCTGTCGCCCGCAAGGCCTCCATGGAAGCCGCGCTGGCCCTGGCGGAAGCCCGCGTAGAAGAAGCCGAACAGCTGCGCGAAAACATGTTCGTTCGCGCTCCATTTGCAGGCACGGTGATCTCCAAGGACGCTGAACTGGGCGAATCCATTATGCCAGGTGGCATGGGTGAAGCCTCCGGTCGCGGTTCTGTTGTGACCATTGCCGATCTGGATCATCTGGAAGTCGACTGTGACGTGAAGGAAGATTACATCAGTCGAGTCAAAGAAGGGCAGCTGGCCGAAGTCGCCGTGGACGCGGTGCCCGATTTTCGATTCAAGGGTAGAGTCCGCAAGATCATACCGATGGGCGATCGGGCTCGGGCGACGGTCAAAGTGCGAGTTGAAATTCTCGATGCGGATGGCCGACTTTTTCCTGAGATGAGCAGCACCGTTTACTTTCTCAGCGAAGAATCCGACGCATCGACCAAACAGGATCAGGTCAGAATCTTTTGCCCGGCGGATTCCATTGTTTCCGCCGACGGCAGTTCGTTCGTCTGGCAGGTTACAAGTCAGGATCGAACGCAAAAGACCGCTGTCACTGCAGGCGAATCAAGGGACGGAAGAACGGAGATCCTGAGCGGCCTTTCGGGAGGCGAAAAAATCATCGTGAAGCCGGATAAAGAGCTTCGAGACGATATGCTCGTCAAAACGATGCAATAACTGCTGTCGGCAGCCAACAGTCTGCAAGACCGCTATCATGTGAAAGCACAGTCGCAGTCGCCTGGCCCGTTATTGAGCCATTTCAATGTTTCAGCTATCACAGGAGCCAGTGCGTGAGTAATGCAACACAAACAAATCAACCGATCGTTGTTGTCACGGATGTCTGCAAAGAATTTCGTCGCGAACAACTGGTCGTACCGGTACTCAGCGGCATCAATCTTGAGCTATACGCGGGCGACTACATGGCACTGATGGGCCCATCGGGCTCAGGCAAAACGACCCTGCTGAATTTGATCGCCGGACTGGATCGCCCGACATCGGGAACGGTCGAAGTCTGCAACCAGGATCTGGGAGCTTCATCGGAAGGCCAGCTGGCGAAGTGGCGAGCCCGGCATATCGGCTTCATCTTTCAGCTCTACAATTTGATCCCGGTTCTGACGGCTTATGAAAATGTCGAACTACCGCTGACGCTGACCTCTCTGTCGAGGCGTGAACGAGCTGAGCATGTCAAAGTGGCGCTGGAAGTCGTGGGGCTGAGCGATCGAATGGACCATTATCCGCGGCAGCTTTCCGGCGGACAGGAGCAGCGAGTTTCGATTGCCCGCGCGATCGTCACGGACCCAACCCTGATTGTGGCGGATGAGCCCACCGGGGACCTGGATGCCAAATCGGCCACGGAGATTCTGGATCTGATGCAGCGGCTGAATACAGAGTTCGAAAAGACAATCGTCATGGTGACGCACGACCCGAACGCCGCCGCACGTGCGAAACGCATCGTCCATCTGGAAAAAGGACTGCTCGTGGCGGAACCGACACGCATCCAGGAGACCGTTCGATGAAAATTCTCGTTTACATCTGGCGCAATATTCGTCGCAACAAGGTCCGCAGTCTGCTGACAATTCTGTCTGTTGGCTTCAGTCTGGCGTTGATGACGGTGCTCTACGGTTTCATGGCGTCTCAGGACACCATGAAGGCAACCGCTCAGCTGACTCACCGCATTGTCGTCATGAACATTCAGGGCTTCACCGGCAGCGTGCCAATCTCGGCGGTCGAGCAGGTCGCCAGGACGAAAGGCGTGGCAGCCGCAATTCCGCTCGCCTGGTTTGGTGGCAAGTACCAGGATGAAGAAATGCCGTTTGCCCAGTTTGCAACAGATCCTCAACAGGCCTTCAATGTTTATCCGGAATACAAAATCGCACCGGAAGAACTGAAGGCGTGGCAGGAAAATCGCCGGGGCTGCGTGATCGATCGACGCATTGCCGAAGAACGGGGCTGGAAAGTTGGTCAGCGAATTCCGCTCAAGGGCACAATCTATCCTTTCGATCTGGACCTGGAGCTGAGTGGAACGTTCGATCCTCCGAAGAACAGTGGATCATTGTGGTTCAACTGGGAATATCTGGACGAGGGACTTAAACAGCTGAACAACCCGGGGGCAGGAAATGCCGGGACGGTCTTCGCGCGGACCGAAAATGCAGATGTCATCCCCTCTGTTGTTAAAGCAATTGATGATCGGTTCGGCAGCTCGGACACGCCGACCAGAACACAAACGGAAGCCGCTTTCTTGCAGATGTTTGTGGATATGCTTGGCAACGTTCAGGTGCTGATTCGGAACATCGGACTGGCGGTCGTGTTC
>JBDNHX010000147.1:0-24501 GCA_041688565.1 Planctomycetaceae bacterium
GGATTCGCACGGCAACATGCTCGATCATCAGCGACTGGCGAAAGCCATCGATCAGCCGATTGCCGGACTGCTGACCGATCTGAAGCAGCGCGGCATGCTCGAGCGGACTCTGGTCGTGTGGACGTCTGAATTTGGACGCACGCCGTTTCACCAGCAGGCCGATCATGCGGGCCGTTAGCATCACAATCTGGTGCTTTCGTCGTGGATGGCGGGCGGCGGGGTGCGAGGTGGAATGGTTCACGGACAGTCGGATGAATATGGAATCCTGCCCGCCAGCGACGCGGTCCACACGCACGATCTGCATGCGACAATGCTGCACCTTCTGGGGCTCGATCACGAACGTCTGACTTATCGCTTCGCGGGCCGCGACTTCCGTCTAACCGACGTCGCCGGCAACGTTGTGACTCCGATCCTCTCTTAACACGTCCTGTTTCTGGCTATTACATCAAATGGCGGCCATTGCAGTTGCTAATCCTTGCGTCAATGTGAAGATCCGCCGGTCACTAAACTTTGAAATGTTAAGTGAATGAAACTCAGGTCGTCGGATGACCACAGAAATGGCAGCTCAAACATGAGCGGCCAGTTTTTAAGTAAGCCGACGTGATTGAATACTTGCGAGTGTTCGGTCACGTCGGCTTTTTTTACGCCCGGAAATGTAGGAGGTTTCAATGCACTGGGTGCCGCGCTCGTCAGCATCGGAATTCCAAACAACAGCATTGTCCAGTACGAAGCCAGTATCAAGTCTGGTCAGTTCCTGATGATGGCTCATGGCTTATGGATCATCTGGATCATCTGGATCATCGGAAGAAGTAGAACGAGCAAAGATCCTGCTCAGCAGCTCCGGCGCGACAAAGACAGACGTGGTTCTTGTTGAAGAACCGCTCACGGCCATTGCGTAGATCGCTTTAAAATCTGAACCTTTCAGAAAGACTTGAACTATGAACACGACCATCTCAATCCTTGCGGAGTCCAGCAAAATGTATGACACGGAAAATGATATACCTCTGCTGCGACGCACGGCGCTCAATGTGCTGATGAACCAAAGATTGGCGTCGGCAATTGACCTTCAGTTGCAGCTGAAGCAGGCTCATTGGAATGTCAAGGGGCCGAACTTCATTGGTCTGCATGAGTTGTTCGACAAGGTCAGCGAAGCGATCGAACCCTATGTGGATATGATTGCCGAACGCATTGTTCAGCTCGGAGGCACGGCCGAAGGAACAATTCGAGGTGCGGCTGCTCGATCACGGTTGACCGAGTATCCATCCAGCATCGGCGATGGCTGTGCTCACGTCGATGCGGTTGCTCATGCATTGTCAACATTTGCTTACGAGTCGCGAAATACGATCACCGAAGCTGACGAACTGGAAGACGCAGTGACGGCCGACCTGTTCACCGAAGTCACTCGGGGAATCGACAAGTGGCTGTGGTTCGTCGAAGCGCATCATCAGGCGTCGAAGTAAGCAGCGGCTTTAGGCGTGACTCCTAGGCGTGACTCCTAAGCGTGACTCCTAAGCGTGACTCCTAGGCCGGACGCCGAGTTGCGTAAGATTTCGCTGGAACTAAGCTCGGATGATTCTGAAGTCCCGACGCTATTTCGCTTCTCCCACGACGCGGGCAACGCCGTTGAGGACTTTTGTAGCGGGATTCGTGAGAATTCGCACATTCGTCATGAAACGATTCCGAATTCTCATAGGGTAAGGCGGAGTCTGGAGGGTTGATCCAGGCACCGCCTCCCCGGTATCGCGATGAGGTCAGCGTGACACTGACAGCTTCTACAGCTTCATTCGATGCCGCCTTGGGCGATTTTACGATCAAGGTGACAGGATTGCTGCAAGGTTCAGCGTGACACGCGTAAAATCACTCCTAATCACACGCCCGCAAAGTTTGACGTGAGTCCTCGCGTGCAATTTGTTCGGCGTTTGAATATGATAGGTGTTACCACAACGAATTAACTCGCGTTGCAGCGCATTCAATAAACAGCTTAGGTTGGGCAACTAGATGATGGGCAACTCGTTTTTACGGGGGGCCTGTTGCAGAGTAGACCGACGCGAACGAATCTTCCGGGGTTCGTTCGCGTCGGTTTTTTTTTCGAGCGATTCAAGCCTGCTGAGTAAGCAGCGCTGCTTTACGAGGAATCCGAGTGCTTTTGTCGTCCATGGCTTCAGCGAGGGAATCCATAAAAATCGAATCCTCGCTGCCGCTTTTTGAAGTTGTGCCATTCGAATTTTCGGACGGTGACAGGTTTAAAAAAAAGGGGAATTATCATAACCCGACGCGTCCGTTAGTGATTTGTGGGCACGCATTGCGAACCACCCAAACTAAATCGCTCACTGACGTTTCGGGTTGTGATGACGCAAAATCTGCAACTTCAAAACTGACGTTTCGGGTCACTTTAGACGATCGAGCGGCGTTGTGCAGCGAGTTGATTGGCGGCTCATGAAAGGCCACAAATGAGCGATTTGACCTGCCACATACTGATCATCGACAGCAACGCGGAGGAACGATCCTGGCTGCGACGGATGCTTGAGAGCGATCAAGAGCCACGGTTAGTCGTTGTCCACGCGGAACTCTGGCCAACTGGCCTGAACATGCTCCAGTACAACGATGGATCAACCTTTGATTGCGTCATTTTTAACGAACATCCGAAGTCTGTCGGCACCTACGAGTTTCTAGCCGCTTTATGCGGTGAGGCCCGTCGCCCGCCGTGTGCGATTGTCGTATTGACGGAGTCCAGTTCGGACACAAGCAGAAAGTATTTGCGGTCCGGCGCCCAGGACTGTTTGATAAGAAGTCAGCTTACCGCAGAATCGCTGAATCGAGCCATCGCGAATGCGATCGAACGATTTGCGTTGTCGGCAGAAACACTGCAGCCGCGTGAGATGAGTGGCGGTTTGGAACCTTCCGGACGATGCCAGGATGGAAGTCAGTTTCCAATCGAAGTCAATCTCAGTCCCCTGGAGACCACTCAGGGCGTCCTCGTTTCGAGCGCAATCCGCGACGTAACGGCACGAAGGCAGGTTGAAGACCAGCTTCGGAAAAGTGACGCGCAACTGCAATTCATTATAGACTCGATGCCCCAGAAAATTGGCACCGCAAAAGCCAATGGTGAAGTGGACTATTTTAATCCCCAGATGACAGAATTCACGGGGTTGCCATTCGAACAGCTTCAAACCTGGGGCTGGCTTCAGTTCGTTCATCCAGATGACATTGAAGATCACGTGCGGGTCTGGAAACGATCCGTCAAAAATGGGACTGCGTTTGAGTTCGAAAGCCGATTCCGTCGCTTTGATGGTGAGTACCGCTGGCACTTCACTCGCGCTCTTCCGATGTCTGACGCCGCAGGCAAGATTGAGATGTGGGTCGGGTCAAACACGGATATTCATGATATCAAGCAGGCTGAGGCCGCTCTGCAAATTTCAGAAGTTCGATATCGGCGCCTCTTTGAGGCGGCAAAGGACGGGATCCTGATTCTGGATTTCAACTCCGGGCGAATTGTCGACGCGAATCCCTTTATGAGCGATCTGCTCGGTTACTCCCATGACAGTTTTTTGGGTAAGGAGCTTCTTGAGATCGGACTTATCAAGGACAGAGTTGCGAATGAAGCGGCTGTCCGAAGTTTGCAGGAAACTGGCTACCTCCGCTACGAACATTTGCCACTCGAGTCAAAAAACGGATTGACGGTGGAGGTTGAGATCGTCGCCAACGCGTATCGTGAGGGCGATCATCAGGTGATTCAGTTTAACATTCGTGACATTACGGAACGCAGTCGATTGGAGAAACTCCTTCAGGAACAGGCCACGGAACTGGCAAATCTGAATCTTCGGAAAGATGAATTTCTGGCGATGCTCAGTCACGAGTTGAGAAGTCCGCTGGCTCCGATGGCCAATGCGGTCCAGTTGATGAGCCTGCGACAGGATACTGAAACTCGAACCCAGCAGCAGGCTCGCAAGATCATCGAACGACAACTCGACAAGCTTCAGCATCTCGTGGATGATCTGCTGGAGGTGTCTCGGATCACTTCTGGTCGTGTCCAGTTGAGGCCGGAACGGTCGACGATCAACAGCATTGCTCAGGGTGCCGTGGAAACGGTCAGGCCGTTGATCCAGCAGAAGCACCACAACCTGTCGGTTTCATTGCCGAAAGGTCCCCTCTGGCTACAGGCCGATGCGGCCCGCCTTGAACAGGTCGTCGTTAACCTGTTGACAAATGCAGCGAATTACACTGAAGAAAACGGTCAGATCTGGCTGACAGTTGCGGAAGAGAATACGCAATGCGTCATTCGCGTACGTGACTCCGGAGTTGGAATCTCTCCGGCACTGCTGCCTCACGTCTTTGACCTCTTTACTCAGGCAGAACGTTCTCTCGACCGCTCGCAGGGTGGACTCGGAATTGGGCTGGCTCTGGTGCAGAGACTGACTGAGTTGCATGGCGGCACTGTGGAGGTAAACAGTAAGCCTGGCGAAGGCAGCGAGTTCATCGTGAGGCTTCCATTGGCGTCGGATGATTCCGAACACTTGACGAACATGACCCAAAAAGTCGACAAGGCAACGCATTCGCTGCGCATCATGGTGGTTGACGACAATGTGGACACCGTGCTGGCGTTCTCAATGCTGCTCCAGTCACAAGGTCACGAAGTGCGAACAGCTTTCGACGGCCTTGAAGTGATCCGTGCTGCAGCGGAGTTTAAGCCTCATGTCATGATGCTGGACATCGGCTTGCCGGGCTTGAATGGGTACGAAGTGGCGAAGCAGATTCGTGTTCAGCCACAGGGAAAAGCTATCCTGCTGATTGCACTGACCGGGTACGGACAGGATTCCGATCGAGTGGCGTCGAAAGAAGCGGGCTTTGACCACCACCTCGTGAAGCCCGCTAAGTTTGAACAGTTGCTGCAGATTCTGTCCACGGCGAAGGGAAGAGCATGAACACTCACTTTGTAGCGGAACGCGCCAAGCGTTTAGGCGTTTGCGGATGAACACCAAAACTTCCGAAAGCCTTGGCGGCTTCCACTATAACATTTTGTACTACTGGACGCAGGGAAGCGTCGCCCGATTCGTTCCCGCTGTTACCCCAGAAAACCTTCTCTCCAGGAACCTCACTCATGGCCAATGAAAAATCGCTGCGTGTACTCATCGTGGACGACAATCGCGACGGAGCCGATGCGCTCGGGCTTCTTCTGGAAGAGCTTGAGCATCAGGTTCATGTGACCTATGGCGGCATCCAGGCTCTCGATGTTGCGACGGCGTTTCGTCCGGATCTGATGTTGGTGGATCTGCTCATGCCGGGAATGGATGGCTGCACACTGGTCACTCGATTTCGGCAGTTGCCTGGATTCGCACACACGAAAATCGTGGCGATCACGGGGCAGAAGGGCGAAGAACACAAAGCCCTGGCAATGAAAGCCGGATGCGATCTGGTTCTGTTCAAACCGGTGACGCTTGCAGCCGTCCGGATGGTGCTTGATAACATCGCTCCAGCACCACCTGACACGAAGATTCCGACTATGCGTCCCCGGCAGGCGGCTCAGCCAGCCACCGACCGTCGACTTCCCATTGGTGAAGCTCGGAGACTGCGCGTTGATCGGCCTTCAAAGAGCCTGACACAGGCTGAAAGCGAAGCCGCGATCTGTGACGGCATCATTCGCTTTCAGGACGAGTACCTTGGCTGGCGTTCCGAACGCATTCATGCACATCTGGTCAAGGACATGTTGGTGGTTCGCATTCTTGGCGTGCTGACTCTGGCGGAGCGGCAGCTGGGAAAATCACTGACTCCGGAAAAAGGCAGAGACCTGATCAAGCAAACTCGCAAGCAGCTTCTGGAGCTGGCTCGCCCGATGCTGGAGTCTTTGGTTCACGAAGCGTCCGGCGTCAAAGTTCGCAGCATGCATCATGACATTAGTACCGTAACGGGTGAAGAAGTTGTCGTATTTTCACTTACCGATTCACCGAAGTTTCAATAAACATGTAGCTATGCCGCTCGTCTGAACAGAGCTCATTCTGTAGCGGAACGCGCCAAGCGTTTCGGTATTTGGCTTGATAAACCAGCATTCCGAAAGCCTTGGCGGCTTCCGCCACGACGATTCCCGGTCAAATCGAGTACCATTGGGCGTCAGCGGTTTGTTGATTTAATCGTAACCCGATGCGTCAGCGAGGGATATGCGGCGAAGAACGCGGGAAATTGCTCCCTCAGTGATATTCTCGGGTTGTCAAAACCAATTAAATCAACAACCCGCCAGCGCCTTGGTGCTCATTAAATCGATACGCCGGGCAGCGGACGGCACACGGAGTGTGCCTGCTGCTTCGGGCGAGTAAAACTTTGTCGGCGTCGCCGTCTCGGAGAGACGGGGCACATCGAATGTGGGCGACGCTCCCATTAGAACGTGGAATCATCTATGCAGTTACCGGAGTTCAAAAACCGTCTGAATCGCGTTTTACTGCGACGGAAAAATGCGTGCGCAACGAGATCTCAGCAACTGCCGGTTGAAGAATCTCCATTACGAGACGCACTGTTGAACGTCGATCAGCTGGAGCGGCATGCACGCCGCATCGCGGCCGCCCATCGGCTTTCAGAAGGAGTTGCGGAAGATAAGCTTCTGCCGCGACTGGCTGAAAACGAACGCGTGCTGATCGATACGTATGATTTAGCAGTCGCCGCGGCGGCAAAGAACCGTCGCATCTCGCCTGCCGGAGAATGGCTGCTCGATAACTTCTATCTGATTGAAGAGCAGATTCGATCGACACGACGCCTGCTGCCAAGATCGTACAGCAGCGAACTTCCTCTTATCGCGTCTGGACAAGGGTCTGGATTTCCGCGAGCCTACAGCATCGCTCTGGAGCTTGTTGCTCACACCGACGGACGCATGGACTCTGCAAGCCTGACAGGATTCGTGACAGCGTATCAGTCGGTTGTGCCGCTGAAACTGGGTGAACTTTGGGCTTTACCTCTGATGCTGCGGCTGGCGTTGATTGAGAATCTCCGTCGCGTCGCCGTAAGAATTGCTCGGGGCCGATGTGACCGCGATCGGGCCGCCGACTGGGCTGATCAGATGATTCGCACGGTCGAGCAGAAGCCGACGGATCTTGTCCTGGTGCTTGCTGATATGGCTCGCCAGAATCCGCCACTGACGGGAGCGTTCCTGTCTGAGCTGACTCGACATTTTCTGGGACAGAATCCGAGCTTTTCCTTTGCCAGCAGCTGGCTGGATCAACGCCTGAGTGATCTTGGGCAAACGACTGAACAACTCATTCTTGCGGAAGGCCAGGCACAGGCCGCCGATCAGGTCTCCATCGGCAACAGTATCACCAGTCTTCGATTTTTGGCGATGAACGACTGGCGTAGTTTTGTCGCGGACCAAAGCCTTGTGGAACAAACGCTTTCACGTGACCCTGCGGGCATTTATGCGGAGATGGACTTCGCTACTCGCGATCGGTATCGGCACGCCGTCGAAGCGATCGCCCGGCGATCGCCCTGCAGCGAATACGATGTGGCTCAGCGGGCCGTCCAGTTGGCTCAGTCGGAAGTCAGCGTGCAGTCCGACCATCGCATGCATCACGTCGGCTATTTTCTGGTCGATCAGGGCCGCCCGGCACTGGAACGACTCGTCCAGATGCGTATCACAATTGGCGTCGCGGTGGAAAAGTTTCGACGCCGTTTTCCACTGTTCATCTACGTCTTCGCGGTCTTCATCGTGACTGTGTCCGTACTCGCCGTGCTGCGAGGTTACAGCCACCAGTTTCAAACGGGAACAGTATTGAAGTGGCTCATGGCGCTTCCAATCTTGATGGCAGCAGCACAATTGGCGATCAGCTGCGTCCATTGGCTGATGACAGTGGTCATGAGCCCTCAGGCGTTGCCTCGGATGGATTTTCGCAGCGGAGTTCCGCCTGAGCATCGGACGCTGGTGGTCGTGCCCACGATGCTCTCAAATCCGGCATCGGTCAATGCACTTCTTGAAGGGCTTGAAATTCGTTATCTGGCGAATCGCGAGCACAACATTTACTTTGCGCTGGCGACCGATCTTGACGACGCTGCTCAGGAGACTCTTCCCGGCGATGCGGCGTTGATTGAACAGGTTCGGGACGGCATCCTCGAATTGACTCAGAAATACGCTCATGAACGAGCGGACATTTTCTTCCTGCTGCATCGTGATCGTCGCTGGAATGCGCAGGAAAATATCTGGATGGGTTACGAACGCAAGCGCGGGAAACTGGCGGATCTCAATGCTACTCTGCGCGGCGATGAGGGACGATTTTCGCAGACATACGGAGACATCAGCATTCTGCAGCAGGTTCGTTATGTCATCACGCTCGATACGGACACGCAGTTGCCTCGTGATTCCGGTCGTGACATGATTGCGGCAATGGCCCATCCCCTGAATCGGCCTGTGGTTGATTCCGCTGGTCGGCGTGTTATTCATGGCTACACGATTCTGCAGCCGCGAGTCGGCGTCAGTTTGCCCAGTGCGTATCGATCCTGGTTTGTTCGTCTGCTGGGCGGCGATCCGGGAGTTGATCCGTACTCTCGAGTCGTCTCCGACGTGTATCAGGATCTGTTTGCCGAGGGCTCGTTTATCGGCAAGGGAATTTATGATGTCGACACGTTTTCTCGATGCTGCAGCGACTTTCCTGAAAACCGAATCCTCAGTCATGATTTGCTGGAAAGCTGCTACTGCCGCTCCGCGCTGCTGACGGATGTCGTGCTTTACGAGGACTATCCCTCCAGCTATACCGCGGATGTGGGGCGTCGCCATCGATGGATGCGCGGCGACTGGCAAATCGCAGCCTGGGTAATGCCGCGTGTTCGCAATCTGGCATCAACGCGGGTCGGCAATCCGATCTCTTCACTCTCACGATGGAAGATCCTCGACAACCTGCGACGCAGCCTTGTGCCCATTTCGATGCTGGTGGTTCTCTTGAGTTCGTGGCTTTCCGGATCGACCTCACTGTCCATGCTCGCGTTCGGATTCATTGTGTCCGTCGTCGCGTTACCCACGATGCTTTCGATAATCAGGAATGTCGCATTCAAACCGACCGACTTGCCGGTGCGAACTCATCTGGCCACAACATTCACAGAGGCCGGACGCCCGCTGGCCCAATGCCTCTTTACACTGACGTTCCTGCCTTACGAAGCCTGCATCAGTCTCGACGCGATCACGCGAACATGGATTCGAGTTCACTGGACGAACGCGCGGCTTCTGGAATGGAAGACTTCGAGCGACAGTGAACGAAGTGCCCGGTCTGACCTGCCAGGTTTTTTTCGAGCCATGATGGTCGCGCCTGTTGTTGCCGTGGTGACGACGATCGTACTTGCAGTGACACATCGAGAAGTCCTGTTGATTGCGTGTCCCTTTCTTTTGCTATGGCTGGGATCGCCCGGGATCGCGTGGTGGCTGAGTCGTCCGATTCCTGCGCGGCAGGTGCAGCTTTCGATGAAGGAGAGACATTTCCTCCGTCGTTCAGCGCGCAAAACCTGGCGCTACTTCGAAACCTTTGTTACCGCAGATGACAACTGGTTGCCGCCCGACAATGTGCAGAAGAACCCCTCCGAAGTCATTGCAACTCGAACCAGTCCGACCAACATCGGCATGGCCCTGCTGGCCGATCTGGCAGCTCACGATTTTGGATACATCTCGGTGGGCTGCCTGCTCGATCGAACTCGCAAGACGTTCGGAACGATGGAGAAGATGGAACGCTATCGAGGCCATCTGTTCAACTGGTACGACACACGAACTTTAGAGCCGCTGGCTCCGCAGTACGTCTCGACGGTCGACAGTGGAAACCTTGCTGGCCAGCTGCTGGTTCTTGGCAGCGGGCTTCAACTGCTGATCGACGACAGTATCCTTCCTCGCCACATCTGCGCCGGACTCGCCGACACGCTCGGTGTCGCACTGGAAGATTCGCGAGAACCCCAATCGGTTGCGTTACCGAAATCTGGTTCTGTCGAATCCGCTGCGCCTGTGGATGGCAATATCGTTCGACTGCTTCACCGGCAGATTGAGGATCTCGAACTTTGCCCGCATCAGTTGATGGCAACACAGTCGCTGCTCATCCAGCTGATCGACGAAACCACGGAGACACTGACGCAGGTGTCCCCGATTGTGCATCCGGAATTGAGCTGGTGGCTGAGTTCCTTTCTACGATCCTGCGACGAGCATCTGCAGGAACTTCAGCGACTTGCGGCGTGGACGATGCTGTTGCCTTCGCCTGTGATTTCGGAACGGATCGGTTCGCCCGATCTGTACCAATGTCTGGTCGAGATTCAGGCGACACTCGACACGTTGAATGACGGCCCTTCGCTGCGTGCAATTGCACAACTGCCTGGCGTAGTTGGCCCGGTGATCGAGGCTGCGGTTACTGCTCTGGAGGCACCGACGGACGCCACGTCTGATGTCAGAAACGAAGTGTTCAACTGGCTGCAGCAACTTCAGCAAGCTGTGACAAAATCATCCAGGCTTGCGGCAACGCGAATTCACAGTCTGGAACAAGTCGCCGATCAATGCTCAGAATTCGCCGACATGGATTTTGAGTTTCTGCATAACAAGTCGCGTGACCTTTTTGCGATCGGCTTTAACGTCAGCGAAAATCGAATCGACAGTGGCTGTTATGACTTGCTCGCGTCAGAAGCTCGTTTGGCCAGTTTCGTGTTGATTGCCCAGGGGCACTTCAGTCAGGAACACTGGTTCTCACTCGGTCGATTGCTCACCAGCGCCAGCGGCGCTCCGGCGCTGCTCAGCTGGAGCGGATCGATGTTCGAGTACCTCATGCCGATGCTGGTTATGCCGAGTTACGAAGGCACGCTGCTGGATGAAACCTGCCGGGCCGTCGTGCGGCGTCAAATTAACTATGGCCGTCAGCGGGGTGTTCCGTGGGGCATTTCGGAATCCGGCTATAACATGCTCGACCGCAGCCTCAACTATCAGTACCGCGCGTTTGGAGTGCCGGGACTTGGATTAAAACGAGGACTTGCGGATGACCTTGTGATCGCGCCGTATGCCACGGCGCTGGCCTTGATGGTGGAACCGGAGGCGGCTTGCCAAAATCTGGAACGGCTGGACAGTGACGGTCGGCAGGGCAACTATGGCTTTTTTGAAGCCGTTGATTATACGCCGTCGCGACTTCCTCCGGGCATGACCAGCATCACCGTCAAACAGGTTATGGCGCATCATGCCGGAATGAGTCTTCTGTCTTTCGGTTATCTGCTGCTCGACAAGCCGATGCAAAAGCGATTCGCTGCCGATCCGGCTTTTCGAGCCGTGGATCTGCTGCTGCACGAACGAGTCCCACGAGCCACCGTGCCGGTCTTCCCTCATGCGATCGAAGCGAATGCCACTCGCAGCGCTTCGGCAGAGGAAGCAGGGACTATGCGAGTCTTCACTGATCCGAGCAGCCTGGTTCCCGAAGTGCATCTGCTTTCCAATGGTCACTATCATGTGGCCGTCACCAGTGCTGGCGGTGGATACAGTCGGTGGCGAGACCTTGCCGTCACGCGCTGGCGCGAAGATTCGACTCGTGACTGCTGGGGTAGTTTTTGCTTTCTTCGCGACCTTGAAAGCGGCGTCCTCTGGTCCACTGCTTTTCATCCGACGGGCCAGCGTGCGAAGCACTATGAGGCCATTTTTACTCAGGCCCGCGCCGAGTTTCGACGACAGGACGAACAGATCGAAACACATGCCGAGATCAGTGTTTCGTCGGAGGATGATCTGGAACTTCGTCGTGTCACGCTGACCAATCGTTCAGAACGAGTTCGAACGATCGAAGTCACCAGTTATGCCGAAGTGGTGCTTGCCACGCAGTCTCAGGATGAATCGCATCCGGCGTTCAGCAACCTGTTTGTGCAGACCGAAGTCCTGCGTCCGCAGAATGCTTTATTTTGCACTCGACGGCCTCGTTCCGCGGAAGAGCGGCCGCCGTGGATGATGCACATGATGACCATCGGCCGGATCATCTCGGATAACGCAAGTGACGATGGCAGCGAAAGGCATTACGGCACGCATGAGCCGTCGTTCGAAACTGATCGCATGAAGTTCATCGGACGTGGCCGCAGCCTAGCATCACCAGCAGCATTTGACGGGCGAACACCGCTCTCGAACACGGTGGGATCAACGCTGGATCCGATCGTCAGCATTCGACATCGACTTGTATTGCAGCCGGGTGAATCCATTCGAGTTGACATAGTCACGGGTGTCTCCGAAACTCGGGATGGCGCGCAGACGATGGCTGAGAAGTACAGTGATCCAAGTCTGGCGGATCGAGTCTTCGAACTCGCATGGACTCGCGGACCGATCATGCTGCAGCAACTCAACGCATCCGAAGCCGATGCGCAGGCGTATGGCCGACTGGCCGGGTCGGTGATTTATTCGTCGTCTCTGCGACGCGCTCGGAGCAGTGTGCTGAGTCGCAATCGACGAAGTCAGTCGGGTCTGTGGGGTTACGGAATTTCCGGCGACCTGCCGATCGTGCTGGTTCGAATTCGAGATGCCGAAAAAATCGATCTGGTGCACGAGGCGTTCCGAGCTCACGCATACTGGCGCATGAAGGGGCTCGCCGTCGATTTGGTGATCTGGAACGAAGACGATTCGGTCTATCGCCAGTCACTGCAGGATGCGATTGTCGATGCGGTCGCCGCAAGCCAGGCGTCTGCCATGCTGGACCGACCGGGTGGCGTTTTTATCCGACGTGGGGAACAGATTTCGGAAGAAGACCGAGCCCTGTTGCAGACGGTAGCTCGAGTCGTTCTGCAGGATGATGCCGGAACGCTGATCGAACAGGTCGAACGACGCGGACGAGTAGATGCATCGGTTCCATTGCTCGGGATCACTCGCCGCGGAGACATTATCGCGACGGCCGATCCACCGCCGCGAGATCTCGCGTTCTTCAACGGGCTGGGTGGCTTCAGTCGCGACGGCCGCGAGTATGTCTCCATCCTCAAGCCAAACTCCGCGACGCCCGCGCCCTGGGTGAATGTGATCGCCAACTCACAGATCGGCACTGTTGTTTCCGAAAGCGGAAGTGCGTATTCATGGGTCGATAACAGCCACGAATATCGACTGACTCCGTGGACTAACGATCCTGTTTCCGACGGTTGTGGCGAAGCGTATTATGTTCGCGATGATGAAACAGGGCGGTTCTGGTCGCCGTCGCCTCTGCCGGCAAGAGGAACCAACACCTATGTTTCGCGACATGGTTTCGGGTACACTATCTTTGACTACACAGAAGATGGCATTACAACCGAATTGTGCATCTACGTCGCCACGGACGCGCCGGTTAAGTTTGCTCGACTGAAGATTCGGAATCACTCGGGTCGACAGCGCCAGTTGTCAGTCACCGGTTACTGGGAATGGGTGCTGGGCGAACTTCGAAGCAAGTCAATGATGCATGTGGGGACTGAGGTCGATCCTTCTTCCGGAACTGTCTTTGCAAGGAACTACTACAGTCCCGAGTTTGCTGACAAAGTCGCTTTCGCAGACTGCAGCGAACCCGTGCGAACAGTTACAGGAGACCGGACGGAGTTCCTTGGACGCAACGGCGCGGCATCATCGCCGGCGGCAATGAATCGCGCGCGACTTTCAAATCGAACGGGCTCCGGGATGGATCCGTGCGTCGCGATTCAGACGCAACTACGCTTCGACAACGATCAGGAACGAATCGTCGTCTTCACCATCGGCGCAGGAAGCGGCGAAGACGAAGCACGACGGCTGGTGCAGCGTTTTCGAGGCGAAGGCAATGCCCAATCAGCGTTGGAAGGCGTCTGGCACTACTGGAGCCAGACGCTTGGTATGGTGCACGTGGAAACTCCGGATCCAGCAGTGAATTTTCTTGCGAATGGCTGGCTTGTCTATCAGACGCTGTCATGCCGCATGTGGGCTCGTACCGGTTTTTATCAGTCGGGCGGCGCGTATGGATTTCGAGACCAGTTGCAGGATGCCATGGCTTTGATTCACGCCGAACCTCGTTTGCTGCGTGAGCATCTGCTGCGAGCCTGCTCGCGACAGTTTCGCGAAGGGGATGTGCAGCACTGGTGGCACCCGCCAGCAGGTCGCGGCGTGAGAACTCATTTCTCCGATGACTTTCTCTGGCTGCCTGTTGCGCTGTGCCGCTATGTGCAGATGACGGGCGATACCGGCGTGCTGGAGGAGAAAATCCCGTACCTCAGTTCTCGTGCGCTGCATGCTCACGAGGAGGCCAACTATGACCTGCCGCTGGTCTCGGAGGATATCGGAACCGTTTACGATCATGCGGTGCGAGCCATCGACAATGGACTACGATTCGGCGTCCATGGCTTGCCGCTGATGGGCTGCGGCGACTGGAACGACGGGATGAATCTTGTCGGCCAGAACGGCCAGGGTGAAAGCGTCTGGCTGGCGTTCTTTCAGTACGACGTGTTGACTCAGTTCGCTGCTCTGGCTCGATCACGCAATGATGCCGTCACCGCGGATAGACTTGTCATCGAAGCCGGACGCCTGCGCGGCCATATCGAACACAACGGCTGGGACGGTGAATGGTATCGTCGAGCGTACTTTGATGATGGAACTCCGCTCGGTTCTTCAGAGAACGCCGAATGTCAGATCGATTCGATCTCGCAGAGCTGGTCGATCCTCTCCGGCGCAGGAACCAAGGAGCGATCACTTCAGGCTATGGCCAGTGTCGACCGGCGGCTTGTTCGGTCAGATGCAAAGTTGATTCAATTGCTGGATCCGCCGTTTGATCATTCAGACCTCAATCCCGGCTACATCAAGGGCTATGTTCCCGGTGTTCGCGAAAACGGAGGCCAGTACACTCACAGCGCGATCTGGACGGTGATGGCATTTGCGGCCATTGGAAACACCGAACGTGCATGGGAACTGTTCAACATGATCAACCCGATCAATCACGGATCGACGCCTCAGGCCATCAGCATATACCGAGTAGAACCGTATGTTGTCGCGGCAGATGTCTATGCTGTGGAACCCCATGTCGGTCGAGGCGGCTGGACGTGGTACACCGGCTCATCCGGCTGGATGTATCGCCTGATTACGGAGTCGCTGCTTGGGCTTCAGCTGGACGGCGACAAACTGCGATTCAATCCTCGTCCGCCAAAAGCCTGGGAATCTTACCGCATCCACTACCGATTCCGCGAAACGACCTGGCATATCACGATTCGGAAAAGCGGTGCTGGCACTTCGATCCAAAAGCTGTCAATTGATGATACCGAGATGTCCGAATATTTTGTCCTTCTCACCGACGATCGTGGAAGTCATGAAGTTGTGATCGAACTGGGGTAGGTCTGGCCCCTTGGTCAATTTGCGCCACGAGAATCACCTTATTCTCAATCACACGTTAAGGATTGACAGGCCGCTTCGCTGCGGTATTCTCTGTTTTGACATGTAACACAGAGAAGTTAGGCTGCAGAAGGCTGATTGAGCCCATAACGGAACCGGAGTTGAGATGGTTGGTGATGTCGTCGATAAACTTGCAGAGCTTATCGAGCAAGAGCGTGATTGGCTTCTGACCCGGTGGCGCGGGCTGGTCCGGGAACTTCCCGCAGCGCGAGAACTCGACGTCCCTACATTGAACGATCACATTCCACAACTCATCGAGGAACTTGCATTAGCTCTCCGTTCCAGATCGGAAGAAACGATTGCGGAAGCACTTCTCGACGGCAGTCCGCCTGCACACGGATTGCAAAGGGTCAAGGACGCATTCGACATTGAGGAAGTTGTCGCCGAGTACAACCTCCTGCGCGGATGCATCCACGACCTGGCAGACCGGAATGGGTTGAGTCTTCAGGGGCATCCATTCCATGTCATGAACCGCGTTTTTGACGGAGCGATTGGTTCGGCCGTGCGATCCTTCGCGGCTCAGAAGGCGCTCGAAGTCCAACACCGGCGGGAGGAGTATCTTGCGTTCGTCGCCCACGACCTGCGGACGCCGCTGAACGCGATTTCGCTTTCGGGGCGAGTTCTTAAGATGATTCTGACCCAGAATGGATCCGATACGCCAGAATCCGCTCAAATGCTGACAACTCTCAAACGGAACGTGCAACACCTTGAGGCTTTGGTGGGCAAAGTTATCGAGGAAAACACGAATCTTGAAACTGAAGTAGGCTTCAAGCTGGAGCGCCGTCAGTTCGACCTGTGGCCACTTGTCGAGGATCTCATTCATGACCTCCATCCTGTGGCCGGGACCTGTATGACTCGACTGACCAATACCGTCCCCGCGGATTTCGTCGTCGACGCGGATGCCAATATGCTGCGGCGGGTTTTTCAGAACTTGATTGCCAACGCGATCTCCTATACTCCGCGTGGTGAGGTCGTCATCGGCGCGCGGCAGGCAGGTGATGATGGGGTCGTTGAGTGTTTCGTCCGCGACAACGGCGGCGGAATACCGGCGGACCGCTGCAGTACCGTGTTCGAGAAACACGAAACGGATCCCGAAAAAGTAGGCGGGTTGGGGCTTGGTCTTGCCATCGTCAAGACGTTCGTCGAGGCCCATGACGGGATCGTGACTGTGGAGAGCGAACTGGGCGTCGGCTCGACATTTCGGTTTACGCTCCCCGGTCGACGACATTAGCGGCAGCGCCGACCCGTACGGTCCGCCTGCCTCCCACTGGCCGCATCAAGAATTCCAACATGAGGGATGGCTCTGGGCAGTAAGAAAGTTGGCGTTGAAACTTCTTCATCCGGATCTGGGGCGGGCTTTCCACGGCACCGTTGCAGAATCAATCTTGCCGCCTGGATATCGCCACCTGTTTCAGACGCAACCAGCGCGGAGGCAATCGCTGGGGTTCCTTCAGGGCTGACTGCCTCAGAGAACGCTTTCCGCAAGTCAGCCTCGCGTGATGACCGACCAGCCGCCGCCTGATTCCCCGGGCCGAATTTTCCCATTGGGGGAGTCTGCCGATTGCGTCTGTTTGATCGGTGTCAGCATGGGTGCGTGGTCAGGAGACCGTCGCACAACACAGCACAACACGGGGAATCGCACAACACGGAACCTGATCCAACTCCGCGGCTTCGTCGCATTGATCCCGCAGGCAATTCCGTACGAATCAATGCCATCGTCTTGACGCAAAGCCCAAGCCACCGGCCCACTGACCGTGACACGCCTTTACTCAGGGTGTAACATGTTTGGCATGCTGCGTCGGCGGTCGCATTGATGCCGCACCCAGCAATCCTCACAAACGGCCTTACTAAGCGGAAAAGTTCAATGCACGATCTATGCGAACGGCTAATCGCCTGCCGAATAGATCGCAATTTGTTTTCGAGGCCCGACTGACTCGCCATTGTCTACACCCCGAGGCATAGCCGCACATGCAACCGAATCCATACGATCCACCAGCGACACAACTTGGCGACTCTCCCGGCCGTACGGCGGACGGAGACGACGGCGATGCACTCGAAACACCGACGCTAGCGTACACAGCCTCCGGGAATCTCGAAGCCCATTCGGTCGTCAATTGGCTTCGATCGAACGGCATGCGTGCCTACGCTGTTGAAGACAACTCCGGCGTTAGCCTATTCGCCTTCGGCACAATTAGCCAGTTCCATAAACCGCAGGTGTTCGTCGACAAGTCCGATCTGGATCCTGCTGGTGTTCTTCTACAGCAATTCGAGGCCCAGCGTGACAAACGTCAGGCTGAACTTATCGGTTCGCCACCGATCGACTCTGTGTGTGAAGAATGCGGAACTGCAAGCGAGTTTCCCGCTTCACAAAATGGCACAACGCAGAATTGCCCCAATTGCAATGGCTTTATGGATGTCGGCGAAATTGATTGGCCCGATGACTTCGATTTTGGTGACGCTGACGAAGCGCAAGCGCCCGACATCTCTTTTGATGTCGTCCTGGATGCCGCTGCTCGGCTGGATAAACTCGGCGATTGGTTGGCTTCGATTTCGTCCTATCGTTCCATTGCTGATCGCTGGCCCGAACATGCGAACTATGCCGCAAACTGCATCTCCGCCATCCAACGCAAGATTGACGCAACAAACGGAGAATAGCCAATAAGGCTGTGACATCGCGTCGGTCGAAGTGACCGCGTGTTTGAGCGCCATGTCCAGACTCACGCCGAACTTCGCACCAATTGTGGAGAACACGCCAATACTCGGCCGCGTGCTGCACAGACGCGCTCTTGGATGGGATCACGTGACGAGTTTGTCGGCAGGTAAAGATGTCTGTACAGTTACAGGCGGCGAAAGGTTTCGGCATACTGCAGATCCCACCGAATCTGCCGAATCAACTTGCCCGCCTGGCGGCCTTCAGTCTGAATGCCTGCCTTCAGCCTTGCACGGGGACATAACATGATCACTCGCCGAAATTTTCTTGGAGCCGGATGCACAGGGATTGCCGCCGCTGGTCTCCTGCCGACAACTCTGTTCAGTTCCCCCGCTGCCACTGCGGCTCGCAAGCGGCTGGCTATCCTGACAACGGAATGGCGCTACCATTCGCACGCCTGGCATATGGGCGAACGCTTTCTGGTGGGCTATCCGGTCAACGGAAAATGGCATACGCCGGAACTTGATGTGGTCTCGGCGTACGTGGATCAGTTTCCCGAGAATGATCTCAGTCGCAAACGCTCGGAGGAGTTTGGGTTTCCTCTCTACAAGTCCGTCGCCGAAGCTCTGCGATGTGCCACAGACAGTCTTGCGGTCGATGCTGTGCTGATCATTGGCGAGCACGGCAATTACGAAAAGAGTGAATACGGGCAGACCAAATATCCGCGGTATGAGCTGTTCAAACAGGTAACCGATGTCTTCCGCAAGGATGGCCGATCTGTCCCGGTGTTCAATGACAAGCATCTGTCATGGAAGTGGGACTGGGCAAAGGAAATGTATGACCTGTCCCACGAACTGAATTTTGCATTCGCTGCCGGATCATCTCTGCCAGGCACATGGCGGATGCCATCGATAGATATGCCGCTGAACGCAGACGTGGAAGAGCTGATGTGCGTTTCGATGGGCGGAATGGACAGCTACGACTTCCATGCCCTTGAAGTGATCCAGTGCATGGCCGAACGTCGTCGAGGCGGTGAGACAGGCGTTGCAGCCGTTCAGGGACTGACGGGCGATTCCGTCTGGAAAGCCATGGAAGCCGGCGGATGGAAGAATGGCGGTTGGGACTCGGCGCTCTTTGAAGCGTGCCTGTGCCGCAGTCAGACGCTGGCTCAGCCGGAAACCTACAGTCACCGGCATCCGACCATTGAACAGATGAAGGAATGGGTCAAGGAGCCGCTGGCGTATCGCATCGAATACACGGATGGCACAAAGGCCACGATGTTGCTGTTGAATGGGCTGGTCGGTGACTTCACCTTTGCCGCTCGTCTGAAGGGACAGGCCGAGCCGCTGTCGACTCTGTTTTATCTGCCACCGCAGCCGAACGTGGCCTATTCGGCAGAGCTCATGGCGAAGGCGGAATCAACGTTTATCAACAACAAATCGCCGTGCCCGCTGGAGAGAACTCTGCTGACAACAGGTCTGGTAGAAGCAGGAGTCCAGTCGCTGGGCAAAGGAGAAACACGGCTGCCGACTCCGCATCTCGCGATCAAGTACAGTGCTCCGGCGGAATCTCAGTTTGCTCAGAAGTGACGAACGCGGCGGCGGTCAGGCGGCTTTTGGAATGTCCCGATCCGTCTGGCCAATGCTCCAGACTGTTTCGGTCGATGGATCAATTTGAGCGACCAGGGAACTGTCGCCGGCGAGCATGCGCTGGCCGATGTCTTCGAGACGATCCATTTCCTTCTGCAGAAAATCAGCACGCTCGGCCATGGCTTCCCGCGCCAGATCGTCGGGGATCACCATCGGAGTTCCCGCAATCAGCAGGACTTTTGAAAACGGTTTGGGAAGAATCATGTCTGTCCAGTTGCCCTGAATCGACCAGAAGCGATCCGCCAGCAGGGCGCAGGGCACAACAGGTCGACCGGAACGGGACGAGATATAGATGATCCCTTCCTTCATCACATGCCGCGGCCCGCGTGGACCGTCAGGAGTCATCGCCAGATGCAGATCGGGCACGCTCAGGATTTCGCGAACGGCTTCCATCCCACCGCGACTGGTGCTGCCTCGTACAGGCCGGATGCCGGCCATCATGACGGAATCCGCCAGATAACCGCCGTCACGGTGCTGACTGATCAGGCCGGCCAGGTTGAAGGTCCGGAGCGAAAACGCAGCCAGGACGATATGGTCGTGCCACATGCAGAAAGTGTATCGCTGGCGTCCTTTCGGACGCACGTAAGGAGTTCCCTCGGCGGCGATATGATGGTGCTCCGCCCTGATCGTCAAAAACAGCATGCGGAGGCAGATCGTGGACAGCCACGAAAGAACCAGATTTAACCATCGAGAACGAATCTTCATGGGCATCTATGCCTGGAAGAAGTCATCAGGATGCAGACAGCCCCCTGCATCCTGAAAGGCAAATCCACCTCGGGCTGAAAACGTATTTGGTGGTGCAAGGATTCTACCGAATTGCCAAAATCCTGTTGAGACCAGTTCATCACCCGCTCCGGGACTGTTTTAAGCACCCGTGCATCAGTTTAATCGTTTAACGGCAAGCCGAAGGCGTCGGTTTTCTGTTAATTTGCCTACGCCTCCGGCTCGCCGTTAAACGAATTATGCGCGAGATCTTGTGCGTGGGTGCTTACTTCAACGGCGAGTAATCCGTGGCCATCATGTAGACGGATTCTACTTTTTCAACGATCTTGCCGTTTTTCTGAGTCTCCTCAGCGACTTTCAGCCAGACGGGGTCGGAGCGGAATGCGGCCCATGAAGCGTCGGCGGCGGCTTTGTCTTTGTGTGCGATCACGTAGATCAGGGTGTTTGGCTTATCAACCGGCGTCCAGTACATGATGTTCTTCATGCCGTGCTTTTCAAACAGCGCCAGCGTGTGATTGCGGAAGCGAGCGTTCAGATCATCGAGCTTGCCTTCGGGCGTGTAGTAAGTTCGCAGTTCGTACAGCACAGGGTCAGATTCCTTTTTTTCATCTGCAACGGCAGAACGAAAGACGTTTGAGCCGGTCAGTGCGAGCGTCAACAATACGCCGCAGCCAAGTCCACACCAGAATTGCGTTCGATTCATCATGTTCTCCAAAAGGGACATCAGGGAAACTCACAAAGACGCGATCGTAACAAAACCGGATCGCCGGTGTGAGCGAACCGGCCACCTCGGCAAAGAGCGAAATACAGGGCTTCACGTTCAGCAGGAATAGCGGATCTAAGCCATCGCCACCGTATTGCCGAGAAAGCAGAACGAGGTCGATTCGGCAAATCCTTAATCTCCAATCTCAAACAGCCATCCTGCGCGAGTGAAGTTCACAACCTTTACGCCGCCTGCTATGACACGGCAGCAAAATTCACAGACCTCTGGAGACTCCGATGAAACACACGGCCCGAATTCTCTTTTTCATGTTCGTCGCCATCGCACTGTCTCGAACATTGAATGCTCAGGAAACGAATATCGTGTACCCAGTCACAAAAACCGTTGACCAGATCGACGAATTTCACGGCACCAAAGTCGAAGATCCCTACCGGTGGCTGGAAGACGATGTGCGGACCTCGAAGGACGTGGCCGCCTGGGTCGAATCTCAAAATGCCGTCACCTTCGAATTTTTGAAATCCATCCCGCAGCGCGACACTATCCAGAAGCGAATGACCGAACTGTGGAACTACGAAAAAATTGGAGCTCCCTTCAAACGCGGTGGACGCTACTACTTTTCTCGCAACGACGGGCTGCAGAATCAGAATGTCCTGTATCAGCAGGAGACGCTCGACAGCGACGCACAGGTGCTGCTCGATCCAAACGCATGGTCCAAAGATGGCACCGTTGCGCTCTCGGGCTCCGCCTTCAGCCATGATGGTCGCTACGTGGCTTATGGAATTCAGGATGCGGGTTCAGACTGGAACACCTGGAAGATCATGGAGATCGAAACCGGCAAGGTATTGGAAGACGAATTGAAGTGGGTCAAATTCAGCGGGGCCGACTGGACACCGGACAGCAAAGGTTTCTTTTACGCGCGATATCCCAAGCCGGAAGAGGGAGCTGCCTTCACATCGCTGAATACCAACATGAAGGTGTACTACCATCGCGTTGGAACGTCGCAGGCGGCGGATGTGCTTGTGTATGAACGGCCCGATCATCCGGAATGGGGCTTTCAGCTGAACGTCTCGGAAGACGGGCGTTATCTGATCATCACCGTCTGGCAGGGGACCGATGACCGCTATCGAATTGTGGTCAAAGACCTGACGGAACCGTATGGTCTGCCGTATGAGTTGATCGATAACTTTGATCATGAATACTCATTTGTCGGCAACGATGATCAGGTGCTGTACTTCAAGACCAGTCTCGAAGCTCCGCAGCGACGAGTCATCGCGATTGACCTGAAAAAGCCGGCTCAGAAGGACTGGACCGAGATTATCGGGCAGACTGACAACGCGATGGAAAGCGTCGGTATTGTGGGCAACATGTTCATCTGCAGCTATCTGAAGGACGCGAAGACTCAGATCCGTCTGCATGCGATGGATGGTGCGTTTGTCCGCGAAGTCGAGTTCCCTGGTATCGGCACGGCAGCGGGATTTGACGGGCGCCGAAAAGACACGGACACGTTTTATTCGTTCAGCAGCTTTGCGTCACCGCCGACCATTTATCGGTACAACATGATTACCGGTGAGAGCAAGTTGTTTCGCAAAGCGGATGTGAAATTCAATCCCGACGATTACGAGACATCGCAGGTTTTCTACGCAAGCAAGGACGGTACGAAAGTGCCGATGTTCCTTTGTCATCGCAAGGGTCTGAAACTGGATGGCACTAACCCGACGCTCCTGTACGGTTACGGGGGATTCAATATTTCGATTACGCCAACTTTCAGTGTCAGTCGGATTACCTGGATGGAAATGGGCGGCGTGCTGGCGGTGGCCAATCTGCGTGGCGGCGGTGAATATGGTCAGCCGTGGCACAAAGCAGGGACGAAGGTGAATAAACAGAACGTGTTTGATGACTTCATTGCCGCGGCCGAATGGCTGATTGCAAACAAGTACACGTCTCCAAAGAAACTGGCGATCCAGGGACGCAGCAACGGTGGTTTGCTGGTCGGTGCCTGTATGACTCAACGGCCCGATCTTTATGGGGCCTGTCTGCCGGGCGTGGGAGTGATGGATATGCTGCGATTTCAGAAATTCACGGCCGGCCGTTTCTGGGTTGATGATTACGGCAGTGCCGAGAATCCCGAAGAGTTCCCTGCGCTTCTGAAGTATTCACCCTATCACAATATCAAAGGCGGAATTCAGTATCCGGCCACGATGATCACGACGGCCGATACCGACGACCGAGTTGTTCCCGGGCACAGCTTCAAGTTTGCCGCTCAATTGCAGGCCAGTCAGTCAGGGACAGCGCCCACGCTGATTCGAATTGAAACCTCAGCCGGTCATGGGGCAGGAAAACCGACTGCGAAGATCATCGAGGAGTCTTCCGACGAGCTGGCTTTCCTGGTCAAATCACTGGGCATGAAATAGCCGTCCGAGTTCCGTGCGGTGAGCCCAGTGGGGATGTCTACTGCATCGTCAGGCAAATATTGATTGAATCGTTTAACGTCAAGCCGAAGGCGACCGTCCCAGTTTTTCGTACGCCTGCGGCTTGCCGTTAAACGCAATGCCGTAAAAGAATGTGGAAGCCGCGACTGAATCAACACACTGCTACCGTGTTGCGGCCGACTTACGCTTCGGTGGTCCGCTTCGCCTCATTGGCGGCGATGGCACGAGCGACGGATTCGACCATGACTTCCATCGCAAATGGCTTCCTTAGATAGTCGACCACGCCCAACATTTCGGCATACGCTTTGTGCCGGCTGCCTTCATTGGCGGTCATCATGATCACCGGCGGAGCGTCCGGCAATTCGGCGAGGAATTCCAGCACCGGAAAGCCGCCCATGCGCGGCATCATCATGTCGGTCAGAACAAGATCGGGTTTTTGAGTCTGAATCAGACGGCGTCCGTCCTGCCCATTACTGGCCGCAAGGACTCGGTAACCAGCCCCATTCAGAACTCCCTGAATCGCAGCCGAAATGTCACGGTCGTCTTCGATCACCAGCACGGTCTTTTGTGAGTCTGTCATCGCCGGAGCATACTTTCAGGAAAGGTGAAGTTCCAGGGCTCACGCCCCATGGCAGTCACTTTGGAAAGTAGCAGGCACTTTCCAAGTGCCGTAGCCCTTGAAAACACGCGAATTGGCGGACGGCACACGGAGTGTGCCTGCTACTTTTGGGTTAAATCGAGTGCCACTGGGCTCATGCCCCATGGCGGTACCATTGTAGCGGAACGCACCTGTCGTTTCGACAACGGCGATGAATCCCGATCGACCGGCCTTCCCAGACATCTCGCGGGATCAATCGGCCAACGAAAGCGGCTGGGGGCGTTTCTCATCTCACGTCCAGTGTCTAGTGCTCTGTCAAAGGTTAACAATGTACGACGGGCATTCTTGTCCGACGACATTTCGACGGGCAAGAATGCCCATCGTACTCCTTTATGAGGCCTTGACAGAGCACCAGGCA
>JBDNHX010000148.1:0-8191 GCA_041688565.1 Planctomycetaceae bacterium
CTCGCTGGCGCTTCGAGCTTGTATAAACGGAGCGACAGTCGGCCCGTCGCTCCGCCGACGGGAGCATTGTAGACTCACGGTTGTACCGCGAATTCCGCATTTGTATCTTGTCCCGCCAACTTGCTAACGGCGCACCACCGCACATTTCCACGCATCTTTCAGCAGAGGTTTCATCGACAATGTCAGACACAACCAACGGAAAACTCAACCGCAAGCTTCGCATGGGGCTCGTGGGCGGTGGGCAGGGTTCGTTTATCGGACGAGTTCACGTGACCGCCGCAGTGCTGGACAATCGGGCGTCGCTTGTCGCCGGCGCGTTGTCCTCTGATGCCGCTCGAGCCAAGGCCAGCGCGGCCGCTTATGACATTGCAGAATCGCGAGCGTACGGTTCTGTGGCCGAGATGATCGAAAAAGAAAAGGCTCTGCCCGCCGATCAACGCATCGACTTCGTCAGCGTGGCGACTCCGAACCATACTCACTTTCAGATTGCAAAAGCCGCCGCCGAAGCTGGTTTCAATGTCATCTGTGACAAGCCGATGACCTTTGACTTTGCTCAGGCTGAAGAACTGGTCAACGTCGTTGAAAAGAGCGGCGTGGTTTTCGCGGTGAGCCATAACTATACGGGCTATCCGCTTGTCCGACAGGCCCGCGAAATGATTCTCAGCGGCGAACTCGGCGAGATCAACGCGATCCGATCGAATTACATTCAGGGCTGGCTGAGAACTCGCCTGGAATCATCCGATCAGAAGCAGGCCGCATGGCGAACCGATCCCACAAAATCCGGCGCGGCCGGCTGCTTCGGCGACATTGGAACTCACGCGTACAATCTTGGCCGTTACATGACCGGTCTGATTCCGTCGAAGATTTCCTGCAACCTGTCGATCTTTGCAGAGGGCAGGGCACTGGATGATTACGGTCATGCTGTCATTCGCTACGAAAACGGCGCTGTGGGAACGGTGACTGCCAGCCAGATCTCGCACGGCCGCGAAAACGATCTGTTCATCGAAGTTGATGGAACGAACGGCGCTTTGTCCTGGCGCCAGGAAGAACCGAACGTGATGATCGTTCGTCGCAACGGTTCGCCGCACCAGATGTACACTCGCGACCCGAACGCGCCGTTCATGAACAGCATGGGCAAGGCCGCCTGCCGTTTGCCATCCGGCCATCCGGAAGCTTTCTTTGAAGCTTTCGCAAACGTGTACCGCTTTGCCTATGACTCGATGGTGGCCCGTGCGACCGGCGAAACGTTTGAGAAGAAAGACACGATCTATCCGAACGTCCACGACGGAGCGGAAGGCATGTACTTTATCCAGCAGTGCGTCTCCAGCAGCCAGCAGGACGGTGCGTGGGTTCCGATGAAGTACTCGGGCGCTCGCAAGTAGGCAGCACCTGCTGATGGAATGACTTAAATGCCCGCCGAGGTCGCATTATTGCGTGCCTCGGCGTCTTTCTGTTTTACGGCGCTTTTGTTTCATCGTGGATTTCTGCCATGCCAATTGAAGTCGTTTGTCCTCAATGCAGCAAGACACTGCGAGTCGGTGATCACGTCGCGGGAAAGAAGATCCGATGTCCGGCGTGCCAGGGAGTCGTCGCAGTACCTGCGGAAGAGATTATCGAAGTCGCCGAGATTTACGAAGAGCCGGAACCGAAGCCCGTTCGTCAATCGGAACCGCGAAAACAGCGACCGGACTCTCGGTCTGGTGCGCGCCCGACGTCCGCACGAGACCGACCTGCAGCGGCACAGGACGCGCGACCAAAACGCTCCCGACGATCGCTCCGAAAGCCTCGGAATTCGCGGGATTACGAGCATGCTCAGTGCGGCGGCGTCACCACGATTGATGGGCCGGAGTATACAGCACTGGCGGACCCGCTCGCGAAAATGACATCGACTTATTGCGCGGAGTGTGAAGACGTATTCCCCGTCAGTGAATTTGCCTGGGCCGACACTCGGGAGCGGATTTCGGATTACTACGCTCACTACCAGAAGCAGGCTTCAGGGCTGCAACTATTTCTCGCTTCCCGAGGCGGAATGTTTACGATGTCCGGTATCATGTTTCTGTTTGGATTATCGATGACTCTGGTCCTTGATATTGTTCTGGGACTTGTGGCTGGCGTTGCGGGAGCGATCGTCGCCCTCGTTTTCCATGTCATGGTGATCGGCCCGATGATCCTTCGTCAGGTTCTGGGTACCAACGATCCGCGGCAACTGGAGTGACCCTGTTCACAACGGATCAGCCGCGACATGGTTTAGGTTTGTGAGTTCATCTCGTGGCGGCCTCGCTTCGGACTTCCTGTAGAAGGCTTTGAATCACCAGCCCGCTTTCGCGTTATGACTGATCGAGGTGATCCCGAATCAGGAATCACTTCATGGTCGTCACCATTCAGGAACAGATTGATGGAGTCCGGATCATTCGATAGGTTTGCTCACTCAAAGATTGAGGCTCTGCGACAGCTTCTGGAGTTTCAAAAGAAAGCTCAGGCAGAAATCGGCGAGTATCGTTCCCGGTATGCTGAGGAAATGCACCAGCGGATTACGGTGCTCGAACACAATCAACTTCTTCTGCTCCGACTGTTGGAGGCTCTTGCAGCAAAGATGCCGTCCCTCGAAGTGTTCACCGCCGACCATCTTCAGGATGTCGTTCAGAATACCAGTTCAGCTCTCACCGAATGTGACACATTGTCGCCGTTCCTGAAGGCACTCGGCTTCAGGGACGCACCAGAGCAGTCGTCAATGTACTCCAGTTTTTCTCCGCTGTCTGACCTTGTCGAACCGCCACCAGAAGAATTCCTGCGGTCACTGGAATCCGGCAGCGAGGATGTCTCGGCCTGACTTCGCTGGTGCAATGCACCGTGCCTCATGGTATTGGAAACTGCAGAAGATGACTAAGGTTCCCGAATACTGGCGGCAGGCGATGCACTGTTGTGGTCACTGCCTTCGGGTGAAGACAGTACTGAAAAATAGATTCGTCGCTTTAACTGCGGAGCCAGTTCGCCATCGGGAAGAACTCGAGCAGGCTTTCCGTCGACCTCCGCATACGCAATGTTCATATGATTAATGGCCTCACTGGCGTGGGCGCCTTTAAAACGAAATTGACGACCTTGATTGAGCCAAACACGACGGGGTGTCAGACCTGTGAGCCACCGGACCTGTCCTTTTCCATCGGGTGCATCGGCTTCGACGACATCTGCTGACACCCAGCCATAGCCAGGCACAAAATATTCGACCCAACAACGATAGCCTGGATCCATTGATTGGCCGACATTCTCTTCCAACAATCGGTAGCCCATATTCAGGCGAGCCGGAATACCTCGAGCCCGAGCCAGAGCGATAAAGAGCGAATTCAGATCGGTACAACAGCCACCGCCCTGAGCAAGGCAATTCTTCGCGTCCCCAACACCGCAACGAGGCATTTTGGGATCGGTGGAATAGGAATAATGGTCCGATGACTGAGCAATGTGTTTCATGATGGCGATGGATTGGAGTCCTATGTTCTGTTCATCGCCGCAGATATCATCGGCGATTGCTTGCACTTTGTCGGTGACCTCCATGTGGAGCGAGTCTTTCGCCAGGTACTCAGACATCATTGATCGTTCCAGATCTGAAAGAGGTCTAACTCGGTCGGCATCAATCTTTGTGAAAGTCGGCGAACGGGAAAGTCGGTATTCAATCTCAAACGTCAATGTCGTAGTCGCAGGATCCGTAATGCGCGAGAAAAGGAACTTCCCACGTCGGTCTGCATCTTCGACAATTTGCCAGTCTCCGGGGATTTCTTTGGGAGCGACTGACAGCAGTTTTTGATTGGATTCATCTGAAGGAATTGAAATCCAGATCAATATTTCTTTGGCACCGACCGTGATCTCCTCCAGCTGGATCGTTTGTCGAACTTCGTAGGTAATCGGCATTTCTTTCATTTCAGCCAACTCTCTTCTCTGCAGCAGGAGAAGCTCCTTGCTATCGAAGATGAGCCCTGGCAGATGAAATTCCTGGGCGCATGCGGCGGATGAAACGGCTGCCATCGCACAAAAGAACAGGACAAAGGTTAACCTGACAGATGGGCTCGTTTTAGCCATAAAAGCAATCCAGTGAGAGATGGGAAAAACTGTCAAAAAGTCATTCGGTCTCAAAAGCTTTTCCATCTTAGAACTCTCCAACGACTTCACCTTCGGATGCCGACACCAATGCTCTCAAGACTCGAAAATCGATGCTATCAGACAGAAACTGCACGTGTCCATCACAGAACATTGCGTGACATCCGCCAGTGTGAAAGCTGAACAGCTCATCGTTTGGACCGCAATTCATGTTGTCCCATGTACACGTTGCCGGCCCGCCCCATGGATTCTTGTGAAAATTTGGAGTGAATGAAACGCCAAACGCATTATCTGGTTCTGCCCAACGCCAATGCGATCGCTTGACTGAAGGTGTTACCGGATCATCGTATAGGGACTTCATTTTGTCATTGCGTCCAACGTCCTCACCAAGGGCTATTGTGGAACTCAGGCCGTCGGTGATCTGGCTGATGCGAGAGCACTCCCATCGCAATGCACCATGCACCATGGTGGTGCTGTCTGGCAAGCCGGTTACCGGGCTGATATTCGTGTGAATCGTTGGGCCGTAGTCAACTGCGCCAAACTTCATCGCATCTGTGTCACCATTGCGAAGAGCAGCGGTTGGGCAAAGATAACCGGGAATCACAATTTGTGTGGCGGCGATGTTTTGCGGCGTTTGGTTGTAGAAAGACCCGAAGTCAAATTTGTTGGTCACGTTCGCCTGATCAATGAAAGGAAGCACGTGCGTAAAGAATGAGTGTCGGTCAAAATTTTGCCCAAGCGGTCCGCTGCCAAGTCCCTGCCCGGACGATGGGAAACGACTAAATGAGGATTCATAGTTGTGCATTGCGAGGCCCAGTTGTGTCAGGTTGTTTTTGCACTGAGTTCTTCGAGCGGCTTCTCGCGCCTGCTGGACGGCCGGCAGAAGCAGGGCGATCAGAATCGCAATGATGGCGATAACGACAAGCAGCTCAATCAGCGTGAAGCCGCGTGGCTTACGGTTTGAACGGATCATGGAAAGATTCCTTCAGATTGAAGACGATGAAAAACTGGCAGATGAAAGCACCCGGCGCGAAACCGCGCAGGGAGAGAAAAACGAGATCGAACTCGCGCGATGCAAAACGGGCGTGATGGGATCTCACGCCATGCGAAAAGAAGATGGCTGAGCGGCGAAAAGGGGCGGTCAGCGGTTCAGCAGGCAGCGTGGTGCGACGTCGCAGGGAGACTGAAGGCAGAGTGGATAAATTTCTCCGCGAGACGCAGAGAAAGCAGCCAGACCTGCCGCCACAACTTCAAGGGCCGCATTGCATGCGGTTCAGCGACCATGTCGGATACGAAACCCACACAGAGGCGCAACAGAGAAAGTCGTGGTTATCCGAGAAGAGCTCAGACTGTCAGTGGACGACGTTTGCTCGGATGACGAGCAGTCACACTGAGGCTGGCGGTCGGAAGATAGACGAGGGCACATAGCAGGCGCCCCGTTCTGAAGTCGGGATTTCCAATGCACCGAACATTTGCGACGCATTGGAAAGCACTTCAAGAATCGTCGCCTGATCGAAGTTGCGAATCAGGTTTGACGGAGCGACCGGCACGGGCGCCAGCGGCATTCGGCTTCGCGAACAATTGGGTCCACTACATGGGGCAACAGGAACATTAGGCGGCACGTTTGCCGTGACGCCATCATTTTGTTGAACACCGGCAGCCGTATCCACGGTCATGGTGTGAGCACTGACCGGCTTGCCATTGCGGAACAGATAGTTTCCACAGGTCGCCGATGCGCACTGCATCCAGGAAAAGGCCACCAACACCGCAAGCATCATCACAGATCCACGCAGGGAAAATACGACTCGGCAGAGCGGTCGGATATGACGTGAGGTTGTGAGTGACGGGGACATGGGACGCCTGAAATGATCAGTTCAGAGGAACGGACGTTTCATTTCCTGAGACAAGTTCCCGGGACAATTTTCAACTTTGGGAACATCGATTAGGAAGCGTACGTTTCTGAAGACTGATTACGCCAGCACAATCTGCATGGATTTTTCAGAACAGCCAGGGAATTGATGTTTGGGATTTCGGGACGCCCCAGAAAATCATGCCTACAACTTGCCCGTAGTGGTCTGTCACAGCTAAATTTTAGGGTACGACGGACTTCCAGTCCGTCGACAAAGGTTACCGCCGACGGACTGGAAGTCCGTCGTACAAGCAAAATTTAAGGCGTGTCAAAACAGTAGGGGTGAAATGCAACAAGGCCTCACCGTCTGCTGTACGGTCAGGCCTTGTTAGTGGGTCTGAGATTTCCTGGTCCTGGATCCTGTGAACTGAACAAGGCTGAAGCAGCCCGTTCGAAAGTTCGTCAGTTCACGGATTTGCCGTCAAACTTGGACGAGGCGTCCGAAGTCTTTTTGGGTCCTTTGGTCGCTGGAACGGCAGGGCGGCTGGTTGTCGCAGCAGGCGCGCGATTGGCGGCTGTTGGATTTGATGGGACAGCTCGACCGCTGTCGCTTCCTTCAGCAACCTGCTGGTCGGCCTGATCGACTTTTGGAGTCCAGTTGGTCACGGCCCATGTTGGGTATTCGTCGGCCACGCTGGCTGCAAGGTCCTGCAGCATTTCCATCATCTTCTTGTTCGTCATGTCGCGGTTGGCGACAACTCGCTGCATTACGAAACGCTTGTTGGTCGGGATGTAGGCAAAGAACTTGCCTTCGCCCAGACGGTCGTTGGCTGCCAGCAGACGCAGCAGCGCCGTGCGAGGGACTTCGCTGGCGGTGGTTGGAATCTGGTCCAGCCATGCCATAACCCAAACCGACTGACCATTGCGGCTTAACACGGCAGACATGGAGAACTTCCATTCTTCACCGCGGTAACTTGTCTTAAAGGCGAAGTCATAACGCTGTTCAGTTTTGGTCGGCTTCAGACCGATCGCCGCCAGCATTTCGCCCAGTTCAGGTTCTGAGATCTGACCAGGCAGCGGAGCCGGCTGAACTTCCGGGGCATCCGCTTTTTCCTGAGTCGCTTCCTGAGCAGACACATTTGACACACTGCCAAGCAACAGCAGTGCTGGCAGCAGTACAGCACTTAACGCTTTCATCGTTCACTCCCTTGAATTGCTTCGGCAGATTCTGCCGGATGACATCGACAAATCTGAATGTCTTCCGAGCCGTTGTTCCGTCACGCACTCGGTTGATTCCGTGCTGCAGGCGTCTGGTTCAGACGTCTTCCAGTTCTGCCAGAAACTTGAGGCAGATCTGTGACCACGTTTCAAATTCGTCCATTTGGCGCACCAATTCTGACGGAGGTGCGAATCCTGCGTTTATCATCGACTTTTCACGGGGCCGAACTTTGGGATACTCCAAATCGAAAATATGAACGATCCCCAGATGAACTTTTCCCACTTCCGTTTCATCGTCGTTGATCAGGCCCACACATTCTTCCGTCCAGCCAGTCTCAATATCGATTTCTTCCTCAATCTCGCGTCGCATGCCTTCTAAATAGGGAGACAGGTGGCTGTTCAGATCAAGAGTCGACACATGGCCGCCGACCCCGACCGACCGCTTTGCGTGCAGCCGGGCTTCTCCCTGAGCCGTGCCGCGCTGGTAGTAAAACACTTCGCCATCGCAGCGGAACACGCAATAAGGGATCAATTGCTTAAAGCCCGGGTCCTGCTCCATTTCCGGGCGAGGTCGGTAGCTGGCATGCTGAGGATCCAGAATGACTTCGAGATAGCGATCAATGTCGTCGCAGAATCCCTGAAAGTGACCCACCTGATGAAAGACGGGGGTTGGAATGACAAGGACATGTTCAACAGTCATGTGTTTAACAACTTGCAGGGGATAAAATCGAAATTGGGCTGGCGACGGAATTTAAGCAGACGGGCTCATGTTCCCATCAGCGTTTTTACTGCGATCCCGATGTCGGGCTGACGCATGAGCGATTCGCCCACGAGTACAGCGGCGATACCTTCACTGCGAAGTCGCAGAATATCGGCATGTGTTCCGATCCCGCTTTCACTGACAAGCAAGACGTCGTCCGGCACGAGCTGCTTGACTCGAAACGTATGTTCCAGCGATGTGACAAATGTGCGCAGGTCGCGGTTGTTGATGCCCAGCAGTTTGGTGCCGGTCGAGAGAACTCTGGGAACATTCTC
>JBDNHX010000149.1:0-3933 GCA_041688565.1 Planctomycetaceae bacterium
GGCTTCAAAGGACCTGATGTCGTTAACCGTGCGTCCGCCGGGATTTGCATTTCACTCACACTGTTTTCGTCGACCAATAATAAACAACAACTTCGCACTGGCAGACATTCGGTGAAGCGATCAACCCGGACGGAGCTGAATGCGGAAGCCACTTAAAGCCTGTTATCAGAACTATCAGCTGAACACTTCTCTCGGCGTCGCAGGACGGCTGGATAAAACAGTGGCCTCATGCGATGGAACCGCAGGAGACAATCGACGGCTGCCAAGATGAATAATAATTTCTCGCAACTGTGACTCGAACGGACGCAACCCGCTCATAACGCCATTCACCCATTCAAAAACAGACCCTTCAGGCGCAACGCCGACCAGTCGGACATGTCCTGCCCGAATCCCGTCAACAATCAACGGGACATCGGAACGCCATATTTCGTGAGGCTCAAGTTTCGAACGGGACCTCCAGGTGCCATGGTACTCTTCCCCAAGGCTTGGCATGTTAACCATCAGATCAACTCCATCCAGAGAATGCGTTTCTGCGAATTCAGTGAGTGTCTGCCAGAGTTGCTCCCAGGTATGCTGGCCGTGCAGACGAACCTGTTCATCGTGCAGAACAGGGTCGGGATCCGAAGTCTTTCGAACCAGAGAACTGGCAAAACGACGCAAGCGATTCGTTAAAAGATTCAGTTCCGCATGCCCAAACGATCGCGTCACAACCAGCAGCGACAGAGCCGTGATAACACCGACAATTGCAATTAAGTCACTGCCAAACGCTGCGCCGGCAATCGCTCCTATCCCGGTCAGGCTGCATAGCGAGCCAACGACCAGCAGAAGCCGAATTCCTGTGTGGCCGCGCCGAACCAGGCAATGATGAAGGTGACCACGATCAGTCGTATAAATGCTGCGACCTGTCAGACGACGTCGAACAATGGCCATCGCCACATCAAAAATCGGGATGGCCCAAATGGCCGTCGGCATGATCAATGCGACAGCCGCATATTGTTTCAACGAGCACTTCAGCGCCACGCATCCCAAAATCAGGCCGATCAGCATGCTTCCGGAATCACCCAGAAACATACGAGCCGGCGGAAGATTGTAAACGAGGAAACCGCTGAGAGCCCCCGCCAGAGCCAGCGAAATCAAAAGCCCATCGGGACGGCCTCCAAGAATAAACGTCACAGCAGCAATTGAGAGACTCAAAATAATCCCGGTGGTACTGGCCAGCCCGTCCACTCCATCAATCAGGTTCAGCGCATTAATCGCACCGAGGATCCAGAAGACTGTGATGAAAGGGGCCACATCGCCGAATTCCAACGGGTAACCCAGAATCTGAACTCGCTCGATCATAATCCCCGAAGGAACCATCACCACGGCGGCCAAAAACTGCCCAGCCAACTTTTGCCGCCCGCGTAATCCGAAGCGATCGTCGATCAGGCCGACAACCACGATCAGCAAAGAGGCGACGGCGAGGGATAATAAAAACTGAAGGTCGCCTTCAGTCGATTTCAGCAAATTGGGATACGCAAAGTTCGTTGCCATCACCGCAATAATGATCGACAGAAATACGGTCGGACCACCTGTCAGCGGCACTACGTTCGCGTGCAGTTTTCGATGCCCGTCAGGCCGGTCAACTATACCCAGGTATCGGGCGACGACAGCCGTAAGCGGCGAAATCAGCAGCGATGCAAGGACAGAAGTAACGATTGTCAGTAAAGAAAAATTCATTGAGGTCGCGTTAATCGTTGAGTAGACATTCAGAACTCACTTCATCCGCAGAAATCCTGTTCGGATGTTTGCAGCCAGTCCGCCTTCATTAGAACTAACGTCCGCAGAGTGCCCGCAAAGCAGATGCCCAATGGCACTCAATTTGACAAAGTAGGCGTCACTCTCCGAGTGACGAAGGCCACAAAACGCGGCCCACGGCAATCATCACTCAGAGAGTGATGGCTACTTTAATCGCAAATCGACTGCCATTGAGCAGACGCCCGCCATCCAAACCAAAGAGAAATCAAACCTGAGCTTCTCCTTAGACCGACAGCACGTGCCAAGATCTTGGTGAGGCAGTGCAACCTGATGCAAGCATGCAATCATTGAATCACAGAAAACTCATTCAATGTTCACAAACGCGATCACCATGCCGAACTGCCGCGTTGGCGCAAATCACCCAACCGCTATCGAATTGCCTCAAACCGTCAGAATCTGCATAAAAAACAGCAGACCAGAGGGCATGTCTGCCCACACCAATACGCATAATTCCTCCAGCCCGCCCCGGGACCGCAAGATCGGTTCTGTCTGAACGGGCAACACCGGCGGCAAGCGTGGCGTTGACTTAGCCGTGTTTTGCAGCGAAAGGCATACTAACCCGAAGCGCCAGCGAGGTTTTTTGGGCACACCTCCGTAACGCCACAAGTCAATCCCTCACTTACGTTTCGGGTTGTGATGGCGGGAAACGCGCAACTTCAAAACTGACGCGTCAGGTTATGAAAATTCCCATTCTCCTCGACCAATTCATCGCTCTGGATTTCGAACGACTGGTCGTCCCTCTCAAATCATGAAGTCTGTCTGGCGGCCCAGAATTCTGTCGACCAGGTCCTGAGGAAGCTCAACGGCTGGCGAGCGTTCGGGATCGAGGTCCGTTGGATTAATCCCGCAGTAAACGCTCCAGGGGCCGAGATGACGCCACCGCCCTGCTCTTTTCGGCTCACCCGGCAATACCGGTGTTGTGCAGCGATTGCAGCCGATCGTGGAATACCCCTGCTTGTGAAGTGGATTGAGAATCACTTCGTTGTCACGGATGTAAGCTTCCAGCTGTTCGTCCGTAAAATTCGCCAGAGGATTTACGCGGACACAGTTCAGCCTTGTATCAATGGCTAAAATGGGACAAATCCCACGTCGGCCGCCATCGGCACGTCTCAGGCTGCCAATGAGAGCATCGTACTGCCCACGGACCGCGTCCAGCGGCTCCGACTTTCTCATTTCGCAGCACTGCTTCTGGCCGTCCGGGGTCAGATAAAGAATCCCGTACTTTTCCGTTTGCTCTTCCATCGTCAAGGCCGGGGTGAACGTGTGGATGGCCAGCCCATAATGTTTCATCAGGCGATCTCGGGTATCAAGAGTCTCCTGGAACAGCACTCCGGTATCCACAAAGACCACCGGCAGCTTGACCGGGATCGAATACAGCATGTGGCAAATGACGTTGCCGGACTCCTGCATGGACGACATCGCCGCCACGCGATCTCCGAAGGTTTCCTGAGCCCAGAGAAGCAATTCCTGGGGAGTGCGGTCGTCAAAAGTGCGATTTAATGCAACAAGATCGGCCTGAGTGAGGCGGGCCATATTTCTTTTCCGAAGTTCACCCGGCTGCCCGGGCGTGTCGATCCTGTGAGTCCGCTGCTTCCCAGCCAATGCTGGTTTCAAGGAGCACCGGGCACAAACCGGCGGAATAATAGCGGCTTTCGAAACCTGGAAAAGACCGAGAGCCGCGAACGGGCAGCTGCGGGTGCAGTCTCGGATTTCGGTGGGAGCGAATTGAAAGTTGATTCTCGGGAGGGCGAGGCTCCTGCCGAGCCGATGAAACACACGGCTCGGCAGGAGCCTCGCCCTCCCATTTTCATAATTAAACGCGACTGCATCCGGCAGCTGCCGTTGTTTCTGGTCTCCCCCGGGCTCAATAGGCCGGTTTAAAACCGAGGCCCGTGAACGAAAAAAGCGAAGGTCGTTGAAACCTTCGCTCTTCACTGTTCACATTCAGGAAAGTCGGGAGAAATGCGAGCCTCCGGACTTCGGTCCGTCTACCGAGCGGCTGCGTCCCACCACCAGCGGCCTGTCTGCCCAACCGGGCTGGCGTTGACGGCAGTGCTCAGGACTACGGTTGAGACCTGAAAGTTCTCGGGATTTCGGACGACACTTCGCAGGTCACCGCGAATACCCCCAGCCACC
>JBDNHX010000150.1:0-12643 GCA_041688565.1 Planctomycetaceae bacterium
AACAGTCCTTCTCCCCTCGAAGGGGAGAAGGTGGCCGAAGGCCGGATGAGGGGTTTTCTGTGTGCAGCGTGGTTCATCTAACCTCGCCGCAAACACAAGCCCCCTCACCCTGGCCCTCTCCCCCGCGGGGGAGAGGGGACAGAAAAAACAATCCTTCTCCCCTCGAAGGGGAGAAGGGACGACGAAAATCATTTTTCCACACCCCCTGAAAGTCGTTCATGAAATCGCTTTTCTCTGACAATGCACTCAGCCGTCTTCGCAAGACCGGCGTCATTGCCGTTCTGGTTGTGGATAATCCTCAGCGAGCCGTCAAGCTGGCTCGGGCTCTGCTGGCTGGCGGCGTGGACATTATGGAACTAACGCTGCGGACTTCAGCCGCGCTCGATTGCCTGAAAGCGGTGACCAGTGAAGTTCCAGAAATGATGGCCGGAGCTGGCACAGTGATCTTTCCGGAACAAGTGGATCAGGTTCTGGCCGCCGGCGCGGCATTCGGCGTTTCACCCGGGACGAATGCCAATGTGATTCGTCATGCCATCGACAAAGGACTTCCGTTTGCTCCCGGCGTAATGACACCGACGGATGTGGATGTGGCGGTGCAATGCGGATGTCGTGAGCTGAAGTTCTTTCCGGCTGAACTCGCTGGCGGATTGAAAATGCTGGACAGCATCAAAGCGCCGTACGCTCATCTCGGGCTGAAGTACATCCCTCTTGGCGGCGTTACAACTCAGAATTTGCCCAGCTATCTGAAGGATCCGGATATCATTGCGGTCGGCGGTTCCTGGCTGGCCAAAAAAGACATGATTGATTCAGAACGCTGGGATGAAATTACCGCTGCGGCTCGCGAGGCTCGCGAGATCGCTCAGTCGATTCGGTCCTGACTCAACCTGACCTACATCCAGAGTCTTCACAAGGGCCAATGTGCAGGCTCGAATCGCCTGAGAGAGAGTACGCGGCCATCCATGGCCGATCAAAAAGAATGAACGACCCTTATGAGCGATCAATCGCAGTCCGTCATCGAAACCAGGGGCATCAGCAAACGGTATCGGCGCGGTATCTTTGGCCAGAAGTCGTTTCAGGCACTGAATGACGTTTCGCTGCAGGTCCCGGCCGGAGAAATTTACGGACTGCTGGGCCCCAACGGTGCCGGGAAGACGACGCTGATCAAAATTCTGCTCGGGATCGTTCGCAAATCCGGCGGGACCGCAACGGTGCTCGGACATGCGGCAGGCTCCATGAATGCCCGGAGAGAAATCGGTTACCTTCCGGAGAACCACCGCATCCCGCGGCATCTGACCGCCGACACGGCGTTGGAGTACTACGGAAGTCTAAGCGGCATGTCGATGCGTGACATCCGCACCGAACGCACGCGACTGCTGGATCTTGTGGGACTCAAGGGCCGCGAAAAAGAACGAGTCGCCGGATATTCCAAAGGCATGCTTCAACGACTCGGTCTGGCCCAGGCCATGCTTCATCGTCCGAAGCTGATCATTCTGGATGAACCCACAGACGGAGTTGACCCGGTCGGTCGGCGAGAAATTCGTGACGTCCTGAAGCAGCTGGCCTCGGAAGGCCACAGCATTTTTTTGAACAGTCATCTGCTTCAGGAAATTGAACTCATCTGCACCAGTGTTGCGATTTTGAATCATGGAAAGCTGCTGAAAACCGGCAGCGTGAAAGAGCTGACCGCGGCCGTCAAAGATGCGCCGCTGCTGCTGCAGCTGACAGGTCCTGAAGCGGCGATTCGAAAATTGCTTTCGGCTTACTCAAATTCCACGGTTCGCGAAGTGACACCGGGCGCCTTTGAAGCGGATGTGCGACTGGGCAGTCAAACCGAAATCGATTCGCTGGTGGATAGCTTGCGTCAGTCGGGGATCAGCATCTGGCGGCTCGCACGGCGAGAACAGACTCTGGAAGAAGTGTTCATTGGAATCGTAGGAGCTGCCGCGCTATGAGAGCCTGTTTCGCCATTCTGATCGATTCCTTTCGTGAAGCTGCGGCCTCACGAATCCTTCTGATTGCCCTGATGGCCATTGTGGTCGTGCTGCTGGCACTATCCCCGCTGGGCCTGACGACTTCCGTCAGCACACAACTTCGCCCGTATGAGCTGATCGATACCGAGCGATTTCTGCGTTCGCTGGTCGAAGGCAAGTCGACTGCGGATACGCCGGCCGGACACATGTGGACTCTGATGTCTGACGAGCAAAAAACGCGGGTCGAAGAATGGCTGAAGCCGGAAGAAGCAACCGCACAGCCCAGTCCGGATCGACCCGGTCCGCCGCGCCGCGGGCGTATTCAGTCAAAGGTTCTGGATGTCATCAATGAACAGTTGAAGAAACCGGAGTTTTATCGCGCGGAGAAGTGGGCGTCTGTCAAAATGGATGACGAACTTCGAGCCGCTGATGATCCGTCGCTGGATGTGACGACGCTTGCCTCGCGAAATCTCAAGCGACTGGCTCGCGCGTTTCCTCAAAGCATGGATGTCCGCGATGAACTGTCGGTATCACTGTCGTACGGAACGATGATTCTCTTCGGACCGCTGCAGGGGGCTCCAAAACAAACGGGGCAGCTGATTGATGAAACCATCATTGTTGTGCTGTCGGTTTTTCTCGGTTTCTTTGGAGTCTTCAGTTCGCTGCTGGTCACGGCGTCCATTATTCCGAGAACGTTTGAACCGGGCGAGATCTCGCTGCTGCTGAGCAAACCCATTCGCCGTTCCGTTTTGTTTGTGACCAAGTTTCTCGGCGGCTGTGCGTTTACGTTGCTGTGCGCCACAGTTCTTGTGACCGGCATCTGGCTGCTGCTGTGGACACGGTTTGACTTGTGGCGACCGGAGTTGCTGCTGTGTATTCCGCTGTATGTGTTTCTGTTTGCCGTGTATTTTTCCGTGTCCGCTCTGGCCGGTGCCATCTGGAAGAACCCGACAGTGTCGCTGATTCTGGTGGTCGTATTCTGGATCGTGGTGACCACCACGGGCGCAATTCACGGCTTCGTGACGAATGGATACTTCCAGACGCAGCAGATTGTTGAAGCGACGGCCGCAGGTAAAGAAGTGTTTATCGTTGATGGAGCAAAGAAAATTCGACGCTGGGATGCGGAGTCTGCAGACTGGGTGACGGTATGCGACGATGGGCGAGGAAATTCTTTGTTACGATTGCTGCAGCAACTGCAGTTTAAAGGGATCCGTCCGCGAATTGTCACCAATCTGGATGGCGCCAGGATCGTCGGCGTTCAGTCGGAAACGTCTCGCTTTGGCGACGCAGCTCCGGCAACCTTGTTCAGCGGCGATCAGGACAACAACTATATCCGCGAAGTAGAATCGACTACGCCGGAACCAGTGTTTGCCGTTTTTTTGAACAGGGACGGGCAGATGATTCTGCCCGGCACACGATCAGTGTATCAGTTTGTGGGTTTGTCGGATCAGGTAAAAAAGACTCAGGCATTTCTTAATCGCATGCCGTTCGGACTGTTCTCGTCACCGCCATCGCGTGCCTTCGAGATTCTTACGTCAAAGGAAATGAAGCCGCTGCGAGGTGATGCGGCTGTCGCGTTTAATCTGGCGGATGATGGGCTGGTGTACTGGAATAATGGGACGCTGTTGGTTTTAAATCGCCTGCCCGAAGGAAAGTACGAAGAAGGGGCCTCGCGAATCTTCGAGAACTCACAGGCCGCCGTGGTGGCGAGTGGCGGAGCATTTGCCCTGTGCGCTTTTGCGGATGGCACGATCCTGGCCGTAGACCGCACGAATCTCGAGACGATTGCTGAGACGAATCTGCCGGACGATGACAAGCCGAAATTTGCCGAGTTCGCTGCGGACGGCAGCTGGGGTGTAGTGTTGACGCATGCCGGAAACGTGATTACATTTGATGGACAGAGGAAAACATTCGTCCCGTGGATTCCTCAGGAGAACGGCTCGGTGTCGGCTGTGCGTTTTGATCCGTCCGGCCAGTTGATGGTGGCCAACGGACGCCGGACTCTCAGTGTGTATCAACTGAGTTCCACCGTCCCCGTTCAGGCGTTCAAAGGACAAACAGCCTGGCCGTATGACGTGTTTGATTACATCGTGCAGCCTCTGTACACGGTGCTTCCCAAGCCAGCGGAGGTGAACAACATGGTGCGATATCTTGTCACCGGCGAAACGTCCGAAGTCATCAGCGGAACACAGGACGCTCCGGCGACTGGCCAAACCGAAGACCTAAGCCAGCAGCGAGTGAACTTCGATCTCTGGAAATCCTTCTGGAGCAACCTTGGATTCATCGGCGTGATGCTGATGATCGGATGCATCTATCTCATCAGTCGTGATTTCTGATCGCTCGTCTGGACTTACCAATAGCCATCCTCCCGTCGCTCTTATTCGCGTGACGAAACAAAGGCGGGTGGTTTTCAGATTTGTTGGGACGTGGCGAATTCAAAATTTGACAGCGATTCAGGCCCGGAGGGCCGACACATCCTCTGCCGCTGGTCTGGACAGACCGCATGTTGACGACACTCCGTGATGGAGTGCGAGGAGGAAAATGGTACACGCTGATCGACAAAGTTTACTCACCGGACAATCTCTTCTTCGCCGCTCGCCGAGTGGTGTACAGGAAGGGAGCTTCCGGAGACCCGTATGCGGGAAAACGGCCCGTACGGTTCGGAGGGAGGGGAGACGCAAATCAATGCGACTTCTCTACCCCTGTCTATAATCGCAAATCGACTGCCATTGGCCTCACGCCCTTCGGTCGCCGTTATATGTCCGACTGAATAAAGCGGCCCATAAGGTCCCAGCCGGAGGGCAGTGCAACCGGTGACGCGGCGGCTGAGACTTCGCTGTAGGTGGTCGCGGAATCCGGTGCGATTCCTGAACCGCACATGGCGAATGGACAGTAGCCGTGACTGTGAGTCCGCGTGCGAAGGAACGTCGGATGGTCGGGGCAGACCAGAATTCGATAGTCGCCCTGTTCCTTCAGCCAGGCATGCAGCGGACCAACGATATGCCGATCAATATTTTCCACGGCTTTGATTTTCTCGTGCACGCGGCCTTCATGAGACGCCTCATCAGTGGCTTCGACGTGAACAACCACAAAGTCGATCTCAGGACGTGACAGCGCTGCAATCGCGGCGCGGCCTTTCGCGGCATAGTCGGTGTCGAGGTAGCCCGTGGCACCTTCAACTTCGATCACTTCCCAGCCAATCAGGCGGCCGATCCCGCGAAGCAGATCGACAGCGGTGATCACAGCGCCGCGAACCCCATAGCGTTCCACGAACGACTGAAACGCTGGACGCTGACCGAGCCCCCACAGCCAGATTTGTGTCGCAGTCAATTCGCCGGAAGCCTGACGCCACAAATTGGGTTCTGCACTGGCGAAGATTTCCCGGCTGCGGTCCATCAGCCGCAATAATTCGTCTGAGCCGGGACCCTTTGGCAAATAGTCGGCGACCTGCTGATCGGTGATGTCATGCGGAGGCATTCCGTCGGTTTCTTTTCCAAATGGAGCGGCTTTCCCACGGGAGCGATACAGCAGCAGGTTGCGGTAACTGACCCCCGTATGAAACTTCCAGTGACTGTCTCCGCACTGATCCTTCTGCAATAAAGCGATGAGTTCGCGAGCCAAATCATTTGGGTATTGGCCCGCCGTGAAACTCGTCATGCGACCGTCGGTGATGTTGACGAGGTTGCAGCGAATGGCCCAGTCGCCCGCGTGAAGTTCGATGCTCTGAGCGGCTGCTTCAAGAGGAGCGCGGCCGGTATGAAATTCCAGCGGGCTGTAACCAAAGAGGCTCATGGTTCCGACATCGCTTCCGGACGGCATTGACGGCGGTACGTTATCGGTTTGCCCGACAATTCCCATCCGAGCCACTTCGTCCATGTGCGGAATCGTCGCCGCCTGCAGCGGTGTCAGTCCCGAAAGTTCTGGCTGTGGTTCATCGGCAACACCATCAGGAATGACAAGGACGAATTTCATGGGATTCAGTATCAGAGGTTCGAACAAAAGAAGTCCGGCCTGTGGCGGGCGAGTTCAGACCGCGGCCAGGGAATAAAGTCTGTTTGTTGTATGGGCAGATTGCCGACGGAACAAGGCCGGAACTCCGATCGTTTTGGCCTGATGAATATGAACCGACACGACGCTCGGAAATCCGGCCATCAAACCCGTGTCGTCCATCGCAGAAGCAGCGGCAGCAGCACCAAATCGCTGATCAGCCCACCGATCATGGAAGGCTCAGGATGGAGCCAAAGTAAACCAGCGGGATGAATTCTGATGCGGTGAGAACCAAAAAGCCTGCAACAAGGGCAAAGTGGGCCAGCACGACCGCTTTGCCAACTCCCGACTGCGCGATCTGAAGAGCTTCTGTCAGTCCGACTTTGGGCAGCGAATTTTGAAATACGGCGATATAATGCACGGAGCATGTGAAACCCATGGACACGCTCGCAATCATCGCAGTCCCAATGTTGACCGGAATCTCCAGCAGGCCCAGGGAGCCCGTGACCAGGGCAATCGGGAAAATGTTGGGGACGAGCGAAATCAGACCAATACGAATGCTGCGAAAAGCAATCGCCATGGCGACAAAGGTTCCAATGCAGGCCCACAGGAAGCTCTTCAGCTGGTCTTCCAGCAGACTGTTGATGATGCGGGCCATCAGCACGAACAGACCGGAAGCGACCGGCAGTTCGGCGGGGACGTCAGCCGCATCACCGGCAGCTTTTACTTTTTCAAAATGCTTCGCCACCGTTTCCCGAACCTGCCGAATCTGAGCCAGCTTGGCTTCGGTCGACTGCTGCTCCGGTGACCGCAGCACGATTCTCATGCGACGGCGATCAGGATTGTAGAAGCTCTGGACAAGATCATGCTGACGCTGGTTGACTCGTTCAAATCGAACCTGTGCCTTTCCCAGGCGAGGCGGAATATCGATCGCATCATTCAGCGAAAGGACGTCCAGCTGCACTTGTTCCGTCGACAGTTCTTTCAGACTATCGGTGAGTTCCCTGGTCTGGTCAAGAAACTTGCTTGTCAGCGGATCGGGAACATCAAATGAAACATCCCATGTCCCGGCCGGCCCAAGTTTCGATTCGACAAATCGCAGAGACTGCACGATGGGTGAAGACTCTCGGAAATTGCGGCTGAAGTCGGTCTCCACCTGCATCACCCACAGGCCCGGCGCAGTGATGGCCGTCAAAAGGATGCAAACAAAGGTGGTCCCGACAGGATGCCGGTCGATCAGATGGGCCATTCGATTCAGCGCCGCGTCCAGCTTGTCTTCCAGCTTGACACGGCCTGGCATCGGAACATCGGAGCCCGAAGCAAACGCGGCTGGCAGAACGGCGAGTGTGACCAGAATGACCATCAGGGTCCCAACGGTCATCATGATGGCAAAACTGCGAACCGGGACGATGTCGGATACGAGCAATGCCGCAAACCCAACAGCGATGGCAATCATGGTCCACAGTACCGGATGCCACAGGTCGCTGAGTGTCTGAGTGGCGGCGTCCCGTGCGTTCAACGTGGCTCGCAGTTCACGATAGTACACGATGATGTGCGTGGTCGTGCTGATGGAAATGATCGTGACCAATGAGTTCAGCATGGAACTGACCATACTGAGCTGCGAACCAAACAGAACCAGCAGCGCTCGCGTGCAGACAACCGACGTGATGACAATTCCAAGTGACGCAAGGACCCAGCGAATGTTTCGAAAGATCACCAACAGCATCACGGACAAAACACACAGCGACGCGATGTACAGAAGATTTCCGTCTCGCTCCACCAGATCAAACATGTCCTGAATTTGAACGGCTTCTCCGGCAACTGAAACATCAGGGTCGAACTCTTCGGCAATTTTTCGAATTCCGCGAATCGTGTCGTCACGGGTGAAGTTGCTGTCGTCTCCAGGTCTGAGCTGAAGAACAATCGCCGTGGTCTCCTGGTCGGGGCCGATCAGAATTCCATTGAACAGGCTCAACATGGCTCGGCGAGTGTTCCGATTTCTGGGCGACTTTTCCAGATACCGCTGCAGGTCGCGCGTGCGAGCCTCATCGACCCCGGGAAGTTTTCCGAGCCGATTAGCGAGAGTCTGTATTCGCTCGGCCGCTTCGGGTGTCAGTTCCGGAAAGTCGCCTTCCGGATCCGTCTGCAGCAGGTTGGGCTGATGCCAGGCCACGATGACAAATTCATCACCTCCGAAGTCCTGGCGAGACTTCTTGAGTAACTGAATGTCAGGGTTGTTGGGGGGGAAAAAGGATTCAATGGTCTGGTCAAAAGTCAGTCGGTTTGCGATCGGGATTGACGCAATCAGAAGGACGATTACGGCCAGCAGCAGCCAATTTCGATAGTGAATGAGACGGTTCATGCGCATCCTTTGCAGAGCAATCACAAATCGTATCGGAACGAGCTTTCGAGGGATATGTGGAAATCATCTGCAGATGCTCTGACTCGCGAAGTGGTCATCCAATAAAAAAACACTGACAGAAGATTTCTGCCAGTGTTTCAGAGTTTATCCGGATCGCCGACGAGCGTTGATCGTTTTGATCAACCCACGCCCAGGTCTTCCATCGCTTCGACTTCGACTTCCGGCTCCACTTCGACCACTGGAAGAGGCAGGTCATCTTCCATGTCAACGAAGCCCTTCAGATGGACTGCACGAGTATGATGCTGAAGTTTCTTCAGCGCCTTGCTCTCGATCTGACGAATACGTTCACGAGTTACCTTGAAGATACGTCCGGTTTCTTCCAGCGTGTAGCTGTAACCATCGCCCAAACCGTAACGCAGTTTGATAATCTCGCGTTCACGATATGTCAGGCTCTTCAGAACGTGGTCGATCTTGTCACGCAGCTTCTGCTTGGCGGCTGATTCCGCTGGACTGCTTTCGTGACTGTCTTCCAGGAACTCACCAAAGCTGCTGTCTTCGCTTTCGCCAACGGGAGTATCCAGGCTGATTGGATGCTTCCACGTCTTCATGATGCGCTCGGTTTCCTCGATGCTCATGCCGACTGCTTCAGCCAGTTCCTCGTTGCTGGGTTCCCGACCGGTGTTCTGGCGAATTTCTTCGGCCTTGGCCTTGAGCATTGAAATGCTCTGGAACATATGCACTGGAATTCGGATCGTACGAGCATGGTCGGCCACAGCGCGAGTAATCGCCTGTCGAATCCACCATGTCGCGTACGTCGAAAACTTATAGCCGCGGCGATATTCGTACTTCTCGACGCCACGCATCAGACCGGCGTTGCCTTCCTGAATCAGGTCGAGGAAGCTCAGGCCGCGGTTACGATACTTCTTGGCGATGGAAACCACCAGACGCAGGTTGCCGCCAGACAGCTTCTGCTTGGCATCTGTCCAGCCATCCAGACGCTTCTTGATTTCGCGGCAGCGACGGAGGAACTGGTCAGGAGTTTCGAGCAGCATCTGCACGTACTCTTCCAGTTCCCGCTCCAGAGCATGACGCTCGGTATCGGCTGTCTTCATGCCACGCAGACAGGAGATCTCGTCCTGCAGCTGTTCGATACGTTCGCCAATCTGCAGCATGCGTTTCAGGACAGGCTGCAGGCGATGAGTTCGAACGCTCAGTTCTTCGCACAGACTGCACATCTTGCGACGGCGAATGTGAATCGCTTCGGCCAGAGCGGTCTTTTCTTTTGAACTCTCCTGCAGAGCTCGCCAGGCATGGAACTCAGTCTTGTTGACGTCCATCAGGTGGCGCAGAGTCTTGAGGTTCTGCTCCATTCGCCCTTCGATCTGCTCCTTGCGAACGTCTTCAGTTTCTGAAGTTCGCAGAGTGCGTTCGAAAGGCAATTCGCCACGTCGTACTTTTTCAATTGTTTCTACAGCAATGGTTAAAGCAAAATCGGACTCGAGCATATGACGACGCATACGCTTGCGAGTAATTTCAATCTGCTTAGCCAGAAAGATCTCGCGATCGCGAGTCAGCAGGGGAATATTCCCCATCTGGCTGAGATACATACGGATCGGGTCACGAGACGAGAGAGCTGATGTCTCTGGTCCCAGCAGAGCGCGAGCGGCCTTTTCGGCCTGCGCCTGTTTGACTTCTTCTTCAACAGGTTCCGGTTCCAGACAGATGTCCGGGTCTTCGATGAAATCGAGGCTGAGTTCGTCCAGTGTAATGATGAGCGTGTCGACCATGTGTGGGTCTCCACCTTCATCGGGCAACCAGGCATGCGCCTGCTGCACTGTGACAAATCCTCGTTCGTTCCCCGTTTCGATGATCGCCTTCAATCCCGCATCCAGACGATACACGCGATTCCCCTTCCAAAGATCCATCGTCCGTCGCGACACGTGTCGTCGACATTCAATGGCGGAGCAATTCCGCTCCCAGTTATTAACGAGTGTCCGTGCCTCCGTGGTGAGACACACGCATCGTCAGCACACCGCTGACGCGCCCTGCCAGCTCGACTGCTGCTCAGATCTGAGCGACTGGCTGTTTCACGAACCAGCATACCCACGAATCTGAAAAATCAATCGACCGTCAGGCCAAAAAAATGAGGAACAGTCGATCAGTCCGGAATCTAATCCCATCAGCTTCCGGAAATCGCCTGAAACTCAGAGTCCAAATCACCATGTACATGGACTCATCCCCCGGATTATTCGCGTTGGCAGTGCCTTCCGTCAACGCCCTGGGCCCGGTCTTTGCCGTGTTTTTTTAACTGATTCACGATTTTCTGCTGAGAAATAACCACTTCGCGGTGACGACTGGCAACTGCATGGTCTTTCCATAAACTCCGTTGACCTGAACCGTTTCGATGAGACTCCGTTGTCTCCGATTCTCAGCTGGACAAAAATCACTGGCTGACGGATTTTCCTGTTGCTGATACACTCCAGGCGCGTTTCCACTCTGCAGATGCTGAACACTTCTGCAGATGTCAGACTTGGCGGACGCTTGTCTGCATACAACGGACGGCCCACACACGAGAATTCCCTGACTCTTTTTGCAACCTCTCCCCATGGCTCCGCCGAACAACAAGAAGACTGCCTCCAGGGATTCCAGTGAACCTGAACGCCAGATCGTCTGCACCAATCGCCGAGCCCGTCATGAATATGATGTGCTCGCGGAAATCGATTGCGGCATCGTTCTAACCGGCAGCGAAGTCAAAAGCGTTCGCAACAACAAGATCACAATCGAAGAAGCCTATGCACGCGTAGACGATCACGAAGTCTGGCTGATCGATTGCGACATCGCCGAGTACTCACAGGCCAGCATCTTCAATCACGCTCGACAGCGCAAGCGAAAGTTACTGCTGAACCGTCGCGAGATTCGAAAATTCATTGAGGCGGCTGACAAAGATGGTCAAACGCTGATCCCGCTGGCCGTTTTCTTTCAACGGGGACTCGTAAAAATTCGTCTGGGCCTGTGCAAAGGCCGCAAGCTGCATGATAAACGCCAGAAGCTGAAGGAACAGGACGCCCGCAAAGAAATGCGCGAGGCAAAGTTCAAATAGATTCGTCTGAGTCGGCCGTTCACAAATGCGATCAATTTTCTACGCGCGAAATCCTGTCAGGTAGGGGATCTTTGTTGCGTGTGCTGTGACTTTATCTGCGGCGCTGAGCAGGCGGCCGAGATAGTCCCACTGGCCGGTCACAAGTGCATCACGAGCACTGTCCGCCATGCTGACAGCGAAAGAAATGCCATCCGCTGTGACCTTCAGCTGCTACTCGCTCGCTGGCCCCCGGCGCGTGTCGCAGTCGTTCGCGATTGAGGCAGTACAACTCACGAATCCGCAGCAGCCATGCCAGAGCCCAGTCTTTCAATTCGGGATACCCTTTGCCGATCCGCACAAAGTCACGCCGCACATGAGCCCAGCAGAACGCGAGCAGAAGTTGGCCCAGCTTGACTTGCCGCATCGCCTTGTACGCACTGTAGCGATCGACGACCAGCACTCCCGCGACCGCTTTGCCGAAGTGTGATTCCGGCACATCGTGGCTGCGAGTCGGGTCGACAAAATAGACCACCGTAGCTGAAACTTCTCCAGTAACAGATGAACCCACACGCTCGTTCCATAAATACTTTTCGGCAGCAGTTTCGGTGGCAGCGCCGCAGCCACTGTCTGTGGCTGATCGGTGCATTTGCAGGTCCGGCGATACCGCTTGAAGCGTTCCGCTTTGAGCTGTCGGATTTCGGCCTTCGCCTCATCCAGTTGGCCTGCAGCTTCGTATTCCGCTCAACCGCCCGAGCATGCATACTCTTCCAGTATCCAGCTTCACGCCGCAGTTCGGCATTCTCAGCACGCAACTCCATCACATCACGACGCAACTCTTCCACCAGAGCCTGTAGTGAGTCCAACTGCTGACCAACCGGATTCCATCCCAGATGCAAAATACTCATTACGTGCAGAATTTAAAGATCCGCAGATTCTCCGCCAGATCAATTGCCAAATGCCCACACCTTCCGCGAATGTTTACAACTGACAGACACCGGGTTCGCCGTTGTCTGGGATTCATTGCGACATCACCATTCGCGAAATCCTAAATCTCTCCCCTCGACCCTCACAACCTTTGACACAGTGTCAAAAAAGAGGCGTGACCCAATAGTGTTCGGCACGGATGTTGCTTGCGGCTCGGGTCAATTCCCAGTCCAGAAAAATGTAAATCTTTGGCACGATTCATGCGCATGTGCCCCTCTGGTGACTTCCGTCTGCCTGAGTGACATTGCGAGCGGCGATTGT
>JBDNHX010000151.1:0-43470 GCA_041688565.1 Planctomycetaceae bacterium
CCGATCCAAAACAGCCTCAAGGGACAGGGACTGGCGAATCTATTCACAATCTGGCAGAAGCTCACTGCAAGGAGATGAACCGCCCGGTGCGGACCCGCACGCCGGGTGGTGTGGGAGTGGCCTCGGAGCAATCCGGGTCCCTCTCCCGATCTTTGTTAGCCAGAGTCTCCGGCAACCACTTCGCAAGACGGCAATGCTGCCTTGAGTTGTGACAAACCCTGTGTGGAGATTTGTGTTTCTCGAACATCCAGATGGTTGAAATTCTGAAATCGAGTCAATTGATTTACCACTGCATCAGTGATGGGCATCCCACGAAGCGATAGCCGCTGCAACCGGCTGAGGGACGCAATGACCTTGATGTCGTTGTCAGTGACCAGTGGGAAGGTCTCCTCCTTCCTGAGCCAGGATGTGATCGACAAATCGACTTCGGTAATTGGATTAGCACCCGCGATCTGGGTCAACACCGCGAAGCGCGTTCTGCTAAATGACGAAGGCGACGAACCGCGATCACGAATTAGTGCAGCGGACTCAAGTGTGAACGTTCCGCCAAGTTTGCCGACCTCGGTTAGGGCAAGTTGATCTCGCTGGTATTAATACCACTTGAAGACAGCGAGTGAAACAACCAAGAGCACGCAGCAGGAAACAAGCGACGCGATGACTTTTGTTGTTCGATTCTCCATGGCTGATCTTAGCTTGAAATGACTTGGGAATGACTTGCTGGCTAACAGTGTTTTCGCAGCGTGGCGGACGGCACACGGAGTGTGCCTGCTACTTTTTGAACAGTATTGGCTTTAATCGAGGAACACAAATTCCTTCTGATTCATCAAGACATGGCAGATCTCACTGACCACACCGGGATCACGCAGCGCTAAGTCCGCCGGCAGGTTTCTTTCCATGGCGACGGCCTGAGCGAACTCGTGAAACGCGGCTGCCTCCGTGTCTGAAGGTGTCCGCGCAAAAGCCTGGCGAAAGGCGTGGGCCAATAACTCATCGCCGCCGCCTGAGACCTCGTTCAGCAAACGGGCCGACCAGACATTGGCCTGCTCATGAACAAACTCGTTATTCATCAACATCAGGGCCTGAGCCGGTACGTTCGAAATACTTCTGCGACCAACGGCAGTTGCGGGCTGCGGTGTATCAAACGCCAGCATGAAGGGATTCAGGAAGTTTCGATTGACCGCCTGATAGATACTCCGTCGCCCTGCGCCATCCAGTGGCCCCGACTGACCCGGTCGGCCTCGTCCCTGCATGAAATTCGAAAGATAAACTGGAACAGGCGGGCCGAACATCGCCGAATCCAGTCGCCCTGAAACGCAGAGCATCGCATCACGCAACACTTCCCCTTCAACTCGGCGAACCGAAAATCGTTGCAGCAGCTTGTTGGAGGGATCTGTCTGCTCGGCCAGTTCCGTTCGCTGGCTGCTCAGGCGATACGCGCGACTCATGACAAGTCGCTTCACGAGCCGCTTGATCGACCAACCATCGTGACGAAATTCGCCGGCTAGAAAATCCAGCAGCTCCGGATGCGTCGGCTGTTCGCCAAGCACACCGAAGTTGTCTGACGTGGACACAATCCCGCGTCCAAACAGGTGCTGCCAGACGCGGTTGACGATGACTCGGGCGGGAAACGGATTATCCTCCGCCAGCACGCGATCAGCCAGTTCCATTCGCCCGCTGCCGTGAGGATTCTGCAGCGGTGCCCCCTGATCCAGAGCCGTCAGCATGTGCCGACCGGCCGTCGGTCCGCGATTGTTATGATTGCCGCGGATAAAGACGTACTCATCCTCACCAGGTCCTTCGCACATCACCAGCACTGGATCGCCAGACTGCGGCTGCTCGGCTTCTTTTCGAAACGCTTCGAGCGACGTTTCATACGCCGTCCGCTGCTCAGAAGAAGACAGGCCGGACTTAAACACCACAGCGGCCCAGGCAGGATCTGACGCCATTCGCGTCGCGGCGTCTTTTATCAGTTGCTCGCGAGTTGTCTGAGGGCTCACGGTCAACGATGCATTCGTCTTACAGATTTCCTGACGAGCCACCGGGGACTCATTGGACTGGCCCATCATTCGGATTTCACGTACCGCAAACCAGCCGTCGCCTTCATCCAGAAACTCCAGATGACATCGATGGCCGATATAACGCTGAACATCGCCGGCAACGCGAATCCAGCGAAACTCGCCCTCAGTTTCGATCGGCTGGCGACAACCGCCAAACAGCAATTCACTGAACTCGTTCATGACGTAGCCATCAATGCTCAGACGAACTCGCGTGCCCTTGCCGGCGGCGAGGATCTGAATCTCGGGATGAGTCAGAACGAACTCCGGCGAATGCAACTCGCCGCGCAGCTTCGGCGACAGACTGGCGGAACTCACCGACATCGGGCTGTCCGCAACAAACGCCGCCGGTGTGAGCGACACGGTAATCGCCTGACGAGGAATTTCACCCGATCGCCCGCTGCCAAGCGCGGCACCGAAGGCCCGCCAGTTGGCAGGCAGCCCCTGCCGTAAATCGGCCGCCACCGCTGTTGGAGTTCCACCTGCTGGAGTTCCAACTGTTGTTTCAGCCCAGCCGGATGTGATCGCGTCCGGTGAAATTTTGGGCAGTGCAGCATCGTGTCGCTGCTTCAGCCACAAAGCGATCTGGTCGGCGTCAGATGAATCGGGCGGCGCCTGAGCCAGCGCGGCTAACAACGACAACGGATGTGACAAAGCTTTGTTCTTTTCATCACGAAGCAGACCCCGAAGAATCTTAACCTGCTGCGTTTCAGGTTTTTGTTCGGCTGCTGCGGCACCAGCGGCCGCCGGTTCCATGGCTCGCTGCAACAGTGCGACAAGCCGGTCGGATGAAAATTCGGCAGTGCCCTTGTTCAGCGATTCTGTCGTCTGGAGTTTTGCTGCGGCCAGACGATCGATCAGCTTGCTGGTTTCCTCATGAGAATCCAGCCACTCAACTCGTCGCCGTGAGCTTTGCAGAAACCCGGACAGTGCGTAGTAATCGTCTGCTGTAATGGCGTCAAATTTGTGGTCATGGCAACGTGCACAGGCGATTGTCAGTCCCAGAAAGGTCTTTCCAAACACGTCGATCTGATTGTCGATGCGCGACGCTTCTTCGCCTTTCACATCCACAGGCGCGTGCTTATCTTCGCACAGGTACCAAAATCCGGTCGCGATGATGGATTCATTAAAACCCAGCTCGGGATGGCGACGCGGATTCTCTATCAGATCGCCGGCAAGGTGCTCACGCACGAACTCGTTGTACGGCACATCATTGTTGAGAGCCCGAATCACATAGTCGCGGTATCGCCACGCATAGGGCAGCGGATAGTCGAACTCATGACCAAGCGTCTCTGCATAACGCATCAGGTCCAGCCAGTGGCGAGCCCATCGTTCGCCAAATTGTGGCGACGCGAGCAGTTCGTCGACGACCTTTTCGAGAGCGACGGCGGTTGACACTGGATCGTTGAAGAAGCGATCCTGCTGCTGCAGCGTGGGCGGCATGCCAGCAAGATCAAAATACAAACGCCGCAAAATGGCTCGTCGATCCGCATCCGCGGCGGGCGCGATTCCGGCGGCTTCCATCTTTGCGAGCAGAAAACGATCCGAATCGCTGACCGCCCAGTCGGCCTGCTTTACCGTGGGAACCGTCGGCCGTTCAATTTTCTTCCAGGCCCAATGAGCGGCAATGCGTTCTTCCAATGGGAATGCCGTTTTTTCGGTTGCGACAGTGGCGGATTCCATGTCGGCCGGCCAGGGAGCACCGTCCTTGATCCACCGCGCCAGAATTTCAATCTCCGCGTCCGGCATTTTACTGCGCGGAGGCATCTGAAATCCTTCGTATCGGACCGCTTGAATCAGCAGACTCTGATCCGGGTCACCGGGGACCATCACGGGTCCGCTTTCGCCGCCGGTCAGCATGGCTTTGCGGGATGTCAGTCGCAGTTCGGCTTCCACTTCCGGTTCATCGCCGTGACATTCAATGCAGCGAGCTTCCAGCAGAGGCAAGACGCTGTTGCGAAAAAAATCGGCCTGCTCTTGAGTGACTTCAGCACCGGCCGCCGCGTCGCGGTCGGCTGCCTTGTCCTGTGCCTCTACGGGCCACAAGAGCAGCAGCGCTGGACATGACAGCACGACAGCAGCACTCAACAATGCCAAAACCAGAAAGCGAAGTGGGCTCAATGAAGGACGCATCAGGAATCCTGCCTGAGTCTGATCAGGAATATTGAGGTGAGAACGTTCGGAGGGAACTCCATTGTCGCCAAAACCGGGATTCAAAAGCAACTGGCCAATCACAGGAAATGCGGCACTCCACGATAAGCTGACGAACGCCAGGTTTCCTGAGCCGAAGCGTGTTCGCGGGTCGTTGATTTAGTCTCAGTCGAGATCGCTTACGTTTAACCCGACTCGAAGAGGAGGCGGGCAGTCGGTTCCTCCTCTTCGAGTCGGGGTAAACGATTAAGAGGCTCTAAAAAAGTGGGACAGGCGCCCTCGCTGAGTCATTTTTCTGAGCATTTTCCGCCAGCTATGGGAGCCCGTCCCAGTTTTGTCAGGCGTTCTAAATCAACAAGCCGCTGGTGCGTTCCGGCCGATGATGCAAAATCGCTATGTATTTGCGGACATGGAGCGGTCCGGTCAGGGCGGCGTTAACTCATCTGCTGACGTCGGCACTCATACAGGACAATGCCCGCTGCGACGGCGGCGTTGAGCGAACTGACACCGCCCAGCATCGGGATGGCAATTTGCAGATCGCACTCCGAAAGCAGATCAGGAGCAATCCCGACCGCCTCGGAACCAATCACAACGGCCAGCGAGCCCTTTGAATCGGCCTGCCACAACAAAGTGTCGGTTTTCTCGGTTGCCGCGAGAATCCGCAGTCCGTTTCGCTTCATGGTCACCACTGCGTCCGCGAGGCTGGGCACGCGGTACAGAGTCAGGTGATTCACGGCGCCTGCGGAGGCACGGGCGACGTGCGGGGTGACGGAAACCTGAGACTTCTCACCGATAATCACGCCGTCGACTTTCATCGCGTCGCAACAACGCAGGATGGCCCCGAAATTGTGAGCATCCTGAAGACGATCGCAGACAATGAACAGCGGCGGCAGCGGTTTGGAATTCTCCGAATCTGCGCCGCGACTCTGCAAAGATCGCTCCAGATCCTCAAGCGATCGGCAGGGGAGCTCACCCATCCGAGCCAGAAAGCCCTGATGATCTTCCGCTCGACACAGTTCCAGCAGTCGGCTGGCTGGAACTCGCTGAATTTTAATGCCGGTGGATGACATAAAATCCTGCAGCTCAAGCAGAGTCTCGAGCGGCAGGTCTTCGTCCAGCAAAAGTTCGATCACCGGCCACACGCCAGCTCGCAGTGTTTCCTGCACCGCGTGTCGGCCCCAAAGCCAACTTCGCTGATGACTGGCTGCAAAAGACCGGTTGGATTTTCCCTGAAGATTTCGGCTGCTCATACACAGAGTTTAGCCGCTGACAGAAGTTCTTCGCCAGCCGCCGCTTTAATTCCGAACCGTTTCCGGTTTCTGCGTTCACGCCCGACGGATTTGTCGCCAAGGGATTTTCCATCAAAGGATTAGGAATCCTCGATCAATAAGTGTCCGATAATCGCCTTTCGCTCAGCGAAAGAACGCTACTTTCGCGGAGCGAAAGGCGACAAATATTGATCGAACGATACTTATCCGCCGATCGAATACATGGGACGATCGGGCTGAATGAATCTGGCCGTGTTGATTTCATGCCCTTCCTTCTTAGCGGCAATGCTGCTGAGCATCGCCTGAGCGATCATCTCATCTTCATGATCAGCATCAGCATTTGCAGCATTTGCAGCAGGAGGTCGGAGCAGGTGCTTGATATCGGTCTCATCATGGCTGAACAGACAGTTTCGCAGGCGGCCATCGGCGGTCAGGCGGAAGCGATTGCAGCTGGCACAAAACGGCTGGCTGACGCTGGCAATCAAACCAATACGGCCTCGGCCGTCTGCAAATTCAAAGTCCTGAGCCGGTGCGTGCGTCGGCGCGTCCGCCAACGGCAAAAGCGACCCTGATGTCTTTCTGGAATTCGCCGAGGCAGCAGTGGACTCGATCGCTCGCAGCGGGCCAAAAGCGGCTTCCAGTGTTGCGATGATTTCGTGGGCGAACAGGACCTTGTCGCGCTGCCACTGGCTGTCAGCGTCCAGAGGCATGAATTCGATGAATCGAACGACAGTGTCTGTGTCCCGAGCCAAGTGCCCGAACGGCACAATCTGATCTTCTGTCAGTCCGCGAACAGACACAGCATTGAGTTTAATCGGAGAAAACCCAACTCGTCGAGCCGCCTCGATGCCGGCGAGCACGCGTTCGTAACCGTCTCGGCGAGTCACCTTGCGGAAGATTTCCGGGTCGAGCGCATCCAGGCTGACGTTTAGACGTCGCAGACCAGCATCCCGAAGTTCCTGGGCCTGTTCTTCCAGCAGAATTCCATTCGTCGTCAGCCCGATGTCAACAATCCCGGGCACAGCCGCCAGCTTTCGAACGAGCACATGCAGATCGCGTCGCACGAGCGGCTCACCGCCCGTCAGCCGGATTCGATCGATTCCCAGTGTCGTGCCAATTCGGACGACTCGTTCGATCTCCTCAAACGACAGCAGGTGCTCCTTCGGCATGAATTCGACGTTCTCCGCCGGCATGCAGTAAAAGCAGCGAATATTGCAGCGATCAGTGACGCTGATTCGCAGATTATTATGCAGCCTGCCGAAGGAATCGATCAGTCGGCGAACCGGGAGATTGAGCGTCATTGGTCGTGTCCTTTACCGAGCGACTCTGCAGGCAGGTCCGGATGTTGCCATTCTTCGCGACCATCGGAATAGTGTTCCTTCTTCCAGATGGGCACTCGTTCTTTTAAAGTATCAATCAACCATCGCCCCGCGTCAAACGCCTGAGCTCGATGAGGCGCGCTGACGGCAATGGCGACACTGATATCGCCCAGCTGCAATGTTCCAAAGCGATGAGAAATGGCCACATCGATCACGGTGAATCCGGCTCGTACATCGGCTTCCAGTTGAGCCATCGAAGCCCGAGCCATTTCTGGATAAGCTTCGTAATCCAGCCACGCTGTCTGCACGCCCTGAGTGAACTCCCGTACTGTGCCCAGGAACAGGACAACTGCTCCCGCACCGTTGTTGCGAACCGATTCTGTCAGCGTATGATAATCAATCGGCTGGTGAGTGAGTTCAATCATGATCAACCTCCGCTGACAGGTGGAAAACAGGCGATCGTATCGGATGCACTGACCGCTCGATCGTCACTCGCATATTGATTGTTCAAGGCCCACAGCAGCGAATTCGCCAGAGGCTTCAACAGAGGAACCGCAACAACCAGCTGTTCGCGCACATCGCGAATCGTGGCGTTCTGCGGGACGTCCAGTTCCAGCGCATCGCTGCCTGCGATTTCTCGTGCAGCAGCGAATAGCTGGATCCTGATTTTGACGCAAAGTGGATTCATGCAAATTTCAAATCAGATGACAAAGCGATCGGTTGGGAGGAAGTAAAACCACATTCGAAACGAGCCAGCCATAAATTTCACACTGTCTGGAATTTTACAGCCTGCGACATCAGAACCCGTCTGCTGCAGGGCGTGTTGATTTAGTGAGCCGCAAAGCGCTAGCTGCGGGTGCGTGTCTTAAAAACACAAGGAAAACACCCGCGGCTAGCGCCTCGCGGCTCAGGTTGTGACTAACTCAACACTCCGTGCAACCACCGGCGATCAGAACAGGCGATGCTTTGAGATCACGACATGCTCAGCCCCGATGGCTTTGCTTTTAATCGCTCGGCCAAGCGAGGCATCAGGCCGTAAGACAGAGCCAGCAGCTTGATCGGGTGTATTGTAGGGATCCTGCTGGCCTGTTCCATTTGCATTCTGCAACTACTGCAGTCCGTGACACCGGCGACTGCATCAATCGTCTTCATTTCTTCGATGAGACCGGCTCCAATTTTGAGCGACTGCTGGAAATTTTCCGCGGCGAGGCCAAACGTACCGGCCATCCCCGTGCAGCCTTTTTCGATCATCTGCACCGAAACACCCGGGATCAACCGCAATAAATCCAGCAGCGGCTGGCCGCGCCGCATGGCTCGCGTATGGCACGGCGTGTGCCATGCCAGCTTCAAGGAAAGCGGAGTAAAATCTTTTTTGAGCTTGCCGCGCCGATGCAGATCCAGCAAAAACGCGCCGGCATCCATTGTCTGCTGCGCGATCACGTCGGCATCGTTGCTGGAAAGCAGCATCGGGTATTCCTGCGTCAGGCAGAGCGCTGCAGATGGTTCCGTACAGAGGATCGGATAACCTTCCCGAGCGGGTTCGGCCAGTTCGCGAATATTCAGTTCGGCCACCGCGCGAGCCGCTGCCACATCGCCGACGGAGATCATCGTCATTCCCGAAACTGTCTGGGCCTTCGGAATAAACACGCGAAAACCATTGTGTTCCATCACGCGTACAAAAGCTTCCGCAAGTTCCGGATCATGATGATTGGCAAAGTAGTCGACGAAGTAAACCACGGTTGGGCGAGGACTTCCGGGAGTTCCCGTGTTGTCTTCCCGCTGGACTCGCAATGAGGACAGGAACGGCGTGCGAGCAAATCGCGGCAGGCGGCGTTCCGCGGCAATTCCCACAAACCGCTGCAGCAGCTTTCGAAACACAGAATTGCGGAGCAGCCGATTCGTCAGGAAAGGAAATCGCGACGCCATTCGCGCATACTGGTGAACTCGCGAAAGCAGCCAAGCGGTTTTGCTGAGCCCATGGGCCTGAACTTGCTGAGCCCGTGCTTCCAGAATCAGATGCGGAATATTGACCTCCGACGGACAATCCAGCTGACACTGCTTACAGTTGAAACAGGAATCAATAATCTTCGCCGCCGATTCACCGTGCAGCAGTTCGGCGCCATCCGTCGAACACAGACTGCGCCGCAGAAGATTGGCCTTGGCTCGCGGCGAAAGCAGTTCGTCGGCTTCGTTCTCAACGAACGGACACATTCTCGCTGGCGGCACCTGAACGCGGCAGCTGCCACAGCCATTGCATCGCACGGCCGCATCCGCCGCCTCTTCAGCCGTCCACGCCAGTTGCATAATGGGTAACGCCACGCCTGCCACGGCACCGCCCTGAGTCTGTTCCAGTGGTTGCGTCTGACGCAGATGCCGGATCGTGAGCTGTGGGTCGTTGCTGATAATCTTTTCCGGGTTCATCAGTTTCAGCGGGTCGAAGATTTCCTTCAGCTGCTGAAATGCGCGATACAACGGTCCGTACTGCGTTCGAATAAACGCCGTTCGGGAGAGCCCATCGCCGTGCTCACCGCTGATCGTCCCGCCCATCTGCACAACCTGGCGATAAAGATCTCTGGCAATCGCCTCAATCTGTGTGTCATCGCCACGGCAGGGAACAGGCAGAATCGGTCGGAAGTGCAGCTGGCCGGAAGCCGCATGCGAATACAGCGTCGCCGTGACTTCGTGCTTCTGAAAAGTCTTCTGAGCCGCCACAAGAAACTCGGCCAAGCGCTCCGGCGGAACAGCGACGTCTTCCACAAATGGCAACGGACGAGAAGTGCCTTTCAGACTGGCCAGCAGCGAAACGACCTGCGAAGGTAAAGCCCACAGGAGCTCAACCTCGTCATAAGTTGTCGCCTCGCAAGTGATCTGAAAATCGACCCCGCGATCTTTCAGCATTCGCTGGGCATCGGCCAGACGTTCACGAATCTCGCGTTCACTGCTGCCGGGAAACTCGACGATCAAGCCAGCTTCGGCCTCAGGAAGAATCATCTCCCGAAAACGCAGATCGATGCCGCGTCCAAGACTCAGAACGCGCCGATCCAGCAGATCGCACGCGCTAGGTTCCAGCGGCAACAGCAGCTGCATTGCCAGCACGGCCTGTTCGAGCGTCGGAAACATCAGAAATGCTGCCGACCGATACTCGGGTAGCGGCATTGTGAATAGAGTCGCTTCCGTGAACAGCCCCAATGTTCCTTCAGAACCGACCAGCATGCGAGCCAGATCGAGGTACCGTTCCTGACGAATGCCGCGCAGCATGTAGCCTGAACAGTTGCGCAACAACGGCGGCTGATACTGACGAATCAGAGGCTCGTATTCCTGCAGCAAAATATCGACTCGCTGAATCAGGTCAGCCCGGCGAGTGGCCGCGGTCATCGACGACAGCTTCAAGCCGTTGGCTCGCAAAGCCATATCCACCAGAGCCGCACCATCGGCATCGATTTCAACGACACGCGGATACGCGAGGTCCGGCGCTGACAAGGATTCTCGCCCCAGTTCCAGCCGTTGACCACCTGACAACACACATTCGATCGTTTCGACATGGTCGCGCGTGGAGCCACATCGGACGGCATGCGACCCGGCAGCATCTACGCCCAGCATTCCACCAATCGTCGTGATGCGACTATTCGACGGGTCCGGTGCAAAATAGCGTCCGTGAGCCCGCAGGTCTCGGTTCAGCTGATCGCGAACGACCCCCGGCTGAACGCGAACGCGATCTCCGTCAATCGAGAGCACTCGATTCATATAGCGTGAAAAATCGACAACAATTCCGCCACCGATTGCCCCGCCAGTCAGTCCCGAACCGGCTCCACGCGGAATCAGCGGAATTCCATTCTCCGCCGAATACGCCGCAAGAACTTCCACATCCCGCGTCTGGCGGGGAAACAAAACAGCCAGCGGTTCGTGCTCATACAAACTGGCGTCGGATGAAAACGCAGCAGCCGCAGCACGATCGACTCGCAATTCGCCTTCGATCGCGTCGGTGAGATCCTCAACCAGTCTTCGACGCAGTTCTTCCACGGATGCCTTATCCAAACCTCATAGGTGAGAAAAAACCGGGGAGTTTACATGGCCCTGCAACGCTCCGGCGGTCATATTCTCTCCCGTTTGGTTTCTCATGTTGTGCTCAACGCGTCTGTTTAAGTTTCGCCATTGGCTTCAGGTCTGTTGTTTCCTGAGTTCCTGCTGACGATAACGTTCGGCAGTCTCAAGGTCGAACCTCGGGTGCTGTTCGTCCATCTTTGTTCGCCGATGCCGTGCGCCGCAGCGGTAGCAGACCAGCATGTCGCCCATAAACGAATAAAGTACCATGTCGATCAGGGCCGCCACCATCAGAATCCCGAGCGCCAGAACTTCTCGATAAGATGCATACGCAATACAACTGAGAATGGCTGCAGTCGCCACAAGTGCCAGCCCCAACGCAGGTGGAAAATCCTTCTGACGCGACAAATCCTCACATCCACAGATTCGACAGCGCGTCAGGTTTCCGTCTGTGAAATCGCCTGCCCCTTCATTCCGGTTCCATTGACATTCATCGCAACTGACGGCTCCGGTTGCTGGTTCCGGGGAAGTCAGTCGCCGCTTCTGGCAGACAGGGCATTGGAAAATGATATGCGTGGCCATGGTGGAGGCTTCTGATTATTCGAACGATCACATCCGCGGACAATGGAAAACCCAAATTTGAAGCCCGTTGGTCAGTACGGAATCCCGAGATCTCGTTCCAGTAAAGCCGCGGTCATCTCTCCCATGAATACCAATATCAGCCCGGCGAACAGAACTCCCGTGGCTGACTGTGTATTCCTGTATCGTAGAATTCTTACCACCATCAGCGAGGTGACGATTGGAACCACAATTCCACCCATCAGACGCATGCTCAGCCACAGCACGTGGGTGGTATCAGACGCGGCCCAGCCGAACTTCCCAAGCGACAGGCCACTGACCGCCAGCCGCACCACCGCGGCGATCATCAGCGTGCGTCCAAACCAGGTCAGCGGCTGAATCGACATGGTGGGCGTTGTCAGATACCAGTGCCCCAGCAACATGCCGGTGAGCATTGCTCCCAGCACACCTGCAGACGAAAGGTCCGAAGCAACCTGGTGCAGCACGGAAGCCGCGGAGATCATTTTCACCGAGTGCAGAATCAACGCTGCGATGCAGAAGGCTCCCAGCAGAAAAATTGTGACTCGTCCCGGAAAACGACGCCCCAGTTTCCAAAAGATGTGTCCCGCATAGGCAGTGACGGCTCCGCCAATCAGCAGGCCTTTCAGGATCGAAATCGTCTGCTCAGCTTCGAGAGTTTCATTTTCACTGGCTGAGGTCTTGCCTGCAATCGACGATGCGTCAAGAGTCAGCACTGCAAGGACGCAAAGCCCCAGCGCGACGAGCATCTGAATTCGAAAGAATCCATCCGTGACTTCCTTCCGTGGCATCAACAGCCACATCAGGACAACGCCGGCGACCAGCTTCAAGACAAAAAATGCAACCATAAGAAAGCTTAACTGCCCATGAGCCAGGTGCTGACACGCATTCGAACAGAGTTTGATGCTGCAAATCGTGCAGACGAAGGTTTCAAATTTTACCTGCGCCTGCGGCTTGCCGTTAAACGGAAACGTTTAAGCCGTGACTGAAGCAACACTTGCGCAGCGGCCGAAGGTGGATCGATTTTGAAACGCTCCCCAATACGACTACTTTCCGTTGATTAAAGCCATTGCTTCCGCGCGGCTGCCAAGATTGTTCCTGAAGAGTCCTCGAACAGCGCTTGTCACCGTCAGCGCGCCCGGCTTTTTAACGCCCCGAATTGTCATGCAGGTGTGCTCGGCTTCGATGACAACGATGACTCCTTTGGGGGCCAGCTCGTCTTCAATCAGGTCGGCGACCATATGAGTCATTCGTTCCTGGACCTGTGGGCGGCGAGCAATCTCGTCGACCACGCGAGCCAGCTTGCTCAGACCGGTGACTTTTCCTCTCGGAATATATCCGACATGCGCTTTGCCCATGAACGGCAGCAGATGATGCTCACACATACTGTTGAACGTGATGTCTCTGACAAGCACCATCTCGTCGTACTGCTCTTCAAAGACCTTCTTCAGATGGCGACCGGGTTCCAGATGCAGGCCGCCAAAAATCTCGGCGTACATCCGACCGACTCGGGCTGGCGTTTCCTGCAGGCCATCACGATCCGGATCTTCGCCGACCGCCAGCAAAATTTCGCGAACTGCCGCCTGAATGCGAGGCTGATCGACGACACGGGCTTCGGGAGATATCGCTCCCCCCGCGAGAATATTGTTCATTTCAGACATAGATGCAGTGTTTTCATTTGTAAGCCACGGTCAAAACAAATCCTCTGGTCGCCTCGATTCCCGCAGACGGCTCATGGCCTGCCGGTGGTTGAGCAACGGTCGATTCTAGGCCTCTGGTTCATTACGCAAACCCAAACGGGCCTGGTTTTGTCGGAACACCCAACATTTGCGCAGCAGAAACCACCAATTCCAACTCCTGGCAAGCTATGGATCGCCGCGGACGAGAAAATTGGGCCGCCGTTCGTTATCCTGCGCGATGGATTCTCCGCCATGGAGACAGTACGCAGGATTCCTTACCGAGGGTTGTTCCGTTGGCTGAGAAACGCGACTTTGATGAGTTCCTGGAAAAGTTTAACCGTCACCATGAAGTCATGGTCGAAGAACTGCATAAGGTCATTATTGGCCAGGACGCTGTCATCGATCAGATTCTGGCGGCCGTCTTTACCGGCGGTCACTGCCTGCTGGTCGGTGTTCCCGGACTGGCCAAAACTCTGGTCGTCAGCACAATCGCCAGATTGCTGGATGTGAAATTTCGACGAATCCAATTTACGCCCGACCTGATGCCGTCGGACATCACCGGCACCAATGTGCTCGAAGAAAGCGAATCCGGGCGACGCGAATTCCGTTTCGTGGAAGGCCCGGTCTTCACCAATATTCTGCTGGCGGACGAAATCAATCGAACGCCTCCCAAAACGCAGTCGGCTTTGCTGCAGGCGATGCAGGAAAAAGAAGTCACGGTTGGCCAAACCACATACAAGTTGCCCGAACCGTTTTTCGTGATTGCCACGCAGAACCCGATCGAACAGGAAGGGACGTACCCGCTTCCCGAAGCACAGCTTGACCGCTTCATGTTTAACGTGAAAGTGGATTACCCAAGCCTTGAGGAAGAAGAAAAAATCCTCGAAGCAACGACATCTGGCGAACGGGCCGAGGTGCGCAAAGTCCTGTCAGCGAAGTCGATTTTGTACCTTCAAAAACAGATCAGCCAGATCGTTGCCAGTCCGCTGATCATCAGTTACGTGACGCGACTTGTGCGCGCCACGCGACCCAAAGATGCGGCCGCACCCGACTTTATCAAGCGGTTGGTGGACTGGGGCGCTGGCCCACGTGCTGGTCAGTATTTGATCAACGGCGCAAAAGCTTTCGCCGCAATGGAAGGACGTCCCAACGTTGCTATCGCGGACGTGCGAAAAGTGGCCATCCCCGTGCTCCGCCATCGAATCGCGACAAACTTCCAGGCCCAGGCGGAAGGACTCGATATCGACGAGATCATCACCAAGCTCATCGCCGCCGTTCCCGAACCCAATATCCCCAAGTACGACCGCTAAGCCAGCAACGGCTTTCTGAGCCGCGAGGCGTTAGCCGCGAGGCGTTTTCGTCACAACCTGAGCCGCGAGGCGCTAACCCGACTTCCCCAGCTTGATCAAGAAAGACAATGTTTTCTGGGGTTTCAGGGTGAAAGTTTTCACTCCATTTGCTTTTGAATTATTTTTGAGGGCAGTCTGAGGTGGATTTTTTCCAGCAGGATTTGTTGATGGTCCGTGGGTTTTGAAATGCACCGAGTTCGGATCTCTGGGCCGGAGCGAGTCGGCAGGACGACATCCAGTGAGCGGATGTCAGAGAGTTCCGCCAACACGCGGGGAGGTTCGCTGCCAAGCCCCGCTTTGTCACAGAGCTGAGCCAGAGTTTTCCAAAGTACGTACGCGAGGAAACAGACGAAGATGTGAGCCAGCACACGCTCTTCTTTTTTATGCGAGATCGGGCGAATGGACAGATCGCGCTTGTGGATACGGAATGCGGCTTCTGCTTCTGCTTCTGTTAACGGGCGGATGTGAGGGGAGGCACAACAAACAGATCGAACCAGCAACGAAGATTGCCATGGCAGGATTGGCGCTGCAACGAAATGCTGCAGACGTCTTCACACAGCCTTAAACAGCGTTGGTGGTTCTAATTCGATCGTCGCTGCGAGTCACATTAGTTTCCAGCGACTCTTCAGCGTCGCGGCTACCATGTCGTGGGTCAGCATTAGCGTTGCCTGGTTCGCCCCTTCGCGGTCAATCAATTTCAAAAGTTCGTCGGCGTGGTTACCCGGCAGCGTGAGCTTTTGGAGGACAATCTCATTGAAGCCGTTGTGATCAGCGACACGTCGTAACGGCCCATGAAGACGAGGCTGAGAACACAATGCGGCGACGTTGCGGACGGGCTCGCCAGTTCTTCGCGGCTGCGATCAAAGCCAAACTGATTGACGAGAACCCGTTTGAAGGAATGTCGGTTACTGCCAACAGAAGCACGGACAAAGAGCGTTTTATCATTGAGGAAGAATCTCAGAAGATCCTGAAGGCTTGTCCGGATCTGCAATGGCGATTGATATTCTCACTCTGCCGATACGGTGGGCCAATTGAGATCAGTCCGGAGCTGCGGGCCGTGGTTGATGCGTGGCAGCTGAGACACACTTTCTTTCCGCCGTTGGGTTGACGCTTCATTCAGGAATGTTGTCAGAATTGACAACAATCAGTCGAGGGGTAGAATTAGCCTGTCAGCATAGCCGGAGTTTCTGAAATGGCGTGGTTCGAATTCGTGTGGTCCTTTGAAGCGGACGGGAACGTTGCGCATATCGCAGAACACGGACTGACACCAGACGATTTTGAGTCCGTGTTTTTGAACCACGAATCTGAAACAGTCAGCCGCTCAAGCGGCAGATCGATGAGGTTCGGAGAAGCCGAGGACGGCCGGAATGTCTGCATTATCTTTGAGTGGCTCGAAGATGGAATCACGGTCTATCCGGTAACGGCGTTCCAGGTCGATTGAAGCAAAGGGCAAGTGTTATGGCAGAAAAACCAGCGATTCGTCGCAGAACACCGACGGCAGCGGAGCAAGAGCGAATTCGTAAAGCGATCAAAGAAGAATCGCACCCGGAAGCGATGGAAGCCAATCGCGAACTTGGACGCAAAGTCCTGGCCAAAAAACGCGAAGCGGTTGCCGCTACCGCTGCTGTGTTGAAAACATTGCTGGACGAAAAGGAACGCCAGCAACTTTCCCTTGCTGATCTTGAAGCCAAAACCGGAATTGGTCGCAGCAATCTGTCGAGACTCTGGAATCAGAGTGAACCCGGCGTGACACTCGAAACCGTAGAACGCATCGCCGCCGCGCTGAATCTGCGAGTCACCCTGATTCCGCAGAAGTGATTTAATAAAAAAATTCGGGCTTTCATTGCCGTTGCCGAATGCCGTTGCCGCTAGTCGAATTGAAATGAAAGCCGTTGCAGAATGCCCGTTGAAGCCAAATCGCTGGGCGGACTTGACTTGATACTGATTGACGAAGGGCGACATTTATGAATTGGCTGATTCTTGCTGAAACGTACATTCTTCCGGACCGTCGCTCATCGCTATGGGTTGACATTGTCCCCCCCGCTAGTCCTATTTTTGCTACTCATCCCTACGGTCATCTGGCTGGTGCGAAGATTGCGGGCAGCGGCTGCTCAGACTTCGGCTATAATTTCCATCAATATCGAATTGATTCAAATCACGAAAGAACAGATGGAAGTTTCGCGTGAGACAAACAGGCTCCTTTCGAAATTGAATGAGACGTTGCGAAAGAAAGCCGATGGCCCTTAAAAACCATTTGGATTCAGACAATCCCGCAAACAACCGCAAGACAACCGCAAAGCCCCGAAACCCAACATAAACCACGAAGAATTCATCACCCGTTGGCGGCGAAGCGGCGGGGCGGAAATGGCGAATAGCCAATCGTTCCTGAAAGAACTCTGCCAGGTGCTGGAACGGCCAGAACCTGAACCCACCCAAGCCGACGAATCGCAAAACAACTACGTCTTTGAAAAGGCGTTGAACTTCAACAACGGCGACGGCACGTTCAGCGCGGGACGAGTCGATGCCATTCGATGTCCAAAGTTTCTCGCGGCTCAGCAGGAGCTTCGCCCTCCCGAATTACAAACACACAAACCAATGTTCACGAGAAACAGGCAGAGAACACGTCGCGGAGACGCTGCGGACGCGCTCGCCAGTTCTTCAAAGCTGCAATCAAGGCAAAGCTGATCGATGAAAACCCGTTTGACGGTGTCGGTTATAGCTCCGCAAGTCAGAACCTGCGGACCACGTTCAACAAGATCGTGAAACGGGCCGGGTTGAAGCATTGGCCAAAGCCTTTTCAGAATCTGCGATCGACTCGAGAAACTGAGTTGATGGAAATTTATCCATCTCACGTTGTTGTTTCGTGGATCGGGCATTCTGAGAAAGTCGCCCGAAAGCATTATCTGCAGACGACAGACGCCCATTTTGAAAAGGCTGTTCAGTCAGGGTCTGCGGAAGTGGTGGCCATCCAGGTGGCCATTGAGAGACGCGAAACGATGCAAACAGACAAACCATCAAAAGCAAAAGACCGCAAAAAAACCAATGTTTTTCGCGGTCTTGCGACTGAATGCGCGTACCTTCCACCCGAACAGTTACCCCGCAGGGACTCGAACCCCGACTGTCAGTGCCAGAAACTGACGTGCTACCATTACACCACGGAGTAAATTTATCAGCTTTTCGAATTACTGATGCAGGAAATGTAGCACCGATTTCTGCTCCTGTAAAGCCGTTGTTCTGGGGAGATTCTGCGAGTCCGAAGAACCGGATTTTTAGTCGGTCGCCGATGTTTACTGTGCCCATTGCTGCGCGTCCTCCGGCCAGCTTTTGTGTTGCCGGCTGCGGGTGTTTTGTTTGCCAAGTTACCTCCGCCATGACGAGCATGAAGTGTTCTCCTGTGAGTGAGTGAGTGAGTGAGTGAGTGAGTGAGTGAGTGAGTGAGTGAGTGAGTGAGGAAACACTCACGATTTGCAGGTTTTCTAGTAGCGTGGACAGCATTCGAAGTGATCTGTTTTCACTTCAGGGGCTTTGCGAGCGAAGAAGAACTGATGGATCACATCGAAAAACTTAAACAACAGAAGTCATAATTCGTGGGGTGTGTCCGGCATCTTGTCCGCAGCCCATAACGCTGCGCCGGACGCCACCTTTACGCCCTCGTTCTTCGCGCTGCATTCGGTCACGGCGCCTAACAAACTCCGATCCGCACCCTGCCTCGGAGTGCGATCGCCGTGCCGAGCAGTATCGGACCTGACCCCTGATGTGTCGCTTTGGTATCGGGCCAGTAGCCCAACTGGGTCAAGGGCAATGCCCGTGTTGGTCGAATGTCGCCGATGGCATGGGAACTTCTCTCGGTTTTTGCACCAGTGCTGCGCAAGGATAATTGCCTGCCGTTAACGATTCCGCATCGAGCAGTGCTACCTGGATTCGGCGCTTCGGTAGGGCATCTTCAGGCCATCTCCATACCGCCGTTGATGCTGGCAAAATGCTCAATCGCGATGGGCGATTTGGCGTCTTCGATTCGCAGATCCGGACTGGCTTTGCTGTTGTAATCCAGCCAGCCACCAAGTCCAATGATCCTGCAGACGGCTCCACGAAGGATCACCGTCTGAGTAAGGCGGTAGCTGCCTGGAAGGAAAACCGTTTTCGCTCCCAAATCAATCGCCTTCTGTAAGGCGGCTGCAGAATCCATGGACCCGGTTGGGTCAGCGCCGAAATTATCCACATTCGCCCACTCGCTTCTTCCACTGCAGAGTTCGACTGATCAGATACGTCCCCTTCGGCAGGTACACCAACATCCGTCGACCAGTGCAGTCATCAATCGCTCGCTGCATGGCATCAGTCACATCGGCGATCCCGTCACCTTTGGCTAAGCAACCTCAGCAGGCCGGCAAGTTTGCGATGCTTCAGGAATAATGCGGTCGTTGCGGCAATGGCGAGCTTCATGAGTTCAGCCAGAAATCCCGGAGGGATCGTAGGCTTGCGGCCCCGCGCTTTCAATGAGGGTCCGACGACATCCGCAGGCGTAGCGGCCTTACCGATTTTCAGGCGCGCTCGATCGCCCGCAGCCCACGACGTTCAAGTTCTGTGACAATTTGTCGAGAGGAAACGGGGTTTCAATCACGCTAATTGAGACGCCCTGTATCGCCGCAGTTATGGAAAATCAAGGACTACTGAGTCCTTCATAGTAACTGCTCATTTATGACCCCGCGAAGGTCCATTTCGTATTCGATCTCCTGAATCGGCGGGCGAGAATAATGCCAGGTGACGCCGTGGATTCCGGACGCCAGCATGCGTGCATTGACGATGCTGCGGATCGGCTCATCGGCCGGATGAATGGTGTACACATTCGTCCGAGTCACCGAATTCCATGAGGTTCCCAACCGCCGTAGTCGCTCTTCCATCAGGTCCATGACGAAGGCCGTTTTTCCTGCAATACCAGTGGGAGAAGCATCGCCCAGTCGTACGATGCCTTCGCGGTTCAACACGCCTTCGGGAAGTTCTCCGGCTCCGGCCACGACGAACGTCTTCGGCATGTCGACGTCACACGGTCGAGTGTACGCGAAGCCAAACAGAGATGGCACTTTCGGTGGCACAAGTTCAGGTGCGATGTGCGTGCGAGCCACGGGATTGACACCATCGACAAAGACACCCCACTCCTTCAGCACTGCAGCGTATTCACCGTTGAAGTCGGCAAATCCCTGAAATGTAAACGGCACCGGACAACGCAATGACATCGCACACAAAGCCGCTTTGGGCCGCCCGCATTGACTCAGGAATGCAGCAATCAGTTCAAAACCTTCTCGCCATGAAACCATATTCCGCAATGTGACATGCACAATCTCAAACCCCGGGTTGGAGATGACTCCGCAAGAATAAGGCGCGATCCCGGGTACGAACGAATAATCGCCGGACGGATGAACTTTCAACGTCATGAAGCTGGCCCTTGCAGAAAGTATTCGCTCGCGACATTGCAGGCGATGATGATTTCGATGCGATCGAGGACTTTATCCGGCCAATGTGTTCTCTGTCGACCAAAGTGCGATCTCAGTTTGCAATCCGGCGCCATAGCCACAAGAATGTTCACGTGACAGCGGTTCACCTTGGCCGCTTTTCCCGCCAGTGGAAGCAAAAAGGTGCCAGTCATAAAAGCTTAAAACGCCAACGACCGGGTGTCGTCGTAAGCCAGGCAAGGGCAGGAGCGATACTTATGCTTACGCTGAAGAGAACTGAATTGAACATTCAGAAATTCATCGCTATTGTCGCTGTGTGGGCGTGTTGCACAGACGCAGCACTTGCGGCTGAGGAATTCAAAATCTTGGTTCTCAGTCCGCAACCCTGGCAAGTGTTCCAGAGAACCGGGTTCGATTCTGTGACACCGAAAGCTGACCCGGGTCAGGTGACGGCGCGCGGTTCTGCGGATGTGAAAATCGCCCTGCAGTTGCCGCCGACGCTGGCAGAAGAAAGCGAACTGGCTTATCGACTGATCCTGGTGAAGGATAAATTTCCACTGGATGACCAATGGAAATCCGTCGCCCTGAAGCGGCAGGCGGAAAATTTTCACGCGACCATCAACGTTCCCGCAGGCGGATGGTACTCACTGGAATTTCGCGTCATCGAGCCGAAGTCGCAGGAACCTGTCACGGCTTCCACCGTCCCGTTTGGAGTCGGAGAAGTCTTTCTTGTCGCCGGTCAGTCTTACGCGACGAATACGAACGATGAGCGGCTGAAGGTCGAGGATGCTCAGCAGCGAGTGGTAGCGTACAACGTGTTCGCTGATTCGTGGGCCGTGGCGAATGATCCTCAGCCCGCCCCGGACGGCAGCGATGGGGGATCAATCTGGCCGGCACTCGGCGATCTGCTGGTTCGCGAACTGGACGTACCAGTCGCATTCGCCAACGTGGCCGTGGGAGCCACCGCGTCGGCTCAATGGCTGCCTGACGGCAAGCTGCACGCAGACTTGATCAAAGGCGGAACTTCGCTGGGAACATTTCGAGCTGTCTTATGGCAGCAGGGCGAATCGGATGTCATCGCTAAAACGACGAGCGAAACTTACATCGCCAATCTGCAAAAGATTCGCAGGGCAGCCGTTGAAGCGTGGGGATTTGAACCTGTCTGGCTGGCTGCAAAGTCGACCCACCATCCGACCGTTTACAACGACCCGGAAGGCGAAGGACGAATTCGCAATGCGATCGAACAACTGTCGAAGCTGCCGGGTTTTGGAGCAGGACCGGACACAGACACGCTCACCGGGGAAAATCGCGGCGATGCAAAATCACGACGTCACTTCAGCGCCATCGGCCAACGCCGCGCGGCTCAACTGTGGTACACAACGCTGATGGAACGGGTTCACCGAGTTGCCAGCAATTAAGCAAACAGCTCTTTCACGGCCTGACCTTTTCCGTCCTGAGTCACATAGAACGGTCGGCCTTCGATGTCAAAACCTGTTTGAGGGCTGATGCCCATCGCCGTCATGATCGTCGCATGCAGATCGGCAATCGACACAGGATTTTCGACCGCTATCAGCGGTCGTTCGTCGGCCGTCTTTCCGTAGACAAAGCCCTTCTTCATGCCACCACCGAACATCACGACGCTGGTGCCACCTGTGAAATGTCGATGCAGACCGTAGTGCTTCATTTCGGCAACGGCCTCAACTTTTTCCGTGGCCTGATCGGCTGCGTTGGAGCCCGGCACGCCTTCAATCAACGCATCACGACTGAACTCGGAAGCTATGACTACCAGAGTCCGATCCAGCATACCACGGAGTTCCAGATCGCGGATCAGTTGTGCGATCGGCTGATCCATTTCTGAATGCATCCGCACAAGCGTCTCGTGTCCGTTGGCATGAGTGTCCCAGTGCAGAAACGGAACGTATTCGGTTGTGACTTCGACAAAGCGAGCCCCCTTTTCGACCAGCCGACGAGCCAGCAAACAGCCGCGGCCGAAGCGACTGCTTTCGTAGACCTTCCGGCTTTCTTCTGGCTCAAGACTGATATCGAACGCCTCACGATCTTCCGAGCTGAGCAGTCGATAGGCGTTATCGAGCGACCGCAACATGGATTCCTGCTGATAGTCGCTCATGAATTCTCGCTGGGGACTCTGATCGACCAGCCGGCGAAACAGTTTATTCCGGTTGGCAAAGCGATCTCCTGTCATCGAACCTGGCGGACGAACGGACTGCGCGGCCTCCTCAGGGAACGGCAAATTCATCGGTCCGAATTCCGTCCCAAAGAACCCGGCCGTCGTGAATGCTTTCAGTTCTTCGCTTTCACCAACACCCTCCAACCGCTGGCCAATGTTGACAAACGTCGGCATCACGGGGTTCAAGGGCGGCAGCACTTTGGCGATCCAGGAACCCAGATGCGGACACGCCACAGTCTGCGGCGGGACGTAACCGGTGTGCCAGTGATACTGATGACGCGAATGAAGAATGCTGCCAAGATCGGGCTGCACGGCCGACCGAATCAGAGTCGCTCGATCCATGACCTGCGCGATGTGCTCAAGTCCCTCGCAGATTTTCAATCCGCTGACTGCGGTATCAATCGCCGGAAAGGTGCTGAGCATGTCCTTGACGGGCAGGCCGACTCGGAAGGGTTCGTAGCGCTTCGGGTCGAAAGTATCCGGAGCCGCCATGCCGCCGCCCATCCAGATCAGGATGCACGAATCGGCTGTCGCCGTCGGATGCAACACGTGCAACTTTTCCGCACCGCGCAGATCTCGCGGTGCAGACGCCGCCAGAGCTGCCGTTGAGGCCGCTGTCATTTGGCGCAGAAAGTCACGTCGAACAATTGATTTTGGTGAGGTCGGATGAAACTCAAAGTGCATGGCCGTCGTTCCTGGTCGGTCGTCGGATCTCGTGGGAAGTCGCTTCATTTTACGGAGATCCGTGACGCCACGCCACTACGCCGTTAAAATCCTGAGGCATGCGGATCGGGGTGCGGGCAGATCCATCGAATTGCGTGCGGGCGTTTTGCTGGGTTTATTATTTTGCGGATGATTTTCCGGTCGAGACTGCGTTGCGATGCCGTTACTGCAGGAAGTTACCGGGAAAAGATCAGCGAACAATTTCGAACCACAACGCAGCGTCGAAAACGTCTGAAAATTTATCGCAAGAGGAACGATGATGAAACGAGTCGACTTTCTCAGCGCCGCCGCCAGGCTGGAAGACGCACTGAAACAGCTCGAAGCCTCATGGATGGCGACGAAAGAGCACTGGCACGATCCGATCAGCCAGAAGGTTGAAGACGAATTTCTGGTGGCGATTCACGGGCAGGTCCGGACCATGCTGGACGCCGTGGGCAAAATGTCGCTGGTGATGCGCAAGGCCGAGCAGGAATGCCTTCATCCCAGGGAACGCCGTGTGTCGCTCTAACCCGAACTTGAACACAACTGGAGGCAGTCATTTTGGGTGAAGTGAGTGTATTTTGCGGGACCCTGACGCGAACTTTCTGCAGCTCAAAAACAAGCTCACGCAGACGGTCACGCATGTGCCATTCGACATTGTTCGCAAGCATGCACAAAAACACGTGAGCTCGAATGCGATCATCGTTGAAGTGATAGATCGGACGTACTTTAAGATCGATCGACTGCATACTACGCAACGCGCATTCTACCTGAGGCAAGCTCGCGTAGGTTGATACGAGCTGCTTGGCGGTCATCGTCTCCTTCGTCACGCTCGAACGAAAAAGCCCACGAGCGAACTCGTGGGCTTTTAATATTCAAAACAGACCAACAAGCTTAGTTGTGGTCGGGCAATGCAAACGGATCTTTAGCGACTGGCTTCACGATTGCGCCGGACCGAATCAGGCTCACCGGCACACGTCGACGGACAACAACGCCGTTTTCAACGATCTGCACACGCTTCAGGTTACGGCGATACACTCGCTTCGTAATCCCGGTGGTCTTACGACCGTTACCGCCGAGGTACTTCGCTTTGCCGCGTTCAACCTTCTGGTTACCACGGCCCGGCTTCAGATCTCCGTACAGTTCAAGCACCGCGGCGCGTTTGATTCTCTTATTTTTCTTCAGCGTACTCATGGCAATAAGGCGTTTCTTTTGAAATTACGAAAACGACGGATTCCTCACCGTCACACTTCCCGGCCTCTGTGCAGGTTTCGGAAACACAATTCACCGGCGAAGCAGGATAATCGGTTCGACACCCGTCTTCAATTCAGTTTTCCCCTTCCCGGGCCGCTTCCAGGGGAGAATAACGAAAAAGAGCGAGATTTCCGTCCGAAAATCCCGCTCTCAGCGTTCAACAGCAGCAACGAACTCTACTTAGCAGCTTCGTTGGTGCCCGGTAGTTCGCCAGCCGTGATCAAATCGCCAAAGGTTTTGCCTTCGGTAGCGCTCTTTTCGCCTTCAGCCTTGGTCAGGGCTTCTTTGATCTTCGCTTCGTCAGTTTCGTTCTTCTTTTCCAGCTTTCCGCCCACTGCCGCAGCGTAGTTGTTGCGGATCTTCTTGTCCTTCTCTGGATGACAAAGAGCACAAGTCAGCTTGCCGTCCGTGCCATGCTTTTTCACAAGGTCTGGATAAGTCGCGTTGGCCACATTCAGGTACTTTGGGCGAGCCAAAGCTTCTGAACCAGTCACCACGAACATAGCCGCAGCTAAAGTACCAGCGACCAACAAATGAACCGAATTTTTCACAGTCAGCATTAAAACCTCCGGAAATCCCTGAAAATTTACGTCCGCCACCACGGAGCACAATATTCTTCGTGAGCGGATCAAAAAAATCAATCCCCCACGATGACCGGCCCGCGCCAAGAATCTTTTTAAAGCGGCAACGGGCTGTCTGTCAATCGACTGTCCAAAGCGCTTTTCCGCGAAATTCACACCAATGGATTCCCAACTTTACATGCTTGACTTGTCTCTGCAGACAGCGCAGAAGTAGCTTGGGTCGAAATTCGACGGCGAGTGTACGTGAATTTTGAAGCGTCTGACTGGAGTTTTACGCGCTGGCTCGCAGCGGTCCCAGCTGATGACTGGCCCGCAGATCATCAATCCGCTCAACCACACACTGCAGGGCGGCTGCAATAAGCTGCTGCTGCTGCACAATCTGTTCAAGCACGTTACAGATTTCTCCCAGACGCGTTTCCACCGTGGCGAGACGCACCTGAATCAGATCCTGATTCTCGGGGGATCGATCCATGGTTTCGGTTGATGCTGCTACGGGCGCGTAATCGGCGAATCGAATAGTCTGGGCAAACTGACAGGCTTCCACCGCCTGCTGGGCGGCCTTAAGCAGGTCACCAAGGCGCTCTCTGGAATTGTCCTCGGAACTGATGAATCTCAGCTGGGACTCGATTCCTTCAACAATTTGTCGGGGACTCAATGACGCAGGCTCAACCGGGCCTTCTGAAACGACGGCCGCGGCTTCTTCACACAGGAAGAACGCAAGACTGACGTCACCAATTTCAATCAGGTCGCCGTGGTGCAACGTTGCCTTTTGCACGGCTTCTCCATTCAGGAGCAGCGGCGGCTCTGCGGCAATCTGAACGATCTCAGCCGAGTCCTTTCCCAACTGAATGGCCGTATGGATAGCGGCCATTTCTGCGGATCCAAGACGCAGGTCACAACCCGGCCCTTGTCCGATCAGAAATAGCTGGGATGAAATCGGGCGGAACGGGAATCGACGGTCTTCATCTGCAAGACGCAGGTAGGCGATCGTGTCTTCCGGCAGAAAAGGGGTAATGTCCTGCACGACAATACTCACTATGAGCTCAAGTTTGGACTTCGAACAAGTTCGAAGCGTTGTTCGTCTTTAATCTTCGATCGTCCATACCATGGCGAGTCGTGAATTTTGCATCGCAAATTCGGACGGGGTCTGCGGATTTGTGGAACCACAAGATGCAGTGTGTCGAGGAGCGGAAAGAACACGGTCAAAACTGCAGTTTTGTGCGGCCGGCCCGGCAGATTCTGCCTGTGCCTCGCGCGAGGTGGATTCAATCGATCGGGCGAAACGCGGGCTCGTTGATCGAGCTCCTATCGGTTGTTCCCTGCTGAGTGCCGTGATAGGTGAGCAGGTGAGTTTTCGCTCCAACAACGTCAGAATCGGCACAGTTTTACTGATCGGCCTGACACAGGCGGAAAAGGCAAAACAGGTGCTGCCTTCCTCACAGCTGGGCACGGACGCGGCCGAAATCTTCGTCACAGGCCTTTCAGGCTGTTTCACCGATTCGCTTCTGTCTGGACACGGGATCAGGGACGCTCTTCGTGGCTCATTTGCAGAAATCACAGGCACAATCATTCCTCCATGACCGGTCACGGTCTGGAATCGGTCGGCGTTTCTCACGTCACCTCCGGATGATCTGCCGACTATCCATGTTTCTCAGCATCACAGGTCTGAGCTTCATCGGCATGGGCCTCACGCTGAACCCTGCGATGGCAGAGTCTCCCGGTGCCCCATTCACTCTGCAAACAGCCCATTCCGTTTCGCGCAGCTGGCTGGATCCACTGCGAGAAGCCGCGAAGCCGCGAACCGCTGCGGCTTCAAACGGAGGCGATGATCGTGAGCGCATCGGCGATGACAAAGCTGACTTTGATCTTTCCGAATTTTCGGACGAACCCGATCGGAATCACACATCACACATCTCAGGAGTGCGTGCCTCGACAACTCCGGACGACGAAGAAGGACTTCACGAACCCGCGGATCCGCTTTCATTCTCAGTGTCCGACCTTGCCGCCAGCCAGTCCACTTCTGAATTCACAAATCGGCCGCTGACACCGGAGAACGTTTTCTCCGAATGCCCTCCTTTTCCACAGCAGCAGGATATTTGCTGGCAGATTCTGCCCAAAGGTCTGCTCTACAAAACCTACCTGGCCGGGGAGAAGGAACCGCGCATGCAGTTCCTCTCCATGTACGATACGAAGAACAAGCGCCAGGTCTGGGATGCGGTACTGGGCGGACGCGTCGGAATTCTGCGCAAGGGGAGTTCGGCAAATCCGCAGGCGGACGCATTTCAGCTTGATCTTGAGACCGCGGTGTTTGCCCGAGTTCTTCCGGAAGAACCCAGTTCCATGCTGGAGGGCTCAGATTATCGCGTCGGTCTTTACGGCACGTGGCGATCCGGTCGAACATCGTATCGAGCTGGCTACTACCACATCAGTTCTCACGTGGGCGACGAATACCTGCTGGCCAATCCTGGCTTTGAGCGAATCAACTACGTGAGAGATTCACTGCTAGCCGGAGTCTCCTACGAACTCACCGACGTGACTCGTATCTACACGGAACTTGGCGTGGCTCCGGGCACAGAAGGCGGTGCTAAGCCATTTGAATTGCAGCTTGGAACCGAATACACGCCAATTGCTCAAACGCCCGTTTCGGGAGCCCCATTCTTCGCGGTGAATGGACACTGGCGTCAAGAATTCGGTACCAGCACCGCCGTTAACATGGTCTCCGGCTGGGGCTGGCAGGGTGTCGAAACAAAACGCCGGTTACGACTCGGGCTCAACTGCTACAATGGTCCATCGCAGCAGTATGAATTCTTCGATCGTTGGGAGAATCTCGTCGGAGCCGGCATCTGGTTGGATTACTGAACTGAAGTTTCAGGATCAAACCCTTCCGCGGAGCTCGTCGGTGCGTTTGGATCTGAGGGCTTTGTGACCATGGCCTCACGCAATTCCGCGGCTTTCGCCACATCCGCATCTGCTTCCGCCACGGCCCCGGATTCACGTAATTTGGCCGCTCGCTTTTCGTAAGCTTCTGCGACCTGTCCATCGAATCGGCCGGCCAGTTCAAAATCGTTGACGGCCTGATCAGGGTTGTCCAGACGCAGCCAGATTTCGCCGCGAAGTGAGTACGCTTCTTTTGTTGGCTGAGCCACGAGTGACTCGTCACAGTCGACCATGGCCTTCTGGAGATCGCCTGTTCTGGCCCAGGCCACAGCTCGGTCGAACAGCGCTTCCGGGTTGCCTGGATTCACGACGAGTGCTCGCGTGAAATCCTGAATGGCGGCTCCATACTGCTGGCCGTTCATCAGGTGTTCGCCGCGGCCAATCCACGACCGGGGATCACGCACATTTCGATTGGCGTTCTGACTAAGTGCCGTCAGCTGATTCAGCCATTCAATCTTCTGAGCATCCTTCTGAGCCTCCGCGAACCGATTCTGTTTCAGCAGGGCGGCGCGATGATGATTGACCCATCGTGCGTCAACAGGATCAAGCTCGACAGCTCGTGCGAATGCTTTTTCGGCTTCTTCGAATTTTTCAAGCTGCATGGCGATCAGACCGCAGTTGTTCCACGCGGTGACATAATCATCTTTCAGCTGCAGAGCCACTTTAATATCCGCCATCGCGGGCTCGTACTGTTCCTGCTTCATGCGAGCAAACGCGCGGTTGTTCCACGCGTCGGAGAACTTACGATCAGATTCAATCGCCTGAGTAAAGTCGGCTTCAGCAGCCTTATAGTCCTTGGCTGTCAGCGACAGCAGGCCGCGATTATTTAAAGCGGCGGAGTATTTTGGATGAAGTTCAATGGCGTTGTCGAAGTCTTTAAGAGACTCCTCCATCAGGCCCTGAGACATCAGAAAATAGCCACGAAAATTGAGCAGATCAGGATTGCTCGGTGCCAGCCGGACCGCGGTGCTGAAGTCGGCTCGCGCATTGGCGTTTTCGCCCTGCAGAGTATAAACGTCGGCACGCATGCGAAACAAAACTGCGTCTTCGGGAGTAATCCCAATGGCCTGACTGAGTGATTCTATCGCAACACTGTTTCGCCCCGCGACAACCGCGGCATTGGCTTTTTGAATAAGCGACTGAACGGCTTCTGAGAACTGACTGACCGGGGCTGATTTGGTCGGCACAGAGTCGCCGGTTCCGCTGCTGTTTGGGATCGACAATTCAATCCCAGCAGATTTGGATCCCGCATTTTTTGAGTCGGAACCGCAGCCTGGAAGGGCCACAGCTGCCAGGAGTGCGATTGCAGTCAGACGCATTTTGTCGCTCCATCGAAGAAGAATATCCGAAACTTCTGAAGCTGTTCTGCTCCGTTGCGAGTTTCCGTCGGTCGCGCAAGTCCTTTTGCGAATTCCGACGAGTCGCGTTGTAATGGGAATCCGCTTTTTCTGTCAATTCGTCTTTTGCTGGCCGTCGTTTCCTGCGTCATGCCACGCGTTGTAAGTTTGCGGATGGTCCGCCGGCTCAGGTCGGGACAGACGGATCGCCAAACAGCATCCTGCAGGTAGTAGACGTCTCTATTTTCGACGACTGGTTGTTCACTCAGGGGGATATGAAAGCCAGTGAAAGTGAAACAGTTGCAGCAATGAGTTTTATGGAAAAACACGATTACTTGAGTTCATGGCTTATCCAGCGGAAAAATGCTGAAGGCTAAAAGATGCTTTTTGGAGTCTCGACGAGTAGAATGGCCGCGTGTTGGTGTCTCAGCATGGAAGACAGCAGCATCCAAACAAGTAAATTGGACGACTCGCTGGCAGGCAACCCTTTAAAGGGGGGCTGGCTGAAGAGTAGGCCGACGCGGTGAAACCTTTTCAGGGACTCTCCGCGCCGGCCTTTTTTTTTCAACGCCGCAGCCGAAGTGCGGTTGATGCCCTGATCTTGAAAGCTGTTGATCTGATGCAAGGCGGTGAAAAGTCACTTCGAGTTCTGATTGTCGACGATAACCGAGACGGCGCGGACTCCCTCGGCCTGCTGCTGGAAGAACTGGATCACCATGTGCATGTGACTTACGGTGGCCTTCAGGCTCTGGACGTCGCCGCAGCCTTTCGCCCCGATCTGGTGCTCGCTGATCTGATGATGCCGGGCATGGACGGGTACACCCTGATCTCCAGACTGCGTCAGACGGACAGCCTCGCCCATTTAAAAATTGTGGCGATCACCGGTCAGAAAAGTGACCAGCACAAGCAGCAGGCCATGGACGCTGGCTGCGACCTGGTGCTGTACAAGCCGGTGACTCTGGCCGCCGTGCGAGTCGTCCTTACGAATCTCGGCCCCCACAACCACGACGAAAGTCAGCCGCCGGTTCGCCTGAGAATCGCAGCGCAAGCCGGGACAGAGAACCGGCTGTCCATTGGGGAAGCTCGGCGAATTCGCAGTGAACGACCTTCGCGAGCCCTGACGCAGGCCGAGATCGAAGCGGCGATCTGTGATGGAATCGTTTGTTTTCAGGATGAATTTCTTGGCTGGCGTTCGGATCGGATCCGCGCTCATTTGATTCGTGACCTGGTCGTGGTGCGAATCTTTGGCGTTCTGACGCTGGCCGAACGTCAGCTTGCCAGATCCGTTTCTCCAGAGAAAGGCAGGCACCTTATCAAACAATCAAGAAAGCAGCTGCTGGAGGTGGCACGTCCTATGCTGGAGTCGCTGGTGTATGAAGCGTGTGGGGTCAAAGTCGGCAGCATGCACCATGACATCAGCACAATCACCGGAGAAGAGGTTGTCGTCTTCTCGCTGACGGATGTGCCAGAGGTGCAGTAGTCAGACCTGTCAAACAGCAGTCAGCCGGACGGCTCATAAGGAGCAGACTGCCAGATTCGTTCGTCTGGGTTTTCCGGACGACCAGAACAATGTCCGGCCCGACAGCCACCGTTGTCGTGGAATGTCTAAGAGGAGTAACAGTATGCCAATGCAGGAATTTCGTGACCGCTTTCTTCGTCTTTTTCCGTGGCGCAAAAGGTCCTGCAATAATGTGACGGAGGATCAGTTTGCGGAAGAATCGCCGGTCCGGGCCGAACTGCTGAATGCCGAGCAACTGGAACGACATGCGAAAATCATTGCCTCGTTCCATCAGGTCATCCCGGGGCGTCATCCCGACAGACTATTACCCCGTCTGATAGAAAACGAAGCAATTCTTGTGCGGACCTATGACATGATTTCCGCTGCGGCCTCGCGAAACTGGCGGATCGCGCCCGCGGCTGAATGGCTGCTCGATAATTTCTATCTGATTGAAGAACAGATCCGGTCGACTCGCCGCCTGCTGCCCGCATCCTACAGTATCAGCCTGCCGGGACTCTGCAGCGGCGCGAATAGCGGAATGCCGCGAGTCTATGGGCTGGCTCTGGAGCTGATTTCCCATACGGACGGCCGCGTCGATGCGACGACGCTGACCAGCTTCATGGCGGCGTATCAGACCGTAAGTCCTCTGAAGATCGGGGAGCTCTGGGCATTGCCGTTGATGCTGCGGTTGGCGCTGATTGAAAATCTGCGCCGCGTGGCCGTTCGGATCGCGCGAGGCCGGTTTGACCGCGATCAGGCGGTCAAATGGGCCGAGCGAATGATTCAGACGGTCGAAAAAGATCCGACAGATCTCGTGATCGTGCTGGCCGATATGGCCCGCGCGGGGACTCACCTTTCCGGCGCCTTTCTGGCCGAACTGACTCGGCACCTGCAGGGCCAGAATCCGAACTTCGCATTCACTCACAGCTGGCTGGAACATCGCCTGAGCGACCAGGGCCGGACCTCGGAACAACTCATTCAGCGGGACGGTCAGGAGCAGGCTGCCGATCATGTGTCCATTGCCAACAGTATCACCAGCCTGCGGTTTCTGAGCGTTCACGACTGGCGGACCTTCGTTGCCGAGCAAAGTGTTTTGGAGCAGACGCTGTGCGCCGACCCTGCCGGCGTCTACGCGAAGATGGATTTCGCCACTCGTGACCGCTATCGTCACAGCGTCGAAGCGATTGCCCGCCGATCGCGCCATTCCGAATATGATGTGGCTTATCGAGCCGTCCAGCTCGCTCAGTCAGAAGCCGGCAGCGGCAACGATCGTCGAATGACGCACGTCGGATATTTTCTGATTGATCGAGGTCGCTCGGCGCTTGAGCAGCTGGTCAATATGTACCTGACTTCCAGCGTGGCGCTGGAAAAACTTCGTCGCAGTTTTCCATTGTTTGTTTATCTTGGCGTCATCACCATTCTGACGGCCGGGGGAACGGCGATTGTGCTGGAATCCGCACGTGAGCAGACCGTTGCCAAACACGTTGTGTGGCTGTTGATGTTGCCATTGCTGATGTGTGCCGGTCAGCTGGGCGTCGCGTTAACCAACTGGCTGGCGTCTGTGGTTCTGCGTCCTCAGCCGCTTCCAAAACTGGATTTCGAACACGGCATTCCGCCCGAGTTTCGAACTCTCGTTGTGGTGCCAACGATGCTGACAAGCCCGTCGGCGGTTGACCATCTGCTGGAAGGTCTGGAGATCCGTTATCTGGGCAATCGCGATGCCTGTCTGCACTTTGCACTGCTGACCGATCTGGTGGATGCAGCCACGGAATCATTGCCCGGCGATGCGGAACTGGTGCAGCTGGCCTCGGGCGGAATCCAGCGTCTGAATGAAAAATATTCCGCCAGACGAAACGATATTTTTTTCCTGATGCATCGTAATCGTCAGTGGAACGCTCACGAAAAAATCTGGATGGGCTATGAGCGCAAGCGAGGAAAACTGGCCGACCTGAATGCAACCCTGCGTGATGCCTCGGACCGCTTCTCCGTCATCGTCGGAGAACGTTCGGTGCTCTCCCGTATTCAGTTCGTGATTACGCTCGACACAGACACTCAGCTGCCACGGGACGCGGCCCGCGAACTGGCCGGCGCGATGGCTCATCCTCTGAATCGACCGGTGTATGACGCGGAGAAGAAACGGATGGTGGACGGCTACACGATTCTGCAACCGCGTGTTGGAATTAGCCTGCCCAGTTCGTTTCGCTCATGGTATGTGCGACTGCATGGAGGCGATCCCGGTGTTGATCCTTACACGCGAGTTGTTTCCGACCTGTATCAGGATTTGTTTCATGAAGGCTCCTTCGTGGGCAAGGGAATTTATGATGTCGACGCCTTTGAAAAGCTCTGCAATGATTTTCCGGACAACACGATTCTCAGCCATGACCTGATTGAAAGCTGCTACAGTCGCTCGGGCCTGTTGAGTGACGTTGTTCTGTACGAAGATTATCCGTCCAGTTTTGCGACGGATGCCGATCGTCGTCACCGCTGGATGCGTGGGGACTGGCAGATCGCCGGCTGGCTGCTGCCGAATGTGCCAGGACGCTCTGGGGGAACCGTCAGAAATCCGACGTCCCTGCTCTCACGCTGGAAAATATTTGACAACCTGCGTCGCAGCCTTGTTCCTCCTGCGATGCTGGCCGTGCTGCTGCTTGTCTGGCTGCAGACTCCGACGCCGTTTGCGGCAGTGGTCACGTTGCTCGTGGTCAGCATCGCGGGTTTGACTCCGCTGCTGACGGCGGTCCTTGACGTTCTTCGCAAGCCAATCGATCTGCCCGTCAGGACTCATCTGGCCGCTTCGTTTGTCGCGATGGGAAAGCCGGCAGCGCAAGTGCTGCTGACGATGATAGTGATTCCGTTTGAAGCCTGGCTGAGTCTGGATGCGAGCGTCCGAACTCTCGTCCGCATGCACTGGACTCACCGCCGTTTGCTGGAATGGAAAACGTCCGGCGAAGCATCCGGATCTATAGCCTCCAATCTGTTCAGCTTCGGTCGATACATGGCAAGTGGCCCGGTGACGGCGATCATCGCTCTCGTGACGATCCTGCTGATCCGTCCGCAGAATCTGTCGCTTGCTTTGCCGTTTCTTCTCGCATGGTTTGTGTCGCCCGCTTTCGCGTGGTGGTTAAGTCGTCCGATCGTTCCGGCGCGAGTCAAGCTGACTCCTGTGCAGCTCGATTTTCTGCGGCGTCTGTCACGCCGAACTTGGAGATACTTCGAAACGTTTGTCACGGAGGAAGACAATTGGCTGCCTCCGGACAATGTGCAGTTCAATTCCGACCAGACCACTGTAGCATCACGCACAAGCCCGACCAATATCGGCATGTCACTCCTGGCCAATCTGTCTGCCTACGATTTTGGTTACTGCGCGTTAACGCGTCTCCTGCAGCGGACGGCCGATACATTTGAAACCATGTCCGGGATGGAACGTTTCCGTGGCCATTGGCTGAATTGGTACAGCACAATGACGCTGGAACCGCTGCTGCCCCGGTATGTTTCGACCGTTGACAGCGGCAATCTGGCCGGGCAGCTGCGAGTCCTCGCGAGCGGTTTTCGAGAACTGACTGATGCACCCATCGTGCCGCGTTCGGTCCTGCTGGGTTTGCGGGACACGCTTGGCATTATTCTGGAGGAGGCTCAGAGCATTCGACGATCGGCGGACGGAATTCCTCCGCGTCTGAATACCGGAGTCAGGCATTCTCTGGAATCCCAGCTGGATCAGCTGAGCCGTTGCCCGCTGACACTTTTGTCCGTCTTGTCTGTCCTGCCCGGCGTTCGATCGGCGGCCCGCGAACTGCGGAAACATTTTGCGGACGACTCAGAGATGTTATGGTGGGCCGATGCCCTCGAACGGACGTGCTCCGAACATCTGGAGGACCTGAAACATCTGGCCGCCTGGACCGCGACTCCGCAAATGTCGGACGAGCTTCTTCAGCTTGCGGCGCCGGACAATATGGCAGCCATTAAGGACGTTCTGCGGCAACTGGGCGATAAAACTTCGAACCCGACTTTGTCTGAAGTGGCTTCCCTGTCCCAACGCATTCATCCCCGGCTGGACGCTATTCTCGCGGAGCTTCACGCCACAAAACAGGAAGATGACCTGGAGACCTCTGCGGCGATCGACTGGCTGCTTGATCTGCGAAATTCGGTGGAGCAATCGTCAGACTTCGCCGCGAATCAGATTCAGCGGCTTGAAAATCTGGCGGACGAATCGACTTTGTTCGCGGAAATGGACTTCGACTTCCTGCACAACACCGCGCGAGATCTGTTTGCCATCGGGTTCAATGTCAGCGACAACCGACTCGACACCGGCTGCTACGATCTTCTGGCCTCCGAAGCACGGCTCGCCAGTTTCGTGCTGATTGCCCAGGGCCATTATGGACAGGAGCACTGGTTCGCGCTCGGCCGACTGTTGACAAACACCGGCGGGGCCGCAGCTCTGTTGAGCTGGAGCGGTTCGATGTTCGAATATCTGATGCCCCAGCTGGTAATGCCCAGCTATGAAAACACGCTGCTGGATCAGACCAGCCGAGCCGTTGTGCATCGTCAGATTGAGTACGGTCGTCAGCGCGGCGTTCCATGGGGCATCTCGGAATCCGGGTACAATGCCGTTGATCGAAATATGAACTACCAGTACCGCGCTTTCGGAGTCCGCGGACTGGGGCTCAAACGAGGACTCGCGGAAGACCTGGTCATCGCTCCTTACGCAACGGCGCTGGCGTTGATGGTGGCTCCTGAAGCGGCCTGCCGAAATCTGGAGCGACTGGTCGACGAAGAACGCGACGGCGGTTATGGCCTTTTTGAAGCGGTCGACTACACGCCGTCCCGTCTTCCGCCGGGAACAAATTCGATCACCGTTCGCCAGGTGATGGCTCACCACGCAGGTATGAGTTTGCTGGCATTGGCCTACACGCTGCTGAATAAACCCATGCAGCGCCGCTTTGCCGCGGATCCGGCGTTTCGCGCGGTTGATCTGTTGCTGCACGAAAGAGTCCCGCGCGCTTCGGTGCCCGTGTTTCCTCACGCAATCGAAGCCAGCGCCGTCCGGATCGTATCGGCGGAAGAAGCCGGCATGATGCGTGTGTTTACAAATCCCGCAGCGCCGGTGCCGGAGGTTCATCTGCTTTCCAACGGCCAGTATCACGTCGTCATTTCAAGTGCCGGTGGGGGCTACAGCCGTTGGAAGGATCTGGCGGTGACTCGCTGGCGAGAAGACATGACTCGCGATTGCTGGGGCACATTCTGCTATCTGCTTGACGTTGAAAAAGGGGCCCTTTGGTCAACCGCCTGGCAGCCGACGACCAGACCGCCGGAAATGTATGAAGCCATCTTCACTCAGGCCCGCGCGGAGTTCCGTCGCCAGGATGAGCAGATACATACGCACACGCAGATCAGCGTGTCGTCGGAAGAGGATCTGGAGTTGCGGCGAATCTCATTGACAAATCGCTCTGCGCGTCCTCGGATTATTGAAATTACCAGCTACGCGGAGGTGGTGCTGGCAACGCAGGCTCAGGATGAATCTCATCCGGCTTTCAGCAACCTGTTTGTGCAGACGGAAATCGTTGAGTCGCAGCATGCGATTTTCTGCACTCGTCGACCCCGAGCTGAGGACGAACAGCCGCCGTGGCTGATTCATATGATGCGCGTCCGTGGTACGATCACCAAAGAGCCTTCGTTCGAAACGGATCGAATGAAATTCATCGGTCGGGGAGGAACGCTGACGGCGCCGCGCGCCTTTGAAAAACGCGGACCACTCTCGAATACTCAGGGTTCAACTCTGGATCCTGTCGTTTGTATTCGTCACACCGTGCTGCTGCGACCAGGGGAGTCTGCAAATATTGACGTGGTCACCGGCGTCGCGGCGGCTCGGGCCGGCATTCAGGCCATGGCTGAAAAATACAGCGACGCAAGCCTGGCCGATCGCGTTTTTGAACTCGCATGGACTCGCGGACCAATTACGCTTCAACAGTTGAACGCAACGGAAACAGACGCTCAGGCCTACGGTCGCCTGGCCAGCAATATCGTGTATGCATCGTCGGCCCGCCGGGCTCGATCGAACATTCTGATCCGGAATCGCCGCGGCCAATCGGGACTGTGGGGATATGGAATTTCGGGCGACCTTCCGATCATGCTGGTTCGGATTCGCGACAGTGAAAAAATTGCGATCGTTCGGCAGGCCGTTCAGGCGCATGCGTATTGGCGCATGAAAGGTCTGCAGGTCGATCTGGTGATCTGGAACGAAGATGATTCGGTGTATCGCCAGTCCCTGCAGGATTCCATCATGGATCTGGTTTCGGCCAGCCCGGAAGCGGCGCTGCTGGATCGCCCTGGCGGCGTGTTTGTGCGCCGTGGTGATCAGATGTCGGATGAGGATCGCATTCTGCTGCAGACGGTGGCGCGTGTCGTCCTGCATGATGACGCCGGGTCGCTGCTGGAACAGGTGGAGCGGCGCAGTCGCAACGAAGTTCAGGTGCCCGCGTTTCGTCCGTCCAGAAGGCGAGTCGCTTCGGTGGCGGTCGCTGAACCACCGCACCGCGATCTGGCGCTGTTTAACAGCTTCGGCGGCTTCAGTCGGGATGGTCGTGAGTACGTGATTATTCTGCGAGCTGGAATGAACACTCCTGCTCCGTGGATTAACGTAATTGCAAATGCGGGGATCGGCACGGTCGTGTCAGAATGCGGCAGTGCGTATACGTGGGCCGAGAACAGCCATGAGTTCCGTTTAACACCGTGGTCGAATGATCCGGTTTCAGATCCCTGTAGTGAAGCCATTTATATTCGCGACGAAGAGACCGGCCGGTTCTGGTCGCCGTCTTCGTCACCTGCGCGAGGCTTCAATACTTACATCACGCGTCATGGATTCGGATACACAATTTTCGATTATTCAGAAGACGGCATCATTACAGAACTGTGTCTTTATGTGGCAGTGGATGCGTCGATAAAGTTTGCCCGGCTGAAGATTCAGAACCAAAGCGGTCGGCCGCGCCACCTTTCGATCACCGGTTATTGGGAATGGGTTCTGGGAGAAATTCGAAGTCGGTCGATGATGCACGTCACGACGACGATCGATCAGCTGACCGGCGCGATCTTCGCTCGAAATCCTTACAGCCCGGAGTTTGCCGATCGTGTCGCGTTTGTGGACTGCAGTGAGTTGACTCGCACATACACCGGCGACCGGACGGAATTTCTTGGAAGAAACGGAGCGGCTTCCAGCCCCGCCGCGATGGCACGCACTCGATTGTCCAATCGCACAGGAGCTGGCTTTGATCCATGCGCGGCGATCCAGACCCAGGTGATGCTTGAAAATCGTCAGGAAAAGATTGTCATCTTCACTATGGGTTCTGCCGTCGGCGAGAACGCGGCTCGTGAGCTTGTTCAGCGGTTTCACGGAGAACGAAATGCTCAGCAGGCATTGGAAGGCGTCTGGCATTACTGGAGCCAGACTCTGGGAACAGTCCATGTCGAGACCCCCGATTCTTCGGTCAATTTTCTAACCAACGGCTGGCTGATTTATCAGACTCTGGCCTGTCGCCTGTGGGCTCGCACTGGGTTTTATCAGTCTGGCGGAGCCTACGGATTTCGCGATCAGTTGCAGGACACGATGGCTTTGATTCACGCCGAGCCTGGGTTAGTGAGGGAACATCTGCTGCGTGCGTGTTCGCGCCAGTTTCGCGAAGGCGATGTCCAGCACTGGTGGCATCCGCCAGTCGGTCGCGGTGTGCGAACGCATTTCTCTGACGACTTCCTATGGTTGCCGCTGGCTCTGTGCCGTTATGTTCAAATGACGGGTGATACGGGAGTGATGGAAGAACGCGTCCCGTTTTTGACTTCAAGACCTTTGCATGCCCACGAAGAAGCCAACTACGACCTGCCGGCGGTATCGGATGATGTCGGGACTGTGTACGAACATGCCGTGCGAGCCATCGACAATGGGCTGCGTTTTGGTGTGCACGGGCTGCCGCTGATCGGTTGCGGAGACTGGAACGACGGGATGAATCTGATCGGCCAGCATGGTCAGGGCGAAAGTGTCTGGCTGGCATTTTTTCAGTACGAAGTGCTGACCCAGTTCAGCGGTCTGGCCGCCAGTCGCGGCGACAGCGGAACAGCCGATCGCTTTGTGATTGAAGCCGGTCGTCTGCGAGGCAACATCGAGCAAAATGCGTGGGACGGAGCCTGGTACCGCCGTGCCTATTTTGATGACGGAACGCCCCTCGGCTCCTCAGAAAATCAGGACTGCCAGATCGACTCGATCTCCCAAAGCTGGTCCGTCCTGTCCGGCGCGGGGCCTCGTGAAAGAACGCTGATGGCAATGGAGAGCGTTGAGCGTCGACTGGTGCGTCGGGATGCGCGTCTGATTCAACTGCTCGATCCACCATTTGATAAGTCGGACCTGAATCCCGGTTACATCAAGGGTTACGTTCCAGGAGTTCGTGAAAATGGCGGCCAGTACACTCATAGCGCTATCTGGACGATCATGGCCTATGCGGCAATGGGCGAAACGGAAAAGGCCTGGGAATTATTCAGCCTGATCAACCCGGTGAATCACGGAACTACGCCCGAATCGATCGCCGTGTACCGTGTCGAACCGTATGTCGTGGCGGCCGATGTTTACGGAGTCGCGCCTCACGTGGGTCGCGGAGGATGGACGTGGTACACGGGTTCTTCAGGGTGGATGTATCGCCTGATTACCGAATCCCTGCTGGGGCTGTATCGTGATGGTGACAAGTTGATCCTCAATCCGCGTCCTCCGCGTCATTGGCCTTCGTTCCGGATTCACTATCGCTTTCAAGAGACCTTCTATCACATCTCCGTCAACAACGGCGGAACCGGCACCAGCATCGGCTCACTTCGCATTGACAACATCGAGCAGCCAAATCCTTACGTGCCGCTCCATAACGACGGCGCGCATCACGAAGTCCTCATTCAGCTGGAATAGCGAGCCGAAGTCAGTTCATGGTGACTTCGAGCCGGCTGACTCGTCCGTTCCCTGAGTGGCCCGATCTTCTGACTGTGCATCGGGAGTTGCCTGCTTCAGCAGCGTTTGAATTTCCTCCGACAGCGACTGAAAGAAGGAGCTGTCAGGAGCCTGTTGGGGCGTACTCACCGACGCGTAGGCGTCCAGTCGATCAATCGTGAACGACAGCAGGGCCAGCAATCGAGGAATGTCTCGCTCGACTGTCTGAACCAGCTGAGACGCGCGTCCGTGGTATTCGTTGCCTTCATGAGTGGCCTCGGCATTCCAGCGTTTGACGTGAGGAATCTGCTTCTGAGCAAACTCCATCCCGTGCTGAGCTTTTTCAAGATCCTTCACTTCTTCGATACACGACGGTCGAAAGTCGCCCAGTTTCCGCATGCGACATTGATGCAGTCGGACGCGTGCGTCGGCGATCTCGCGCACGCAGTTCTCGATCTCCTGCTTCCAGAACATCGGGCGATCCCGCTCCAGCCAGAACAGGATCTGACGCAGCTGACCGTCCAGCACCGACAGGCACAGGCGAGCCTCTTCCTGGAAGGTAATGACGGCGGCGGCAAACTGCCGGATGGCGTCGATTGACGAGACATTGGCCGAACCACTCATGGCATTCGCTCACACATTCGGCGTCATTGTTGCTGCAGATACTCTTCTACCAGCTGCGCTTTTCGCAGCAGATACGGAATAAACTGCTCGTTCGATTCCACAAATCGTCCCAGCGATTTCATGTTGGCGACGAATTCTTCAGAGAATCGCAGCTGCTCCTGGTCTCGCCAGGTCTGCCCCAACAGATTCAACTGCCCCGCGACGGCCCCTGTTTTCTCATTCAGCTCTTCGTTAAACCGCCGAAGCATCTGAGCAAATCGGCGAAGCTCACTTGGATCCACGATCGCCTGAGTCATGACTGAATGTCCTTCTTCGCCGTCGAAAAATGAAAAGCGGCATCGTGACAAAACGTGATCAGCTATAACGCATCCGCCTAAAATCTCAAATTTGAAATCTCAAATTACGCGCCCTTTTCCTCAAGAATCTTCGGCACAACAAAGAACTGTCCGTCGGTTTTCGGGGCATTCGACAGTGCCGCTTCCCTCGGCAACGACGGACGGATCTCGTCAGCACGGAACACGTTTTCCGCAGGCACCGGATGCGTCATCGGCGTGACGTCGGCGATGTCGACTTCGTCCAGCAACTGCACGTACTCCAGAATCTTCGTCAACTGCTGACCCGTCGCCTGCAGCTCAGCATCGCTCAGGGACAATCTTGCCAACGAGGCGACTTTTCGGACGTCAGAAATTTCCATGATGACGAATCACTGCCTGGACAAAGAAATAAAATCAGACTGCCACGACTTCAAAAGGTCGTCAAAAAAAACCGTCCAAAGTTCGAGGCTCGGAATATTAGCGACTCAACCGCGCCATGTCATTCCGTGCCTGGCAGTTCCGTTTCGTCGCCGTACTCTTCATTCTCTTCCTCCAGCTGACGAATGTATTCCAGCGCTTCTTCGGCCGAACACACGATCCGCCCGGGCAGTCGCCCCTGGCGATCGCAGCTGGTGAGCAGATCGAGCGCATCACCGTCTTCTGCATTGGTTAAACGTCGGCGCGCCCGAGCCCCCGCGACGCCGTCACGGACTCGCTGTGCCAAGCCGTGATTTTCAATCAGCCATTTGGTGCGGTCGGAAATATGCCCTTCCAGCACCGCCAGTCCCGCAGTCACATGGTCCATCGGATCGATGCCTTTTCCCACATCATGCAACAGCGCGGCCAGCAGGAAATCTTCGTCCCACGGCCGCAGTTCCCGAGCCAGGTCGAAAACCTGCAGACTGTGGTAAAGGACGTCGCCTTCCGGATGAAGATCTCGATCCTGGCGAACGCGATCCAGGGGCAGAAGCAGAGACAGAAAGAAATGATACTTTCGATTTCCCTGGTCCGGGTCGTTGTCTGCCTTCGATTCTCCGTCTGCCGCCATCAGCTGCTGAAGCGACTGACGAATTTCAAAATCCGTCGGCAGAGCTTCGGGTGGAATGTAGCTGCGAGTGATCGCACGGGCGGCTCGCCATTTGGCCTGGCTGTAGTTGGATTCTCGCCGAGTGCTGAGCAACCGGGCTGCCTCGAAACAGATTTCACGTCGCAGACGGTCAATTTCCATCTTTATGTTTTTTCGCGCAGAGTTTCTTCTGCCAAAAAGGTTGAGCCTGAAGTGGAAGATTATGGCCAGCCAGCTTCTGATTTGCGAGCGATCTGAGCCTGGCTTCTCAATGCGAGATCCAAGACTACGGTGTGATAAGTTCCATGGTGCGAACCGCCAACTGACGTATTCGGCATTCATTGACATTCACGCCAAGACCAGGCCCCGTTAATCGCACACCTCGGCCACCGTAACGAAATGTCAGATCCTGTTCCGTTAGCGAATCCTTCACTAGAAATCGATCAAAGCTGCCTTCCAGATACCGAATGTCGGGAACGTTGCAGGCAAAGTGGCGACCGGCCGCGGAAAGGATTCCTGTTTCACCGACCTGGCAGCCCAGCTGATAGCCAATACCATGCCGCCGTGCGAGGGCAGCGAGCCGCACCGATCGAACAAGACCTCCGCACTTGGACAGACGAATGTTAAACAGATCGCACCATTCACCCGCGATCGCTCGTTCTGCGTCCTCCACACAACACAGCGACTCATCCAGCATGATCGGCGTCGTCAGTTCGGCACGCACATCTCGGAGCCCCGCGACGTCCGCATGTCGAACCGGCTGTTCCAGACTGGTCGGCTGATATTTCAGCAGCGGCTCCATCCGCGAACGGACTTCTTCACACCGCCAGGCTTCGTTGGCATCCAGCCGCAGGTCGACATTTTTCCCGACGATCGTGCGAATTCGACGGACACAATTCTCGTCATCAATGCCGTCAGCTCCGACTTTCACTTTGACCGTGCGAAACGCAAACAGGCGCATCTTCAGAGCCGACAGCCACTGCTTGCGTGGTGACATCGACGTCACAGCGCCACTGTAAAACGCTTCGTCAGAGGGCTTGATAAAATCAGACGCGTCAGGCAGGCGAGCCATCAAGTCTCCCAGCGAACAACCTTCCTCACGACACGCGGCATCAAGCACCGCCAATTCAATCGCACATCGAACAGCGTTTCCAAAGCATTCACGAACAACCAGGCCCGGATCAGCGCCGACAGTGGCCAGTGGAAAGCGGTCGACCGCCATGGCCGCAGCCAGAGCATCGTTCATTCGCTGTTCACGGAGTTCGTTGAAGTCAGTGGCCTCCAGATGCCGCCATGCCGACTCAATACTTTCTCCCGTGACATACGTGCGAGGCAGTCCTTCACCCCAGCCAGCGCAGCCATCATTCATCACACATCGCACGATCAATGTATCGTTGGAAAACCGCTCATGCGAAGCGTGTCGCACGGGGTTCTTAAGAGCAATGGGGACCTGAAAGACGGTCAGTCGGTGAATCTGCATCTTTGTAGAGTACGATCGACGCGTCCAAACGAAAAGAGATCCAGCGCGGATCCTTTTGGCGGCGAAGTTTTCGTGAAAGCACGCTTCCTCGAAACTCACCTGCAGCGGGGGAGCAACGTGGTCAGTTCACAATGCCTGATAGATAGCGTCGAGAACCAATGCAATGAGCGGCCAGGTTTCCCTGGCCGCTCATTGTCGCTGAAGATTTTGAGGCGGGCCATGACTCGGGTCTTCAACTCCTTCAATCACCTGCAACCGGCGTGCCACAGAACAGCCAGTGTTAGAAGAAAACGCCGAACCATGTGTTTTGACACGATTTTTCGACCCAGCACAGTCTCTTAAAATTCCAGTGATCGAATTCAACTGGTCCAACCTTCTAGCTGACAAGATCTGTGGTCGATTAACGGTCGCCTCAATGACGCATTTTGCGTCGGACTGTTTGGAACTGCAGCAGGCGGGTATTCTTCGCGAATTAGACGGTATCCGGGCTCAGAAAAGGGGTCAGGATCAATACTGTTCGGCACGGCGTTTGATGTGGTCGTGGCGAAATCCGGGGCAACATTTGTGTGCGCTCTTGCGCGCGTTCTGAAGTTGCCAGGCTTCACATATAGAAGAAGATGGCAATACACACTCA
>JBDNHX010000152.1:0-6834 GCA_041688565.1 Planctomycetaceae bacterium
GTCGAAATCGGGTTCATCGCCGATTTCGCCAGACGTGCCTGGATCGTTTCTCATTCCGCTGAAACCTTCGTCCAGGGATTCCCCTGGAGGCACCAAAGCTGTCTTCTGTTCGGTATCACGTTCTTCGATCCGTTGCTTCTCAAGCAGCTTCAGTCGCTGCTGCTGGCCAAATCGAGGATCATGCTGCATTTGTTTGCGAACAAGATCTCCCAGATCAACCACTTCCATGCCTTTACCTGTCGGCGGCTGCCACAGGGAATCGGCGATGTCGCAACCGGTCTCAATGCCGGTGAACTTTAGTGTCATCTGAGTTTCCGTGGCCGGAAATTCAATGCGGACGGTGTGAGGCAGTTGATGTCCACCGCAGGATTTATAGTCGCTCAGGTGGGCCATCAGCAGCGGATTCGATTCACTGTCGTACAAGGCATGCAGTCGAGCCACGCCCAGCACGGTATCCACTTTGATGACTCGCCGCAGCGATGTTCCGTCAGGTGCATCTTCTACCGCCACCAGCCACACTTCCCGTGAACCCAAAGGTGCATTCTGCAGCGAATAGTCCTCAGCATCCAAAGGCCGAATGCCAAGAATCGCGAGCAACCACTCTGGTTCCAGACGCGGAATATTGAAAGGCAAATGCTGCAGTAAAGCGGAGTCGTTATGATTCCATGTCATCACAACGGATTCCCCGGGCTTGACGTAGGCCCAACAGATCTCTTCATTTGCACCCAAGTCCGCGTGTCCCATGGTGTTGTCGCAAACCAGACGAAACTGTCCGGGTCCCGCACAGGCCAAAGTCCCCTTCAGCTTTTGAGGAAATGGAAGCTCCGGGCTTTTAACGTGTACCTGAGTATTCACGCAACGCCAGCTCTGCAGACCGTCCGTCTTGCGGTTGAGATAATCCACCAGTTCTTCGCGACCAATGGTGGTGGGAAGAATGGGATCAACCTTTCTCGCTTCCGGCTTACGACCGCTCAACTGGCAACCGGTGGTTACCAAAGCGAACAGCAGGATGAGACGCGTTGCAGTCATGAACAGAAAGCCCGATTGTCAGAAATCAAAAGGCCGGGAGAATGCCAGAGGACAGATCACTGATTTATCACATCGACCGAATGGATCAGGCTGCGATAGAACGCCCGGAATCGAACAGTTGATGCTGCAGCCGGTCGATCTGATCTTCTGACAACTCTTCTTCGGATACATCAAATGGTCCTTCGCCGCCACTGCCGACCAGCCGCATTGTCGGACGATCATCGATCTCCACAACGTCCTCCAGAATCAGCCGCCGCTTTCGCAGCAGCAGCAGCGCCAGAACATATCGATACTGCTGCTGCACAATGTTGGGAGAATCACTTAACTGCAGGAAGTAATCGAAAAGTGAGTCAGCATCGAGCTTCGGGCGATTTTTCTCGGCCGTTTCCGGAACCGAACATCGCCAGTGACCAATCGCGCCATTGGGAGGCCCCGACCATTCTTCTGCACTGAAGTCCTGACGCACCAGTTGTCCGTCTTTTTCGAACAGCACAGACCAGCAGGTGTCACCCGGCCGGAATGCGCGGCCCGACTTCGCGCACGATTTTGAAACAGGGCGAATACTGAAATCCATTTCCATCGCCTAAAAACAACAGCGGTCAGAGGTCACACATCCTGTGGCTCACGTCCGCTCAGAAATTCCCCGAAGCTGTGGATAGTAGTCAAAAACTGATTGTTCAGCCAAGAGGAAGTCAACAGCGTGATTGCTCTGCCTCAGGCGTGTTGATGGAGTCCCGGATTCAGCGTTAATCGTAACCCGATGAGTCAGCGAGGGATTTGTGGCGACGAGCGCGGGCAATCCCATCTCTCACTGACGTTTCGGGTTCTGAAAGCTCATTAAATCCACTATCCGCCTGCGCTTGTCATCCTCATACAACTTGCGGACATTTTCTTTTCACCTCAGCCGGTTCCCCAGCCTGGTCTGATTTCGAAACTGGCCCAGATCAAAAAAAAAATGAGTTTTTTTGTCTCCTGACGTTACCAGTCCGATCAGTCTTGATGGAAACATCAACGCCGCTTCAAGCGATTTACCCCTTGAAAATGCTCAGGTTCTCGCGAAGTATAAACGCATGATCAGTCAACTTTTGGGGAAGATGAAGGATGCGGCACGTTAGACTGGACATCAAATGCGAAGATCCTGAGAATAAGCATCTTCAAATCTGACACGGGAGCGTCGCTCGAGGCAAAGTGACTTCGAGTTCGCGTCAAGATTCCTCTCTGAATGACGGTCCCATTGGTGTTTGCGGCAGAGCTTGATGCAAACTCGTGATGAGATGCTGAGTTACCTGAAAGCCAGACGGCCTGTGGTGGCTCCATCAATGTTGAAGTGTGATTTCGGAAATCTGCACCGCGAGGTAGAACTTCTCGACACGGCCGGATCGTCGTTACTTCACTGGGATGTTATGGATGGGCATTTTGTGCCTAATCTGTCATACGGTCCCATGGTGATCGATCGTGTACGCCCGCTGACGGAAACGCTGTTTGATGCGCACCTGATGATTTCCGATCCCGCAAAATATCTGGACGAATTCGTAAAAGCGGGGTGTGAAGCGATCACGTTTCATCTGGAGGCCGTCCCGCAGCCTGTGGCGCTGCTGCGTGAAATTCGCCGTCGCAATCTTGTGGCCGGCTTGGCGATCAACCCGGGAACTCCTTTTTCTGCAGCCGAGCCATTCCTTTCAGAATGCGACCTGCTGCTAGTGATGAGCGTAAATCCTGGTTTTGGCGGTCAAAAATTTATCCCGGATGTTGTTTCAAAGATCCGGGACGCACGCGCACTGGCCGGGGATGATTTAATCATTTCTGTCGATGGCGGCATTGGGCGGACAACGATCGCTCAATGTGCGGCTGCCGGCTGCGATGTGTTTGTGGCTGGCAGTTCTGTGTTTGATGAGCCCTGTTATTCGGCCGCAATTGCCGAGCTGCAAGAGATCGCGACTGGACCGCGATCTGCCTGCTGAGGAACGAATCCTTATGTCAACGGTTATTTTGATACGTGCAGGTTTTACAGATTACGATGAGCATCATCGTGTTCTCGGAACCCTCGATATGCCCATTAACGAACGCGGAGTCGCTCAGATTCGCGAGATTAATCTGGAACTGCAGTCGAAGGGTATTCGCGTTCAGGTCATCCTGACTTCGCCCGACGATCCCGCCTGCAGCACGGCTCACGCCATTGCGGCAGGTCAGTCCGGCGCGAAGGTCAAGGAACTGGATGAACTCAAGAATGTGAATCAGGGACTCTGGCAGGGATTGCCGGAATCTGACATTCGCAAAAGATTTCCTCGTCTTTTTCGCTCCGGAAAAGAGGATGTGACGGCGATTTGTCCGCCGGAAGGTGAGACACTCTCCGACGCCTGTCAGCGGCTGGAGCGAGTGCTCACCAAGGCAATGCGGAAGCACGACGTCTTTGCCATCGTTGCTCCGGAGCCGCTGGCCACTGTGATTCGATGTACCCTTCAGCATCGCCGTCCACACGTGACCGCATGTTTGTGTGGCGAAGAATCGCAGGAATTGGTACACGTACTGGAATCGACAACATTTGAAGCGGCCCACTTTTTGGCTGGTGAGGAGCCGCAGACTGTAGGCGCCGTTCACGCCGCCGGTGAAGGGGACAATGATCGATGAGTACTCTTGAAAATACAGATGCATCCTTGAAATCGACCACCAAAAGACCCAAGCGAGGCGTACCGGAAGGCTTGTGGCTGCGCTGTGACGGATGCGGTGCGACCGTTTTCCGCAAACAGGTTGAGCAGAATCAGAATGTGTGTCCCGAGTGCGAACATCATTTTTATGTTCCGACCTCCATGCGAATCCGCCAACTGCTGGACCCGGACAGCTTCGAAGAGTGGTATGCCGACATGACATCCGGCGATCCGCTGGGATTCGCAGATCGCAAGCCATATACAGAGCGAATTGTTGACGAGCAAAAGAAGACAGGCATGAAAGACGCCTGTACCGCTGGACGTGGCTATATGCGTGGCCGTCCGCTGGTTTTTGCAACAACCGATTCTGCCTTCATCATGGGCAGCATGGGTTCGGTTGTCGGTGAAAAGTTGACGCGAGCTGTTGAAAAAGCCACAGAACTGTCGCTGCCTCTCATCATTGTCAGCGGTTCCGGCGGTGGGGCGCGGATGCATGAGGGCATCGTTTCCCTGATGCAGATGGGCAAGGTCTCCGCAGCACTCGCTCGTTTTCGCAGAGCCAACGGACTGTTCATTTCTGTAATGACCGATCCGACCATGGGCGGTGTTGCAGCCAGCTTCGCATCACTGGGCGATATCATCGTTGCCGAACCGCGAGCCCTTGTGGGTTTCGCAGGGCCTCGTGTTGTTCAGGCCACCTGCAAGATTGATCTGCCTGACGGTTTTCAGACCAGCGAATTCCTGCTGAAGCACGGGTTCGTCGATCGGATCATTCATCGGTCCGAAATGCGATCCGAGCTGGCTCGTCTAATTGACTACGGCAGCCGCTAAGGCGAGCCGCTGAAGTTTTCAGCCCGTCATAAACGGTGCGTCGCGAATCAACTTTGCATTCCGCTGTCCAGCTCCGCCGCTCAACCGCTGGATCACGAGCAGCTCGCCTGTTACGATGGCAAATCCATCGAACCTGAACTGCAACCTTGATCGCTCCTGGTAGTAAAAGAGAGCTGTAATGATGCGTCCGTCGATGATGCCGTCACTGCCCTGTGCGTCACTGCTTTCGCGGCGCGATGTCTTCCGGTTTGGAGCGCTAAGTGTCGGGGCGACTGTGGTCCCGTCTCACTGGGCTCGGGCCGCGGAAACATCGGTTGAGGCCGCTGGATCTCTGCGAAACGCCAAAGCGGACTCCGTGATTTTTCTTTGGATGGGCGGAGGGGTCACGCATATCGACTCCTTCGATCCAAAGCCGCATGCTCCGGAGAAAATTCGCGGCACGCTGAGAGCCATCTCCACATCGCTGCCCGGTGTTCAGTTTGCCCAGCCGATGTCGCGGCAACAATCTACGAGGCCCTCGGAATCGATTCTGAACTTCGCCTGCCCGATCACTTCGGCCGCCCACTCCCTGTACTCGACCACGGCCAAACAATCGCCGGCGTCTTTTGACGTCCTTACGTTTCTCTCAGCACTGTGTGCCTCAAGTGGTTAACCAACCGTCCTTCTCCGCTTCGGGGGAAAAGGTGGCCGACAGGCCGGATGAGGGTTAACCTGTGACTCAACTGAGAACTGACGACTGCCAACTGAAAACTCAAACAGCTCACGAGAGTTCCCCATGGCATCCTGTATTCTGGCGCTTGATCAGGGCACGACAAGTTCGCGAGCGATCGTGTTTTCACACGACGGCGTCATTCTGGCTGTGGCTCAAAAAGAGTTCACTCAGTACTTTCCTCAGCCCGGGTGGGTTGAACACGATCCGGAAGAAATCTGGACCAGTCAGCTGGCGGTAGCCAAAGCGGCTCTGAAAAAAGCGAAGATCTCGGCAGCAGACGTAGCCGGCATCGGCATCACGAACCAACGCGAAACCACAGTGCTATGGAATCGTCGCACAGGCAGGCCGATTCATAACGCCATCGTCTGGCAGGATCGTCGCACAGCCGGGATCTGCGATCGGCTCAAGAAAGGAAAGCACGCCGACTCCTTTCGCGAACGTACCGGACTCGTCATAGACTCCTATTTTTCGGGCACCAAAATCGCATGGCTGCTGGACAATGTGCCCGGAGCGAGGGAGCTCGCGAAAGCCGGTGACCTGGCTTTTGGAACCATCGACAGCTGGCTGCTGTGGAAGCTGACCGGCGGCGCCGTGCATGTGACGGATGTCACAAACGCTTCCCGAACAATGATCTGCGATATCCACACTGCCGAATGGGATAATGAACTGCTGAAGGCTCTGAAGATTCCTCGCAGTTTGCTTCCCGAAATTTGTTCCTCCAGTGAGATCTACGGAGAAACAACAAAGTCACTTTTCGGAGCGTCCATCCCCATCGCCGGTATCGCCGGAGATCAGCAGGCCGCGCTGTTTGGTCAGATGTGTACAAAGCCGGGCATGGTCAAGAACACATACGGCACCGGTTGTTTTATGCTAATGAACACCGGCACCAAAGCACGGGCTTCAAAGAACAATCTGCTGACGACGATCGGCTGGAAGATTGGCAAAGACACTGAATATGCACTTGAAGGCAGCGTTTTCATTGCCGGCGCCGTGGTGCAGTGGCTTCGTGATGGATTGAAGATTATCAAGACATCCGCCGAAGTGGAAAAAATGGCCGCGACGGTGCCGGATAACGGCGGAGTGTATCTGGTCCCGGCATTCGCCGGACTCGGTGCACCGCACTGGGATCCGTACGCTCGCGGAGTCGTCGCCGGATTGACTCGCGGCGCAACAGGCGGGCATCTGGCGCGTGCGGCGCTTGAATCCATCGCCTATCAGGTGGCTGATGTCCTGGATGCGATGCGAGCCGACGCCGGAATGAAGATTACATCTTTGCGAGTCGACGGTGGGGCCGCGACCAACAATCTGCTGATGCAGTTTCAGGCCGATATGCTGGGTGTGCCCGTCGTGCGTCCAAAGATTTTTGAAACCACAGCGTTGGGAGCCGCGTTCCTCGCCGGTCTTGCAACAGGCTTCTGGAAGGATCGCGAGCAGCTGTCGTCGCAATGGCAAATCGATCGGACGTTCGAACCGTGCATGTCAAAATCTCAGGTCGCCGAACTCCGCGCCGGCTGGCAAAAAGCCCTCGAAAAATCACGCCACTGGGAATCCCCGATCTGATCCTCAAATCTGATCCTGAAATCTCAAATCTCAAATCTGCTGCTCGAGACAACGGAA
>JBDNHX010000153.1:0-8432 GCA_041688565.1 Planctomycetaceae bacterium
AACGGGAGCCTTGAGCGGACCGCCCGTATCTTTCACTTCCATTCCCCGCGACAGTCCCTGTGTGGGAGTCAACGCAATGCCGCGCACATGATGTGCATCCTGCTGTGCCAGAACTTCGATCACAATCTGTTGCGTTTTGCCCGTGCGCAGAATGTTATGGATGGCCGGCAATTGTGAATCAAAGCGGATATCGACGACGCTGCCGCGCACTGAAACTACTGTGCCGGGAATCGCCGGAGTGTTGCCGATTTTCATGAATTCTCCTTCACGTGAGCCGCAACGGTATTCCGACCGCTGAGTTCATCATTCCGATTCCCCCGTCGTCGGCGACAGCCACTGTTCATTCCTGCTCGTTGCGCATCGTCCATTTGCATTTGCGGCATCATTCGGAGCTGCTCCATTTCCAGTTGCGGATTTCCGGCATATCTTCGCCATGTATCGCGATATACCTTTTGTGCTCACTCCGCTTGTCCATCATGGTTTGCCTTACGTCGGCAGCCGTTGCGGCGAGCCCAGGAACTCGATCAATCACGTCACAGACCAGGTGAAAGCGGTCCAGGTCATTGAGCACTACCATGTCGAAGGGAGTAGTCGTGGTACCCTCCTCCTTGAAGCCGCGGACGTGCAGATTCTCGTGATTCGTTCGGCGATAGGTTAGTTGGTGAATCAGCGACGGATAACCGTGAAACGCAAAGATGATCTGTCGGTCACCCGTAAACAATTCGTCAAACTCTTCGTCTGACAGCCCGTTCGGATGTTCTTTCGGCGGTTGTAACTTCATCAGATTGACGATGTTGACGACGCGCACCTTCACCTCCGGCAAATGCTGACGCAGTAAGTCAACCGCCGCGAGCGTTTCCAGAGTCGGCACGTCCCCGCAACATGCCATGACCACGTCGGGTTCGCCACCTTCGTCGTTCGACGCCCACTTCCAGACACCCAGTCCGGCCGCGCAGTGCTGGACGGCGTCGTCCATGTTCAACCACTGGGGCGAAGGCTGCTTTCCGGCCACGACCACGTTTACGTAGTTGCGGCTCCGCAGGCAATGGTCGGTAACGCTCAGCAGGGTGTTCGCGTCCGGCGGTAGGTAGACCCGGATGACCTCGGCCTTCTTGTTGACGACATGGTCGAGAAATCCGGGATCTTGATGCGAAAACCCATTGTGGTCCTGCCGCCAGACGTGAGACGACAGCAAGTAGTTGAGCGAGGCAATCGGCTTTCTCCACGGAATGTGGTTACACACCTTGAGCCACTTGGCATGTTGATTGAACATCGAATCGATGATGTGAATGAAGGCTTCATAGCATGAAAAGAAGCCATGCCGTCCGGTCAGCAGATAGCCTTCGAGCCAGCCCTGGCATTGATGTTCAGACAACACCTCCATCACTCGACCGTCCGGAGAAAGTTTGTCGTCGGTGTCAAAACGTTCGGCCATCCAGGTACGATTGGTGACATCGAGAATGTCCTGCCAGCGATTCGAGTTGTTTTCGTCCGGACTGAAGACGCGAAAGTTCTGGCTCGGCAAATTGAGCTGCATCACGTCGCGCAGGAATTTTCCCATCTCGCGAGTCGCTTCGGCGTTCACTGCGCCAGGGTTGGGCACCTCAACGGCATAGCTGCGATAATCGGGCATCTGCAAATCTACCAGCAGTTGTCCGCCATTGGCATGGGGATTGGCGCTCATTCGCCGTTCTCCCGCAGGAGCCATGTCCGCGATCTCGGGCTTGAGCTTGCCGCTAATATCGAATAGCTCGTCGGGTCGGTAGCTCTTCATCCACTGTTCGAGAATTGCCACGTGGCCCGGCTTGTCCATGTCGCCCATTGGCACCTGATGCGAGCGCCAATAATCTTCGCACTTCTTTCCATCGATTTCCGCCGGGCATGTCCAGCCCTTGGGTGTTCGAAGAATGATCATCGGCCAGATGGGACGCTTCGAAATTCCTCCGGCGCGGGCATCGTGCCAGATCTGACGAATCTCGGTCGTGACCGTATCCAGAACTGATGCCATTTGCTGATGAACCTCATCGGGTTCGTGCCCCTCGACGAAGTAGGGCTTGTAACCGTAGCCCTCGAATAACTTCTGTAATTCGTCCTGAGGAATCCGAGCGAGGAAGGCCGGACTGGCGATCTTGTAACCGTTTAGGTGCAGGATCGGCAGCACGGCTCCATCAGTGACGGGATTGAGAAACTTGTTCGAGTGCCAACTCGTGGCCAGGGGCCCGGTTTCGGCCTCGCCGTCGCCGACCACTGCCGCGACAATCAGGTCCGGATTATCGAAAGCGGCTCCGAATGCATGTGACAAGGCGTAACCCAGTTCCCCCCCTTCGTGGATGCTCCCGGGCGTCTCCGGTGCGACGTGACTCGGGATGCCGCCGGGGAACGAGAATTGTTTGAACAGCCTTTGCATCCCAGCTTCGTCCTGGGAAATGTCGGGATAGACTTCGCTGTAGGTGCCTTCAAGATAGGCGTGAGCGACAAGCGACGGGCCACCGTGTCCAGGTCCGGTGATGAAGAGCATATTTAAGTCATGTGCAGTGATGATCCGGTTGAGATGTACGTAGATCAGGTTCAACCCAGGCGACGTGCCCCAATGTCCGAGCAGGCGCGGCTTCACCTGTTCTCTTTGCAGCGGCTGTTTTAGCAGCGGGTTGTTGAGCAGGTAAATCTGGCCGACCGAAAGGTAGTTGGATGCGCGCCAGTAGGCGTCTAACTTGCTTAACAGATCCGGGCTGAGTGGTTGTGTTGTGCTATTCATGATATCAAAGCCGCCTTTTGAGTGCGGCGCTCTCCTAAAGCAGAAGCAATAAGTAAGAACTCGCGGACATTCTCCGCAGTCAAAAGTCCGACCAGTTTGTCGCGTTGCATGACCGGGGCGGTTGTGCAGCATTCCGAGGTTTGAACTCGAACGAGGGCCGCATCGAGCATGTCATTGGCGTCTACGGTGAGAAAACCACGGCGCATGACATCTCCCACGAGACACTCCGGCCCGTGTTGTTGCAGCGCCACCATGAGATCACGACTGGGAAGAATGCCGACAACAATCCCGTTTTCCAAAACCGGAAAGTCCTGCTGCGGAGTTGCGAGGACCAGTTCAATCGCTCGTTGCAGGGCATCGCTCGGCTGGAGCGTGCGAAAATCGGTCATCATCGCGAGCTTTACGGGGATGCCACCCAGGGCCGCTTTCATGGTGGCCATGCTCGCTTCCTGCGTTGCGCCGATCCAGACAAAGAGCGCGATGAAGATCAAAAATGGATTGCTAAAGAACCCGATGAAAGCGAACAGCAGGGCCATCGCCTGACCAATGTTTGCCGCAATCTGAGTGGCCCGTGCGTAATCGAGTTTCGTGGCCAGCAGGGCTCGCAGCACTCTTCCGCCATCCATCGGAAATGCAGGCAGCATGTTGAAAATCACAAGGATGACATTGACCATCAACAACCGTTCGAGAAACGGCCCGCTGGTCACACTCAGTTGTTCCAGCGGTCCAAACACGCCAGCGAATTGAATCCAAATGAACAATGCAGTTGCTATCACCACGTTAACGGCTGGTCCGGCAAGCGCCACCCACAATTCTTCGATTGGTTTTTCTGGCATTCGTTCCAGTCGAGCCACGCCGCCAATCGGCAGCAGGGTGATGTCCCGCGTCTTGATGCCATAGCGAGCAGCCATCAACGCATGTCCAAACTCATGCAGCACCACGCACGTGAACAAGGCCAGGATAAAGCCCACACCTTCCAGCGTTTTTGCCAAAGTGTGGCCCGCTGACCAGTGACTCAGAACGACGAAGCCGATCAAAATCAAGAACGTGGCATGCATGTAAACGCCGATGCCACGAAACTCCCCTATCTTCCAGGACCATTTCACGTTTTTACTCCTGAGTGATTTACTTGCATAATTTATCTTCCTTACGCATCGTCGCACGCGTGCAGCGCCGAGTAGATCGAAGGCACATCCTCACCGAACGGAACATCCACAACGTTGCCCCGCACCGCAACCACGACACCCCGGTTCGCAGGTTTGTGATCTTTCGTCGTCATGTTGCTTCACCACCTTCGTTTTCCCAACGCTGGATCGCTTTTTGATACAGCGGGGTCGGGCTGGCAGATGAATCGGTGAATCGTTCGAGCGGCGCGGAGTTCCATAACTCAATGGCGTGCTCATCGGGGCGATCATGTTCGTAGCACAGAATGCTTAATGATGCGGTATTGAGCAGAAACTGCTGTGCATGTTCAACCGGCAGCCCGAGCCAACGCGCGGCCAGAACGCGACCAAGATGACTGTGCGAGAACAGGGCGACGTTGCCGTCCAGTTGGATGAGTTTTTGAATCAGCCGATCGGCTCGCGCGGAGATTTGATCGGGCATTTCACCGTTGGGGCAACCGTCGCGAAACAGATTCCAGCCCGGTCGCTTCGCCACAATTTCAGCAGGCGTTTGACTCTCGTAATCGCCGTTGTCTCATTCGATCAAGTCTGCTTCAACTTTCGCATGCTGCAACAAACCGGCCAGCTCGCAAGTTCGCCGCGCGCGTTGCAGTGGACTGGTCAGCACGTGTGCGAACGAGAAGATGCGAATGCGTTCCCCCAGTTGGCGCGCTTCCTCGTCGCCGTTTTCAGTCAACGGAACATCAGCGCGCCCCGTGTGCTTTCCGGAAAGCGCCCATTCCGTTTCGCCGTGTCGCATCAAAAACAGACGCGGTGTCATCCCGGACCTCCGATCGATGCAACTTCGGCTGATTCCATCTCAGCAGAGTACTCGCCTCGCCTTGCCGTCCGATTGCAGTCGGCACGATGTGCCAAGGCAGTTTGAGCGGCTTCAAGGTTGGCCTCTTTGCCTGACCAAATCTCCATCGCCGGCTGCTGAATAGCGCGAGCGAATGAAAACGAAAGCGGCCATGGTGCGCGTGATTGAAAGCGAACATTCATCGCGTTCAATCGCGCCGACGCAAGTTCCGACGACTGTCCGCCCGACAGGAATGCAATGCCCGCCACCGACGCAGGAACCGATCGCAACAAGCAATTCACGGTCGCATCGGCCACTTCGTCGATGGCGATTTGTTCAGGGCAATCTAATCCGGGCAGCTCCATATTGGGCTTCAACAAGATGCCATCCAGCCCTTCGGTGATCCTATCGCCCGGATGCAGCGCCCTGTCGTTCGCGCCGGCGTCCACTTTGATCCCAGGAATGATGCCGACCTGGATAAGTGCTTTCGCGAATGGGATCCCGTCGCGTGTCTTCTGACGAATCGTCTCGTCATAAAGAATCGCACCGCCGATCGGCTCTCCCAAATCCGGGGTTGTGACGAGCAAATCACGGTCGCTTCGACCAGCCTCGACTGTTTGCGGAATCCCCAGCGTGGCGAATCGCTTGTTGCATGTCGGATTGCTTTCATCCATCGCCAACAAGCCTTTGTCATCGACGAGTAGAGCCTGGGCAGTTTCGATAAGGTTTTGGTCATTCATTTCCTAAGACCTCCGCAATGTTGTCGAATCGTCATCCGGCTCAGGCGGAGTCGGGTCGGTCCTGACGCGTTTCTGATCGCGTAGTCGCCCGAGAGTGCTCTCAATCAAACTGGCCAACTTGTCTGCAGCGCCATCGATGGCCTGGTCTAAGGTCGCTGCGTGATGCGTGACCGCGACAGGCTGGCGGCCTTCGAGTCTGGCTTCCATCACGCAACGCATGTCATCATTGCCGCCTTTCTTGTCGCTGTTCTCATCGCTCAGATGGACCTCCACTCGCGTAATTCGATCGCTGAAACGTTCTAAGGCACTCTCCACTTCGTCGCTGACCCGTGTAGCCAGCGCCTCGTGGCCTTCGATGTTGCGGTCGGTATTCAATAGGATCTGCATGTTGTTCTCCTTTGAGAATGTAGTTGGTTCAATTTGAGCGGGGTTGATTCAATATCGATAGGTTGCTGCCAGTCCCGTCTGACTCGGCATCTGATCGGCCGGCATGACCAAAACCTTGCCGCCCATCTTTTCGACCAGTTCGCCCAGATCGTCGAGCAGGTCATCGACTTGCGGATTACTGAGATCAGCAACTTCGACCTGACCGGTCTCGCAGTTGAGCTGGCCAGCAATTTGACGGTCGGCCTCAATCAGCAACGTGGCGACTCGCCCTTCGACAGCCGCCTGAGCAACCAGCGACAGGTCGTCACTGCCATGTTCCTTCGACCGGGCTTCCTGGAACTCTTCGGTCAGCGTAGTCAGCCGCGCCTGATACTGCGGCTCGACGACTTTCCAGGCGAGTTCGCGAAGTTCATGGATCGGCAGGACGTCGGGATTGATCATCAGCCCCTTCGCCATCAGGAATGGATTATGGCTGATTTGGTGGAAGAGATCGTGATGTTCAGGCAACGCCGCCAGAATCAGCGGCAGTCCCGATGGTCGGGAATGATGTTCAAGCACCGCGCGATCAACGGCACGAAAGAACTTTTCCGCATCCCCGTCCACTTCATCCTTTTTCCCTCCATGGCCGTAGTGCATGGAAGTCATCGCGCCACTGGCACGCCCTTGGGAAGTGACGGACGAAAAAGGTTCGGTCAACTCACTGCCCAGCGCCTCGCTGATCGTCTGCGGGACGTCTGAAGCCAGTTCGATTTCGTTGAGCGATTCGCGGTTTCCTTCGAACAGCTGAATCTTCTGACGGCTCAATCCAAGGACCTGGTAATTTGCGACCGATTGCAGAAAGCGTCTCAGCGGCTTGAGGTGAAAGCTATCGGCAACGACAGTCAATTCGTCGACCGGACGCTGCAGCCGAAACACTCGAAACAGCCCCGGTCCACTCAGCACGGCTAACCCGTCCCACGTCTGATGCCAAAACGAATCATCATGAGAGAGGTCGGTAAACGGTTTTAAGAAGAGCTCGGTTTCGGCGGCCGAATACGTCTGCCGCAACGATGTTTCCAACTCCTTCACAAGATTGCGGTATCGAATCCAATCCTGCTGGTTGTCGGGCTGGCTGCGATGAGTCGGCTGGTAAAGTGACAGACACGACGACTGTTGGACTGATGCCAACTCGGCCAAAGATTGAGTAGTGAGCAAATTGATCTGTGTCATTTTATGCCTCATGTTTCAAACGGAAAGGAATATGTGTTGGAGCAACGATTGCTACCTTCGCGAAAGATTTTTAAATGCCGAATGGATACGGGCGTCGTGGTTCCTACGGTCGTTGTGGTTGGCAGCTTCATTCCCAATCAGCCTTTCCCACACGAACGACGAGCTTGCCGAAATTCTTTCCTGTGAGCAGACCGATGAAAGCCCTGGGGGCGTTTTCGAGTCCCTCAACGGTGTCTTCCAGCGACTTGACTTTGCCCTCCTTCACCCACGAGCCCATGGCAATGGCGAATTCGTCATAACGCGAGCCATAGTCATCGAAAATAATGAAGCCCTGTGCCTTGATTCGCTTAGTCAAGAGTGTTTGCATCAATAACGGCAACCGATTGGGGCCGCCTGGCAATTGCATGTCGTTGTAATGAGCAATCAATCCGCAAACGGGCACGCGAGCCTTTACGTTCAACAGCGGCAGTACCGCGTCAAATACTTTGCCGCCAACGCTCTCGAAGTAAACGTCGATCCCCTTTGGGCAGGCCCTGGAAAGTTGTTCGGCAAAGTCGGCGGCGTGATGGTCGATACATGCCTCGAAGCCAAACGTCTCAATCCCTGTTCGACATTTGTTCGGACCGCCAGCGATACCAACCACACGGCAACCCATCAACTGGGCGACCTGCCCCACGACCGAACCGACCGCGCCGGTTGCCGCCGCCATGACTACGGTCTCACCCGCTTTTGGCTGGCCGATATCCAGCAGACCCATGTAGGCGGTGAAGCCTGGCATCCCAAGTACTCCCAGTGCTAACGAAGGATGCTCAAGATGTTTGCCCAGCCGCATCAAGTTGGCTCCATTGGACACGTGGTAATCCTGCCAGCCGCCGTTGGCGAGCACCCATTCGCCCTCTTCATAGTCGGGACGCTGCGATTCCAACACGCGACACACAGTGCCACCCACCATTACGTCACCGATGGCAACTGGAGGCGCATAGGACGGCCCATCGTTCATCCGACCACGCATGTATGGGTCCAGAGATAGATAGACCGTTCGCAATAAGACTTCGCTTTCCTTCGTCTTCGGAATCTCAGCATTCTCCAACCGAAAGTTGTCCGGCGTTGGGGCACCCCGTGGACGCGAATTTAACACGATACGACGGTTCATTTGTTGGTTCTGATTCATCGACTGCTCCATTTCCAGTTGCGAATTTCCGGCATGTCCTGGCCGTTTTGGTTGATGTATTGACGATGCTCGATGAGCTTCGCGGTCAGCTGCTTCTTCAGGCGAACACCGGCCTCGCCGGTCTGCGGCAGGCGGTCGATGGTGTCCATGACCAGATGAAAGCGGTCGAGATCGTTGAGTACCGTCATGTCGAACGGCGTCGTGATGG
>JBDNHX010000154.1:0-9774 GCA_041688565.1 Planctomycetaceae bacterium
ACAGCTTAGAAAAACAACCTGCCTTGCGGACTGGACCTGGACTCCCTCCCCCATGACCGCCAAATCTGAACCTAAACTCAAACCGACTCAAAACCCTGCGTAAACACTGCATTTGTTATACGCAGCACAGAATTGCACCCGCTTCAACTCAGAGGCGAGTATTCGGCGCCACCGAGAGACCGTCCCCAGCAAAGCATCGTCAAGAGATGGCAGGTTTGGGTTCTGCTTGCGGCCCACGATTCGATCAAATGCGTCTGCCCGATATGCATCCGGATGCTCATAGATACTGACGTATTCAATCTTCAACGGTTTTTGACGATTGTAGACGCGACACAGTCCATTCCGATCGGGGAAAAGGTGCCAATCGACAAGGTTGTTGTAGGAGATCCCAATGAGTGTCGTTTGTTGCGGGTACGAGAGTTGAGAAAACGGAATGCCATTGGTCAGGAACGAAATCACGGCTGTGTGATCAAGTCCATGTTCGACAAGAAGATGACCGGCTGCGTATTGTGCAGTATCTCTGTATCCGAGGATTTCGTCGCTCGGATACCAACCAGTTTGTGCTGCAAACTTGCGTAGCGACGAACGGCGATCATCGGCCGGAAGATCAACCTGGCTGAGGCGAGATAAAGTTGCCTGTACTGTGTCCACTGACTACAATCTCCAGTCAAATCTGGCGACCAAATGATGCAGTACCGGTTAAGCGGGCTCGGTGTCCGGAGAGCATCTCTCATTTTTCGCAGCGAGCCAGACGTAATTTACGACAGAAATCGTCGGCGCGAATTCCCCGCCTACCGGCCCTTCAGTTGTGTTGTAACCGTTCCCGCGATGGTCCGGAAGAGCGTCAGCTTTTTACCAACCCAGTTCGAGGAAATTCGCAGACCGTTGTTCATACGAAACGAAAAAATTGGATACGTCGTGTCGGTGGAGGTTCTGGGACCCGCGTCTGAACGCTCAAAGTAGCATCAAAAGGGCCAGAAGGGTCACGAAGCATCAAAAGCAAAGGGAAGGCAATAAGGGGACATTCTGCTTTCCCTATAAATCAATGTCCCCTTTTGCGATTCTAGCCAGCGAACGGCGGAAGGAAGAAATCCTGCCCGTTTGTTTTGTAAAAACCGTCGGCCCATGAAAAAGCCCGAAGACGATCGTGCGGATCGACTTCGGGCGGTTGATGCATAGAGTCCATCAAGGCTGCCGTGGGATGGCAACTGCGGGCAATGCTCTACTTGCCGTGGGCAGCTGCAAAACGGCGATCCACTTCTGGCCAGTTCACGAGGTTCCAGAAAGAAGTGATGTAGTCTGGACGGCGGTTTTGGTAGTTCAGGTAATAGGCATGTTCCCAAACGTCCAGACCCAGAATTGGAGTCCGACCGTCGGACAGCGGGCTGTCCTGATTGGCAGTGCTTTCGACAACCAATGTTCCATCAGCCTTGACGCTCAACCAGGCCCAACCGCTGCCAAAGCGAGTCGTTGCGGCCTTGCCGAATTGTTCCTTAAACGCGTCGAAGCTTCCGCAGGCCTTGTCAATGGCTGCGGCGAGTGCTCCCGTTGGAGTTCCGCCACCCTTTGGTGACAGAACTGTCCAGAACAAACTATGGTTGGCATGTCCGCCACCATTGTTCCGAACGGCCGTCCGGATATTTTCCGGCACAGCGGTCAGATCGGTGATCAGGTCTTCGACAGACTTGGTCGCGAGAGGTGAATCGCCGAGGGCTGTATTCACGTTGTTGATATAAGCCTGATGATGCTTGGTATGATGAATCTCCATCGTACGAGCATCAATGTGAGGCTCCAACGCATCGTAAGCGTAGGGCAAAGCGGGCAAAGTGTATGGCATGCGAGAAATCCTTCATCCAGGCAACACAGAAGATTGAGCTGGCTGAACAGTCAGCATTCAGCTTTGAAATCACCACTTCCGGTTGCCTGCATTCTAGAGTCCCGTCACTGAGGCTCAACCGAGAAGCCCAAACAATTTCCATCCGATTTCGCTGGTTGAGCACTTTGACTGTCACCGCTACACTCCGCCCGCTGCAGTTTGAACGCGGGATTGCTCCCGGTGCGTTGTCAAGAATAAACAAAGGGATGGGCAGCTGGAATGAAACGCAATGAGGCGAGGCCTTCTACGTTTTCAGTCAGCCTCTGCCAGCCTCATCCGTAAAGTTTGGTCCCCAACAAGCACGCGAGCCTCCGCGACGACTGCCTGATGTTGACTCATTGTAGCTTTGGTTCGAAAGCGGCCTGAAATGCGGTATGAACACGTTTGCATCGAAGCAGTGACCCACACGCTGCCTCCGCATGTAATCACTTCAGATGAAATCGAACAGCGTCTGGCCCCGGTTTATCAGAGGCTGGGACTTCCCGCCGGGCGGCTGGAACTGATGACCGGAATTCGCGAACGTCGCTGGTTTGATCCGGGGACATTGCCCGGATCAATCAGTATCCTGACGGCGAGGGCCGCTCTTCAGAAGTCCGGTCTGGATCAGCGTCACATCGGTGCATTGATTCATGGCTCCGTGTGCCGCGACCAAATGGAACCAGCCACCGCCGCCGGCGTTCACGCGGGGGTCGGTCTTCCGGAATCGTCGCTGGTGATGGACGTCAGCAACGCGTGTCTGGGTCTGCTGAATGGAATGTTAATTATTGCCGACCAGATTGAACTGGGAAGAATTCGCGCGGGCATCGTCGTCGGCACAGAAAGCGGAAGAGATCTTGTCGAAGGAACGATTGACAGCCTGCTGCAGGATTCCACGCTGACTCGCCAAAGCATCAAACGAGCCTTTGCATCGCTCACCATCGGCTCCGGTTCCGCCGCCATTCTTCTCTGCGATCGAAAGCTCAGTAAAACTGGACACCGCCTGCAGGGCGGCGCGTTCCTTTCAGATTCTTCGGCCCACAAACTCTGCTCCGGCGGAGTTCAGGCGGACCGACATGGCGACGGACGACCTCGGATGGAAACGGATTCCGAAGCTCTTCTGCACGCCGGAATCGCACTTGCCGAAAAAGCGTGGGCCAAAGCGCGTCAAGCGTTGCACTGGAAGAATGAAGATGTTGACCGCGTCTTTACGCATCAGGTGGGTAAACAGCACCGCACGTTGCTGATGGAACGACTGCAGCTCAAGCCAAGTCTCGATTTCCCTACTGTCGAGCTGTTGGGAAATACAGGTGCCGCCGCGCTGCCGATGGGTCTCTCCATGGGACTCGAACAGTATCCTCCTTCCTCCGGTACGAAGCTGGCTCTGCTGGGCATTGGCAGCGGCCTGAATTCTGTCATGCTGGGAGTCACCTGCGGCGGCTGATCAGAGCGGCGTTCTTGCTCGCTCTTTCTGCATTGCCTGAAGGTAAAGCGAGAACGTTCAAAGAGCTCGGCCGATCAAAAGGCTGAGCTCTTTTTTGCTCCTCCTTTGTACTTCGCCCAATCCTCCAGCGAGAACGCGGAGCGAAGAAAATCGCCTCAATCGGTTCTCTGAATTTAGTGGCCAGTTGAATCGTCGAGCATAGAACGCTTGTAGACACGATGTCGATTCGCGAATCACTGAGTTTCATTGTTGCTGTGGGCTTGTGCTGATCATTCAGAATCGTCGATGCCCTGCAGGCATGATTTTCTCGCCAGGCAAAACTTGCCCGGCAATTCTGTGCGGCCGTCTGCCCGGTTCAATTTTCAAGAACAAAATCGCAGGCTGATTGAGCGGCCTCAGGAGATCATTATGAAGCTTTTGTTAACTTTGTTGACGTTGATTGCTGTTTCGGGTTCTGCCATTGCGGAACGCTATGTGGTTCGGCACTCAGCACGTCGTAATACGTCCTGCAATTCTTCCGCTGTGACTCGACAGCACGCCACCGTGGTTCACAGGCGAGCCATGACGACGTCTGCGGTGCCCATCCGAAAGGACGCTAACATCGTCGATACCGCTGTCAGCGCCGGCTCCTTCAAGACCCTCGTTGCCGCCGTGAAGGCCGCGGGTCTTGTGGAAACATTGAAGGGAAAAGGTCCGTTCACAGTATTTGCTCCAACGGACGAAGCATTCGCCAAGCTTCCAGAGGGCACAGTCGCCAACCTGCTGAAGCCAGAAAATAAGGATCAGCTGGTTGCCGTTCTGACCTATCATGTCGTGGCCGGTAAGGTCATGGCGGCTGATGTTGTGAAGCTGAAGTCTGCAAAGACAGTTCAGGGTCAGGAAGTCGCTATTAAGGTTGCGGGCGGCAAAGTCACCGTCGACGCGGCCAATGTCGTGAAGACTGACATCGCCTGCAGCAACGGCGTGATTCATGTGATCGACAGCGTGATTTTGCCAAAGGCTGAAACGCCGGAAGCATTGGACATCGTCGACACTGCCGTCAAGGCTGGGAGCTTCAAGACACTCGTTGCAGCCGTGAAGGCCGCCGGTCTCGTGGAAACGTTGAAGGGCAAAGGTCCATTCACCGTTTTCGCTCCAACGGATGAAGCGTTCGCCAAGCTTCCAGAGGGAACAGTGGCCGACCTGCTGAAGCCAGAGAACAAAGAAAAACTCGTGGCAATCCTGACGTACCACGTTGTGCCAGGCAAATTGATGGCCGCTGACGTTTTGGCTTCTGCCGATCTGAAGACCGTCAACGGGAAGTCGGCCGAAATCACTTCTGAAGGCGGTGCAAAAATCGCCGGGGCTTCGATCGTCGCCACTGACATCGAATGTGCCAACGGCGTCGTCCATGCGATTGACTCTGTTATTCTGCCGTAATGATCTGGACCTTTGCTTTAACACCCAAAGCCCGTCGCCATCCAGGCGGCGGGCTTTGTTCGTTTCAACCTCAACCTTCTGACGTTACACCAGACCCTGATCCACGAAATTACGCGCTTCGCCACTTTATTTGCCAACCGCCAGTTGGATACATATTGGACGCTAACTTCGCTCCGGGAAGTCCGCCGTTAGTGGTTGGCGTTCAGAAGACCGTTGCCGGGCTTCCACAGGACGTCTGTCCGGCCGTTCTCGTTTGCTACGCGAGCCATGACGAACAGAAGGTCCGAAAGGCGGTTTAGGGAGATCAGCAGTAACGGATTGATCTGTGTTTTTTGATGCAGTCGCAGGGCGTCGACTTCCGCTCGCCTGCAGATGCTGCGAGCCATGTGCAGAGCGGCCGCAGCGGGATGTCCACCAGGAAGGACGAAGCTGTTCAGCGGTTGCAGAGTTCCACAGAAATGGTCAATCAGCCGCTCCAGTTTCTCCACATGATCCTGCGTGATTCTGGCTGGCAGCGGATCTGCGCCGCTAATCGGAAGTGGCACGCAGAGGTCGGCACCCAGATCAAAAAGGAACTGTTGCAGGGCCGTCAAAATGCCACCCATTTCAGGCAATGGCCCGGCGGCGAGGGCAACGCCGATAGCGCAATTTGTCTCATCGACCGAACCGCCGGCAACAATCCGCAAATCCAGTTTAGAAACGCGTTCACCGCTGCCAACGCCCGTCTCGCCATGGTCGCCACTGCGTGTGTAAATTCGATCAATATGGACCATGAAGTTTCTTTGCTGCAGTTTGCTGATCGGGGTTTGGGAAGACGGCCTTTGCCGTGCGACTTTAGGCAGCTCGATGAAACCTGCAAGCGGGGTGGGCTGACTTTCGCCCTGGCAAGGCTGAAAAAAGCCTCTTGGTTAGAAAATTCCAACATTGAACGCGAGCCGAAAAAGATCGAAAACCTGTTGGGGCTCAGGGAACCACATGGACCATCATCAGATCGTGTGTTTCGCCAAGCCAGTTCGTGTGGCCAACGATGATGATCTTGCTGCCGGAACGCAGGAGGCTGTTTTTTTGTCCCCATGTGATGACAAACTTAAGCAGCGCTTCGGCCGAATGCTGAACAGCTCGGTTCAGAACCGAAGTCACGCCCCAGTACAGACACATTCTGCGGGCCACATCGTCACGATCGGTGAGAGCCAGAATGGGAACCTTGCCTCGCATGCGTGACAGGGCAAGAGCCGTCCTGCCGGTCACGGTCGCCACCACGATCAGGTCGGCCTGCAGGTATTCAGCGGCGGCGATGGTTCCGCGAGTCACAGCTTCTGTGATCGGTCGTGCGCGGCGTGTTTCATCATCGCGAAGGGAACCCGGATTCGCAGCGACCACCAGCGTTTCCGCTTCCACGGCAATTCGGTCCATCATGCGAACGCATTGCAACGGATGCGCGCCGATGGCTGTTTCACCAGACAGCATGACGGCATCCGTTCCGTCGATCACAGCGTTTGCGACATCGGTCACTTCCGCTCGAGTTGGCAGCTCATTCGTCTGCATGCTGTCGAGCATCTGTGTGGCGGTGATCACAGGGATTCGCAATTCATTGCAGCGGCGAATAATCAGCTTCTGCAGAATGGGGACTTTGCTGATTTCCGCTTCGACCCCCAAATCACCGCGGGCCACCATGACGGCATCGGTCGCATCAAGAATGTTTTCGAGATCCGAGATGGCTTCCGTCTTTTCAATCTTTGCAACAATAAGCGGGACAACTTTCGGATGATGAGCCTCGATCAATCGATGGAGATCGCGAATGTCCTCAGCCTGACGCACGAAACTCAGGCCGATAAAATCGAGCTGGTTCTGCAGAGCCCACTCAAGATCCCTGCGATCCTTTTCTGTCACGCTCGGCGTACTCAAAGCAACTCCGGGGAGGTTTACGCCCTGACGACTGCGAATCTTTCCGGCCTGAATGACAAGGCAGCGAATCCACTCGGCGGCCGAATCTTTCTCCAGCACAACCATGCCGACCGTTCCGTCGGCGAGCAGAATGCGGTCGCCGGGTTTCACATCATCAACCAACGGCTCATAGGTACACGTCAGGTCGGTGACAACATCAGATGCTGTCCCGCGGACAAAGCGAAATTCTGCACCTTCGTTGCACTGAACCTCTCCTCCGATGATTTCACCAAGACGAATCTTGGGACCGGAGAGGTCCCCAAGGATTCCTACAGGACACTCGAGCTCGGCAGAGATCTGGCGAATCTTTCGAACCAGTTCTGATAACCAGGTATGACTTCCATGCGCGAAGTTGAGCCGAAAAATATCCACACCGGAAACGACAAGCTCTCTCAGCATCTCCGTGGATTCACTGGCCGGACCGACTGTGGCGATGATTCTTGTCTTCACAAGTTTCTGGCGATTGAGGGCTCGACTGGCTGACGGAGAAGGAGTAACCATGGGACGCTTTCTGTGAACCGGCCAGAGCGGCAATCACTGCTGCTCTGTCAACAATGAAACGAATGGCGGCTCGCAAAAAAGGTCAGGACCAATAGTTCGCAGCACCCTTCGGGCCGTTTGGCTATTGATTCCTGACCCCTTTACTGACTGAGACTTCACAAAGGTGCGAGAAGACGCCGTATAAGAATTCAGAGATGAACAGGAATAAAACGTTGCTGTTCGTCTGGCCCCGGAGAATCGGGAGGTTCTATCCACGGAATTGCCTGAGCACAACGTGCGTATTCCTGGACGACTGTCTTGAACCGTCGAGACAGCTGGATCAGAACATCTCGTTCTGTGTACCCGTCAGCGGCGATGCCTGCCAGATTTGCAATCCGTCCGCGCAGTTTTGAACTGTCTGCGATCGGTGACAGAATCACGACACAGTTATAAACGGGGACGGACCCCGGTCCTCCTCCACATGTGGAGTCGGAAAGTTGTGGTAAAGAATCTGAAGGCATTCTGACAACCCTGTTCTGCGAATCTGTTGACGGCAAGAACGGTCGTGCGAAAAAAAAATCCACGGAGACCGCTGCGCGCAGCAAAAATGCCGAGCGACTCAAGGGTATCGAATCGCTCGGCAGAGGAACAGAGAAGACGAAGAGGGAGGGCCTGCGTAAAAGATGTGAACACGCAGCTTTGAATCAGTCAGTGGAAATCTTAGTAGGTCGAAAGAGTGTCCATCATCACCAACTGCTGACCACCCTGAGGAGCGTAGCCGGCGACCTGTGGTGCCAGGAATGCAGAATGTGAAATGCCAGGATTGTAAAGTCCGGCAGATGGATAGCGCGGAGCCATGCCGGCACCCGTCTGACATGGAGAACAGCCACCGCCGCCACCATACGGAGCGTAGCCGCCACCACCGCCGCCACAGCCATGGCCGAGCAGACAGCATCCACTTAACGAGCTAACCATGAGCAGGCCAGCACAAAAGCCAGTAAAACGAGACATCAGAGAGCCTCCGGGAAGTCACCGAGAAATCGGTGACAGGGCGGGATGTTGAATGCGCGATTCCCTGGAGATCAATCGGTGGTTTGTGGAATGCGGTGTTCCTGATCCAACCACAAATCAAGTAAGGAAAAATCGACAGACATTCGAGAGGAGAGAACGAGAGGAGATTTGAACTGCAGGAACCACAGTTCGAGTGAGCGGAAGTTAGAAGAAACCGGCAGAACACGTCAATAGCTGTTTCTGCACGCAAAAACGGCGTTTTTCAGATTTTCAGGGCGGATGAAAAACTTTTTTTGGAAAGATGGACTCAAGTTCTTCAACACGGCGGTTGTCGACGCGTGGATGCTGGATCAAGACCCCATCACGATTTTTCGTCAACGATTTGAGGGCTTATGGCTCGCCATGTTCGGCCAGAACCGTCGCCATCCGGATGGCTTCGATCATTCCGTTCGGATCGGCTGGAAGTGCTGGCTGCCACGCACGATCAAACGCAGTTCCATGGGTTGGACTTGTTCTGATAATCGGCAGGCCAAGTGTAATATTGACAGCCGTATCGAAACCGATCAGCTTCACCGGGATGTGACCCTGATCGTGGTACATTGCAACGACACCGTCGAATTCGCCAGCGATGGCTCGCCGAATTAAAGTATCTACCGGCAGCGGGCCGGTGACATTGGGCAGAGTCTTCTGGCATCGCAGCACCGCGGGCTCGATGAGTCGCTCTTCCTCGTCGCCAAAGAGTCCGTGCTCACTTCCGTGAGGATTTAAAGCGCAAACCGCGATCGCCTGTCGTTCGCACTGAATCGACTGAAGGAAACGGGCCATCAAATGCACTTTGTCCACGATCGCCTCTTCGCTCAGCGACAGTGGAACACTGCGGATAGAAGTATGCAGCGTCACGTGGGCAATGCTCAGTCCGCATTTGGCGTTCAGCAGCGGCGGCAGTGGTTGAGTGTTCGGCCGAATCATCGCTCGCCATCTGGCAATTGCGGATTCGGGCAAATGCAGCATCATGGCGAAGTCCTGAACCCCGCAATGCTCAGCAAGGATCTCGGTGTGGCCTGGAAAAGGATGTCCTGCCAGGTGCAGCGATTCTTTATTAAGCGGTGCAGTCGCGATGGCATCCACCTCGCCACTGCGAGCCAGTTGAATGGCGGCAGTCAGATATTGATAAGCAGCGTCACCGGCGATTGCGCTGATCCGACCCCGAGGAGCAGACAGCACTTCATCTCCGCACGGGTTTAAGCAGGGATAGTGCCCAGCTTCAAGAATTCGCAAAATGTGCTCACGGTTTTTTTCGCGATCTCGCGTTATTGCATCAACCACCTTCAATGGCAGAGCATGCCCGGTCAGCGCAGAAGCCTGCTGAAAGATTTTGGGATGACCGACCAGCAATGGGCTGAATGTCTTCCGCAGATTTGGATCCGTCACGGCACGCACAATGATCTCCGGACCGATCCCGGACACATCACCTGCAGTAATGGCGACCAGACACTGATGTTTCATAGCATTTTCCCGTCCCTGAAAATTTCTCGCGGGGAGATCCTTCACTTCGCTCCGCTACTTTCAGGACGACAGGTTTCAGGACGACAGGTTTCAGGACGACAGGTTTCAGGACGACAGG
>JBDNHX010000155.1:0-9622 GCA_041688565.1 Planctomycetaceae bacterium
ATTCAAAGCCAGGTGCAGGCCTTCTGACGTCCCGGCCGTCGCCGCTTCGATCAGATTGCCGGTTGTGCGAGGCATTTCGTATTTGGGCATCCCGAGCGTTTCAGGCGTGTCCACCTCCGGCTGAAGTACCTTGGCAATCAACAACGCAGCGGGTGCCGAGATCACTGAAGCCGTCAGCAGGTGAGCCGCACTGATGCCCATTTCGATGTACGCCGCCATGACTCCGCCAGCGATCGTTGCGAAACCACCGACCATGACAGACATCAGTTCAGATCGCGTCATTTTTGCCAGATAAGGTCTGACGACCAAAGGAGCTTCGGTTTGTCCGACAAAGATGTTGGCGGATGCCGACAGGCTTTCAGCGCCGGACGTACCAAGTGTCACCTGCATGATTCGACTGAGTCCCTTCACCAGAATCTGCATCAGTCCCATGTGGTAGAGAATAGCCATCAGTGCTGAAAAGAAGATGATGGTCGGAAGAACTCGGAACGCAATAAAGTGTTCTCGGAAGTCGCTTCCAAAAACCATGCTGCAGCCGGCGTCCACAAAGCTCAGCAACCGCGTAAAGGCGTCGCCCATGACACGAAAGACTTGCAGACCAATCTGAGTGTCCAGAATGAACCAGGCAAACAGCACCTGCAGCACGGAGCCACCAACGACAACTCGCCAGGGAAATCGAGCCCGATGGGAACTCATAAGCCAAGCCAGAAAGATCATGACGAAGTAGCCAAAGGCGGCGATAACCTGATGCATGCAAAGTTCCGTACGGATAATCTTTGACGTGGAGTACAATAGTGTGCGGACAGCGTGTGCAGGCGGAGCGTATCCACAAACGCCTCCAGCACAACTCACTGCCAACGGTTTCAACTCCATTCTTTCTCACACCGCTCCCCACAAATGCGGTGCCTGAACACTGGAACACGCTCGCCAGAGAAACGACAATCAAACAGATGACGGGCCACATTGTTGCCTCGCATCTCCGAGGCGAGATTTTGTTCCGCAACACGATATAGGTCTCGCCACGGAGTGACGAGCGACATTGAATAATCCCAATCACGGCGTGGCTCGCATCTCCGAGGCGAGACCTCCGAGAATGAAAAAAATAACGACGACAGAATTGATATGACCATGCCCCGTAATACCGACCTTCATCACGCAACGTCTCGGCGACTGTTGCTGCAGGGCATCGGCGATGGACTGGGGATCGCGGCGCTGATGTCCCTGCTTCATCAGGAAGCTGCCAATGCAGGACCGGTCGAAGCCGGCGTGCGAACCGATTCCCTGAAGCCGCATCATCCGGCGACGGCCACATCCGTGATCGAAATCTTCTGCCCGGGCGGCATGAGTCACGTCGATACCTGGGACTATCGACCGGAGCTTGAGAAAGCTCATGGGACCTCATTTGATGCCGAGCTTGGCAAGCAGACTTTTGCCGGCGTGGCTGGGGAGTACGCAAAAAGCTTCTGGCGATTTCGCCAGCACGGTGAATCGGGCCGATGGTTGAGCGACCTGTTTCCTCTAATGAGCCGCCATGTTGATGAGATGGCTTTCATCTATTCCATGCAGAATAAATCAGCCCTGCACGGCCCTGCCATGTTTATGATGAACAGCGGTTTCATTCGTCCGGGTTTTCCCTGCATGGGTTCGTGGGTCACTTACGGACTTGGATCAGAAGCCGACAACCTGCCTTCGTTTGTGGTGTTGCCTGATATGCGGGGCCTGCCGCCGGGTGGCGTGCTGAACTGGGGTACCGGATTCCTGCCAGCCGTGCATCAGGGAACCGTCATTGAAACAGCGGCGAGTAAAGATCCGATCGCCAATCTGTTTCCGGCAGATGGTCGCAAGGACGACGAAACAGCCGAACGCGATTTTCTGCAGCTCATGAACCGCAGGCATGCGGCCGATCGACCTGGTGATTCAATGCTGGAGGCTCGCATCGCAAGTTACGAACTGGCGGCAAAGCTGCAGCTGAGCGCCCCCGAGGCGGTCGACCTGTCTCGTGAAACGCAGTCGATCCATCAGCTCTATAATCTGCCGGATGAAGACGCTGGCCCGTTTGGTCGCCAGTGCCTGCTGGCCAGACGGATGGTGGAACGTGGAGTGCGGTTTGTTCAGATCTTCTGCGGTGCTGAAAACACCGGGGCAAAGAAAATTCGCCCCAACTGGGACTCCCACGAAGACATCGTTCGCGATCATGGCTACTGGGGCCGCATTCTGGATACGGGAACCCACGCACTGCTGACCGACCTGAAGTCGCGCGGCCTGCTGGATTCCACGCTCGTGTTCTGCACCAGTGAATTCGGACGCCAGCCGTTTATGCAGGGCAAGCAGAAGGGACGCGACCACAATCCAGGCGTGTTCACTACGTGGCTTGCCGGCGGCGGCATCAAGGGCGGCACCAGCTACGGAACCAGTGACGAGGTTGGTTTCAAAGCGGCCGAAAATCCGACGTACTCGTACGATCTGCATGCCACCGCGCTGCACCTGCTGGGACTTGATCACGAACGGCTGTCGTATTATCACAATGGCATCCAGCGCCGTCTGACGGATGTACACGGCCATGTGATCCATGAAATCATCGGCTGACCGAATCATGAGCTGACAGATTCATAAGCTGACAGATTCATAAGCTGACAGATTCATAAGCTGACAGATTCATAAGCTGACAGATTCATAAGCTGACAGATTCATAAGGGTGACCGAAATATCGCCCGAACAGAAAACGCTACGGGCTGTCCTGGACGACGGTGATCTGCTGATCGACGGATGGCGGCGTAACATTCTGGATGGCGCCACCTGGCCAGCGAATGGTCATTTCCTTCACACTATCCGCCTGGCCCAATCCAAATGTCACCGGCAGTTCTACCTGCGATTGATAGCTGCGAGTTGGCATGACTGTGCGTGAAAGCACCGTTCCATCGGGCAGAGTGACCTCCACAGTGGCTCCAATCGCATCTCTGTTGGACGTCGTTCCTGTCAGTCGAACCCGCAGCCAGTGGTGACCGGACTTCTGGTCGTTGCGAAGAAGCCGCGGTCTGCCACCGGAGCTGAACAGAATGAGATCAAGATCACCGTCCGCATCGATATCGGCCATCGACGCACCACGTCCCACCATTCGTTTACTGAAGTCAGCGCCGGTCTTTGCTTCCGGCAACATGACAAATTCGTTATCGAACTCGGTGCCGCAATTCCACAGCAGATGAGGCGGCTGTTCATACTGCTGACTGGCCTGAACAACTCGGATGTCTTCCTCCAGGTGCCCGTTGTTTTCAAACAGATCCAGGCGACCGTCCAGATCGGCGTCAAGGAACAGAACGCCAAACTTCAGGTCGGTGCGAGTCACGGGACCAATTCCGTTGGAGACCGCTTCGTCTCGAAAAATCGGAATGGCCATGCCGGGTGTCTGACAAACATAAAGCGCCGTCATCTCGGTCGCATAATTGCCGATCGCGATTCCGATGGCCGCAGAATTTCGAAAACAGGCCGTATCTATTCCCATCGCGCCGCGCGCAGCACCCGCATTGTCGAAAGCAACACCCACCGTGGCGCCGCTTTCGATAAATGTGCCGCCCGGCTGATTCAGAAAAAGCAGATTCTGAACGGTATCATTGGCGACAACGATGTCCACCAATCCGTCCGAGTTCACATCGGCAAACGTGACGCCCAGCGATTTGGAAAGCGGCACACCGGTGTTGGAATCCCGGACCTGAACTCCCGCCGCGTCCGACACATCACTAAATGTTCCGTTGCCTTCGTTGCGATACAGCGAGGGAAATGCGCCTGTGAAATCTGTCGGCCGTCCGTAGGCTCGCAGCGTTCCATCCAGCGTGAATTCCATTGACTGATCCAGCTCGCGTGACCACTGGATATAGTTGCAGACGAAAAGATCCAGATCGCCATCGTTGTCATAATCGAGCCACCCGCTGCTGCTGCTCCAGTCATCCTCACCCCCACCGACTCCTGCGGCGGCTGTGATGTCGACGAATTTTCCGCCACCGTCATTGCGAAACAGATGATTGATTCCCAGGCAGCTGACATAAAGATCGACGTCGTTATCGTTATCGAAATCTCCGCATGCGACACCGTTGCCATACATTGCCACGTCCAGCCCGGAGCCTGCGGTGACATTGGAGAATCCACCTTTTCCGTCGTTGACGTACAAAGCCGACGTGGGCGGATTCTCCGGCTTATCTTTTGCCCAGGGCCAGACGTTGCCATTGATGCACAGCAGGTCCTGATCGCCATCATTATCGAAATCAAAGAACGCACCGCCGCCGCCCATGGTTTCCGGCAGCAGCTTTTCCCCTTCGGCGCCGTTCGTATGCACAAAATCGATGCCGGCCTGCTCCGTGATTTCTGTAAACGGCACATCGGGGATCTCCAACGTCGGCGCAATGCGTTCCGTTGGAAGTGCGGTCGGACCGGCGTTGACGACGACCGCTTCCGGCGGCTTCCGTGTCAGCAGCCAGAGCAGAAGTCCGCCTGAGATCAGCACCGCGAGTGCCCCCAGCGACCAAAGAACGGCCGTTCGGACAACATCATCGTTCTGCGTTTCCTCAGCATCCGAGGGATTCGATTCGTGGGCCATGAGCGTTCACTTATTCTCTGGAGACTGGCTCGCTGAAAAACAATTTGCCGACACACGGATGTATCGCAGGACAACCTATTGCGGCTCGCCGACATCGGTTCGCTGCACCGCGGTCTGGCCGGCTTTCTGTTCGCGCTGCAGATCATAAATTACCAGCGCCTCCGATGCGAAGTCCGCAGCCGGATACTTTTGACGTGCCTTGCTGACCGCTTCGCCTCGAGCCGTATCGTCAATCCTGTACTTCCCGTGCAGTGCCTGATGGTTGGCCGCTTTCTGCGGATCATTCAACTGCGAATACAGCTGACCAAGATTGTAGTGAGCATCCACATTCTCGGAATCGATGGCCAGGGTTTTTTCGAAGATCTCCACGGCCTCCTTCAGCCTTGCGGTGCGCTCTTCAGCCCGTGAGTCGCCTCGAATCTGTAATGCGCGATCAAACACGGTCTGACCCAGCAGATTGATCACTTCGTAGTCCTTGCTGAAATCAAATTTTCGCTTGACGGTTTCTTCTGTACGGTACTCCAGCACTTGTCGGAAATTCGCTTCGGCACTTTCCAGCTGGCCCTGCTGCCGATTGATCACACCACTGAGCCAGGCCATCGTCCATGGCGGTGCCGGAGGATCTTGAAAGGCAGCCGCCCGCTGAATCGCCACGGCCGCGGCATCCAACTGGCCCGGGCCGGCTTCCGCAACCTGCGTGCGAGCGAGATTCAGGGGTCCGTCGTAACGTCCCAGTTTCTCCACCTGCGTGAAGGCCTCAGTCGCCTGCTTCAATGCGCCCTTGCCCTTCAGCAGCATGCCGATTCCATAATCATTCCAGCGTTGCCATTCGGGGATCTCGCGTTTGGCATTGGTCACTTCCGCAGCGACACCTTCCACCGGAAATGTCACTTCGTCTTCCGCCAGCACGAGGATCGGCAGTTCGTTTCGATACGGCTGACCTTCCTTGTGGCCGCGAATCGGTCGGCCCAGTTCGTTCGTCTTCTTGTCCACAAAGTCCATGTAGATTGAATCAAACTTGCGATACAGCAATCGAACTTTTGCAGTCACCGGAGCGTTCACGGCCTGCGGCATTGTGAAGCTGTAGTGCACGGTCTGACCGGCTCCGGGCGGAATCTGATGGACATACAGCGGGACGAAAATATCCTGAGCATTCCGGCGATCAATTCGATTGCCGTACCGGTCCAGCATAAAGTTGTTCACAAAATGAGACCATGGGTCGACGCTGTTGTCGTCCTTCATCATGCCGCTGGCTCCGATCTGCTGATCCCCGGCCTTTACCGACACTTCCAGCCAGATCTCATTGGAGTCGGTGGTCCCCTGAGTGAAATGATGTCCCATTTTGACTGTGCGAATGACGGTTTCCAGAAGATAGCTGTTGCCGGGTTTGAGCGTCGGCACTTCCGGTCGCAGAGGAGCCTTCAGAACTCCGTCGATGGTGCCTCCTTCACGTACTCCAAAGACGTCGACTCGCATCGTGCCTTTCAGGAATTTGTCGTGCGCCTCAATGACGTCGTCGTTGTGCGTCAGCCAGTTGAGCCCTGAGTTAGCCGAGGGAAACAGGTGGTTGTGGATTTTCAAATTGCCCGATTCATCAAAATACTGAGCTCCAAAGTCGTCTGACTCCTGCAGCGGCATATGGCAGCCGTTACAGTCGACCTGAGCTTTTTCGGGGTAGTAAAAACTGCGAGCTCCGTGCCCGGAAACGCCGCTCAACAGCCAGCTGTCATAATGATTCTGGCCGCGCAGCCAGTCCTTGTAATGGTTCAGTGTGAATGGCAAATTCACCTTGTGACAGGCGCCACAAAACTCGGCCGTCTTGTGCAGCGGCTTCAGGAATGTCTTTTTGTGAAACGACGGCTTGGCTTTCACCAGTTGATTATTTACCCATTGCAGCAATCCGTTTTCGCTCTTTGCAAACGGATAGTGAATGGGTTCCTCGATCGTGTAGTCAGCATTGCCCACGTTGCTGTTCACATGCGTGATGGCATGACACACCGTACACGAGATCCCGGACTGCGACGTGGGATGATTCAGCATGTCGAACTTTGGATCGTCGAAGGCACCACTGAAGAACGGCACAGGGTCGTGGCAGCCGGCACAGAAGCGAGCCCCCTGTACCGATCCATCACGCTTCATCCCCAGTTCGCGGGTTTCTGCGACGCTGGCAAGGTAGGGCGGATTGTTGAACGAACTGAAACGATGAGCACTCTTTGACCAGTCGGCGTGCGAATCCTTGTGGCACTTCAGACAGTAGTCGTTCATGTCCAGCGTTTTTGCGTCGATGAAGTTGCCGGTGGCGGTGCGTGCCAAAGACGGTTCGAAATATTGAGTGCCCTCAGCCGGCCCCACGACGTTCCATTCTCGCGGATCCTGAGACTGCCAGTAGATCATGCCGAGCGCCGCGCCTGCGGCCAGTCCAGCCCAGATCAGTCCCTGTTTCCATCGCAGCCGAGGCCCGACAAGCCGATGCATCCAGTACAGCCACCCGCCCGCAATTGGTGCTCCCACATGAGCCCAGTAGACCAGTGCACGGCCTGACGGGCTTTTCAGGTCAAATACGCCTTCGACTCGCAGCAGAAGAAATCCTGAGACCAATATCAGAATGCAAACCGCGAACAACGCATAGCCAATCATCACCGTGCGGCGAATCTTTCGATCTTTCGTGTTTCGCCTATGGATGATGCCAAAGACCAGAAACGGCACCACGATCAGTAGTCCGATGATGATGTGGGCCAGAAACATCCACGAATAGAACACGTCTTCATAAGTCTGTGAGCTCCACCATTGCAAAAATGTCACTCCTGCAAGGTAGGCACTGTTGGCTCCGATCAAGGCCAGCAATGCAAGCACGATGTTGAACACAATCCGAAGCTTTGGCCCGATGGCTTTGCGAACAATCTTCTTTGGACCTGGTGGTGCGAGTTCAGACGGGACTGGTCCCGGAGCTCCGGCGGAGGAAATAGAGTTTGTCATGAGATGACCTTAAGCATTTGATCTACTATCAGAGAACAGGCCAAACAGATTTGCTTGCCGGTGAGTTGATGGTGACGCGAAATCGTGAGCGGCAAGGCTGACACCTTATTGCACTCACATTCCAAAACATCAGGCGCTTTGCAGGTGCCGAGGCCCTGGAAAACCGCCGAGTGCTCTGTCAACGATGTGCTGATGGATGTAGGCCGGACCGAGCGGAGCGAGTTCCGGCAGTCGACTAGTTGACGGACGGCACACGGAGTCTACCTGCGACTCTCAAGGCAAAACGAGTCGCTGTGGTCGGGTGCCTGGCCGCGATTTTTAACTGCGGCGCTGAGAGAAGATGCTTAAGCGAGCTCGGGCGGAATGTCGATCCGCGGAGAAAAGAGACTGAGGGGCGGAACGTCAGAGCAGTCCGGAATCCTGCGGCCCAGTGGAGTTACCGGGGAAGCCTGCATATCCATCGCCAGAAGCCAGTCATTCATTTGGGTCGCTGGGTTCGTTGAGCCCAACGGCAATGGCGACGAAGCGGGCATCCTGCGGCAGCCTGGCCCTGAACACGGTTTGGTCGGTGATTCCGAAGACGGCAGACGCAGGTCAAATGGAAGTCCTTCCATCTGTTCGATGGTCAGGTCAGCTGACGCACGTTCGTGAGAAACAGCATTCCGTCGATGGAGGTAGTCGCCGCACGAAGCCGACGCCGAAACGACCGACGCAATCCACGCGCCCACCAGCAACAGGGTTGTTGCGGTGCAGCGCAGAACTGCGGTTCCATTTCGGTGAACGATCATCATGGGATTTAGATCGGGCTGCGTGATGTCATCGGCCAGTGAGAAAAGATTTCTCTTTTGTATCTTACGTCCGGTCTCACAAAATCCACCAGAAGAATCAGCATCAAGATAGTGAAAAAAAGTTCCTCCGATGCCCAATGCCTGCGGTAAGATTTGCTCCTGATTTCCGCATCATTTGCAACGAATCAGAGGATTTACATCCCCCGCTCGCCTTAAGTCCACGCTATCGGGGGCTGAGTCTGCGGAAAACGCGGAAAATTCGGGCTCTGACGAGATGAGGCCGGTCCGGAAGACATTGCGTCATTCCCTTATTATGGACTGGAAACGATTGCAGATTCCGAGCCGGCATCCGTACACTCAGGTTCCCTCAGGGATCAGAAAAGCGAATTCTGAAAAGAACGCTTTGACTGTTCCGCGACTTTCGCCCGCCCCATTCAGGAGCTCACAATGCTTGTAATTCCCGGACGATATGGCAAAGACACGTGCGACGGTTACTCGCGTCGAGCGGTTTTAAGAGTCGGCAGTTCCGCCCTGGCGGGGCTCAGCGTCGCGACTCTTCTTGAAAACGCTGCCAGAGGTGCCGAAGTCAGCGACGAAGAAGCACGCTACGGTGGCAAGGGCTTCGGCCAGGCCAAAAGCGTCATCATGCTTTATCTTCAGGGCGGCCCCAGCCACCTGGATCTTTGGGACCCAAAGACCAACGTGCCTGACAATGTGAAGAGTATCTTCAAGCCGATCGACACAACGATCCCCGGCTGTCAGTTCACGGAACTGCTGCCCAAACTGGCGCAGCAGATTCACCGAGCCACCTTGATTCGATCGCTCAGCTACACACCGATCGGGCTTTTCAATCATACCGCCGCGATTTATCAGATGCTGACTGGCTACACAGCTGACAACATCAGCCCGTCCGGTCAGCTGGAGCCACCAAGTCCGAAGGACTTCCCGAACTTTGGTTCCAACATTGTCAAGCTAAAGCCGCTCAAGACGCCGATGCTGCCTTTCGTCATGATGCCTCGCCCGCTTCAGGAGAGCAACGTCATCGGTAAGGCCGGCACCGCTGGATTCCTCGGTCGAGCCTTCGACCCGTATTATCTGTATCCAGCCGGCGACGACATGGATATGGCCAAGATGGAGCGGATTCGAGTCGACGATCTGACGCTTCGCCAGGACGTGCCGCTGGACCGTCTGCAACGCCGTGCCTCCTTGCGAGACACCGTCAATGCGGGCATGAAAAACCTGGACCGTGCGGTCGACCAGTATGCTCTGA